>NZ_JAAIYB010000264.1 GCF_010894475.1 Myxococcus vastator
CGGCGCCTTCTGGTTCGCGCTGGCGCTGGCCGTGAATGCGCGGGCCCTGAGCTCCGCCACCAACGCGCTGGTGCTCGTGGGGGCGTGGCTGGTGCTGGTGGTCGTGGTGCCCGCGGTGGCGCAGTTGGGCGTCAGTGGCCTGTACCCGGTGCCGTCTCGCGTGGCGCTGGTGGGGGCCACGCGCGAGGCGTCCCTGGAGGCGCAGAAGCGCGGCAGCGAGGTGCTGTCCGCCTACTTCGAGGACCATCCGGAGCTGGCACCCAAGGGGGCCAAGGCGGAGGGGTACTGGCCCACGGCGCTGGCCGTGCAGGACGAGGCGGCTCGGGCGACCGCGCCCGTGGTGGCGGCCTTCCAGACACAGTTGGCGCGGCAGCAGGATGCGCTGGGGGTGCTGCGCTTCCTGTCCCCCGCGCTGGCTTTCCAGCAGGCGCTCCAGGACGTGGCGGGTACGGGAGGCGCACGGCACGCGCACTTCTTGCGGCAGGTCGACCACTTCCACGCCACGTGGCGTGAGGCCCTGCTTCCTCGTGTCTTCTCGGGCGCCACCTTGGGGGCCGCGGAGCACGCGCGGCTGCCGCGATTCGCGTATGTCGAGCAGCCTGGCGCCGACGTCGTACCCCAGGTGGCGCTGGGGGTCCTCGCGCTCGTGCTGCCAACGCTGCTGACGTTGGGGCTGGGCCTGGCCTGGTTGGGACGGCCCCGCATCGCTTGAGCGTGTGGCGGACGTCGTCAGGAAGCCAGCGCGGTTCGCGGCCCGCGAGGAGGGAATCCTCGCGGGCCGTTGCCGTGTGTGGGCGCTCTTCACGCCTCTTCGCCGCGGAACGTCCGCGCGCTGACCCGCCGCGCACGGGCACGTGTGTCGCTGGATTGTCGAACAACGCGGCTCCGGAATTCACCGGGGCCACCTTCTCCCTGGAATGACCGTGATGCGCTCCTCCTCTTCCTCTGTCCCTGATGCGGCCTGCGACTGCGCTCATCACCGAGGGCAAGCCGCTACCGACCCGACCGAGCCCGCGAAGGTGCCGGGAGGCCGCTGGTCGATGCTGGTGCCGTTGCTGGCGTGTGCGCTGTGCCCCACCTGCCTGGCGGCCTACGCGCAGGTGCTGTCGTTCCTCGGCGTGGGCCTGTCGCTGACGGAGTCCGCGCACCAGGTGATGCTCGCCGTGGCCGTCACCGTGTCATTGGCGGTGAGTGGCTGGCGGTCGCGGCGGCTGCGGCGGGTGGGCCCGCTGCTGGTGACTGCCGCGGGGTGCTCGCTCCTCGTGCTGGGGCATGCCCTGGAAGAGGACCCGGTGCTGACGTGGAGCGGGGTGGTGGTGTTGCTCGCGGGGAGCCTGTGGGAGCGCCGTGTCTGGCGCCAGCTCTTCACCCGCGGGTCTGCTTCCGAACGCCCCGCCGTCCAGCCCTGAGCGGGCGGGACGGCGGGACTCCGGAACGGCATTCAGAGCGTCTGGAGGAACGCCAGCAGGGCGTCTCGCTCCGGCGCCGAGAGGGCTTCGTAGGCGCGCCGTGAGGACGCTGCCTCGCCGCCATGCAGGGTGATGGCGCTGGCCACGGTGCTGGCGGCGCCGTCGTGGAGGTAGGGCGCCGTCTGGGCAAGGCCCCATAGCGGCGGGGTGCGCAGCTCGTTCACCTGGGCGTCCCCGTCCTCCACGCTCCGGCGTCCGTCGCGCATCACGTCATGCAGGAGCAGGTCGCTGAAGAGGCGGACGTCGCGGCCGTCCGTCGTTGGGAAGGCGGGGACATGACACTTCGCGCAGCCCACGTCATGGAACAGCGCGAGGCCCGCGTCGTCCAGGTCCGGTCGGGCACCGGTGCGAGGCGGAGGCGCCAGCGAGGCCAGATAGAAGGTGAGGGTTTCGATGGTGGACAACCCCACCTCCGGGTCCGCGATGTCGTCGTCATCCCGCGCGGCGCCGAAGGTGAGCCCTGGCTCGTCGACCAACGTCAGTCCCAGCTCGTTGCTGAGCGCGTCGCGAACGAACTCGTGCACGCCAGGCACGTTGGCCTTCCAGCCGAAGCGCCCCAGTCGCCCGTCCGCCAGACGGTGGGCCCGGCCACGAATCCCATCGCCGTCAACGTCGTCGGGGTCCTCGTTGGCGAGGATGAGCGCTTCAGGGATGCGCTCGATGAGGCCCAGGCCCAACAACGAGGGTGTCTGACGCCGCTCGAAGAAGTTGCTGCGCGGGTCCAGCGGCGGCCGAGCGTCCACCGCGCCGTGCCGGTGCGCCATGGTTCCGGGCATGGGATAGACGAAGGTCCCGTCCACGAAGATGCCCTGGCGCGTGACGTCCAGGTCCAGGCCTCCCGCGCCCCCCGGCACCGGGTCGAAGTGACAGGCACGGCATGAGTCGCCATTGAAGTGGGGGCCCACGCCTTCGCGGAGGCCGAAGTCCCGGTCGAACAGGTGCTGGCCCTGGCGGAAGCGCTCCTGGTCCTGCGCGTTGAGCGCGGCCGCGGGGCCTCCCCAGTCGCCGGTGGGGGGCACCGGCGCGTCTTGCGGCAACATGCCATCGCTGCGCTGCTCGCGCCCGCCCAGGGACTCCAGGAAGTGGAGGACGCGCGCCTGCTCCGCGTGGCTCAGGGCGACGTAGGCGTCCCGCGAGCGTTGGCCCTCACCCCCGTGGAGCCGGATGGCCTCGTCCAGGTCATCCGCGCGGCCGTCGTGCAGGTAGGGGCCCGCGGCGGCGATACCCCACAGCGGTTGTGTCCGGAACTCCGAGCCACCCGCCAGCTTCATCACGATGCCGTCGTCCAGCGCCGGCCCCATGTCGTGCAGGAGCAGGTCACTGTAGAGCGGGATGAGCCCACGAGGTCCCTCCAACGCGGGCACGTGGCAGGCATCGCAGCGAAGCTGGGTGAAGAGCTGCTGCCCGGCCTCCGACTCCGGCGTGGGCGCGTCCGGCCGAGGCGCCGCCGTGAGCATGGAGAAGGACACCAGGTCGAACAGCTCCTGCTCGCTCATCTCCGGGTCTGGCACCCCGTCATCGTCCACGGTGGGCTCGTCGGGGGCCGCCGCCTGGGCCTGGCGCACCGTGCGCAGGCCGCCCGCGAGCCGACTGGCGCCCGGCAGCCCATCCAGCGCGCTGGGCACCGGAAGGCGTGCCTTGGCCTCCTCCGACAGGGGGTTGGAGGTGAGGCCCATGTGGTTGAAGACAGGGCCCCGGATGAAGCCCTCGATGGACACCGTCTGCGACTTCCGGCCAAAGCGCCCGACGAAGCCGCGGTCATAATTGGGCCGGCCGCTGATGCCGTCGCCGTCCGCGTCGTCCGGGTCCGCGTTGCGCAGGATGACTTCGTCGGGAATCTCCGCCAGCAGGCCCACGCCAAAGAAGGGGATGGGGTTGCGGGTGGCCAGGGTGTTGGTGGCGTCGTCGGTGGGACGGCGCACGCCCTCCAGCGTGAAGTGCGGCTGCACCCCGTTGACACCGGTGGGGACGAAGGAGCCGTCCGGCAATGTCTGGCCCACCAACAAGAAGTTGCGGTACCGGCCCGCGCCGCCGCCGACCACGGGCTTCTCATGGCAGTTCACGCAGCTCGCGACGTTGAAGGAGGGGCCCAGGCCTTCCTCCGGCGTGAAGCGGCGCAGCATCACCTGGCGTCCCCGCTCGAAGCTCTCCCGCTGCTCCGGCGTCGCGAAGGGAATCACATCCCCCAGGGCGCCGAAGATGTCCGAGGCAATCCGGGGTTCTTCGGGCACTGGGGGCTCCGAAGCCGTGGGCGAGCACCCCACGAGCCCCAGGGCGCAACCCAGCCCACGCATCCAGCGTGTCGTCTTTGTCATCGTCGTTGTCTCGGGTGATTACTCGTTGGGTCCCAGCGGTCGCGTCCAGGCAAGGCCCTGGTACGCATCCGCCAACGCGCCCAGGTTGCCGCCCACGGCGGTCAGGTCTCCGGACGCGTCGCCGAACACACTGTGGAAGGTGAGCCGCGTGGTGGCGGGCACGGGGTGGGCGGTGAGCGTGTCCACGTCCAGCACGGCCAGCGTCCCTTCGATGCCCACCACGTGCGCCACGGAGGGCGTGCGCAGCCACACCCCATTGAGGCCGGGCAGCGGTGCCAGCTCGCGGGAGGTCCAGGCCTGGCCATCCCAGCGGGCCACGACGCCGTTGCTGCGTCCGCCCACGACCACCACTCGCTCCCGCCCGGCTCCCCAGACGGAGATGAGGTCGTCGCTGATGCCCACGAAGTGCTCGGTCCAGACCGTGCCGTCCCAGTGCAGGACGGCGCCCTTCTGGCCCACGACCCAGACGTCATCGTGCGCGCTGCCCCAGACCTTGTAGAAGGCGTCCACGCGGTCGCGTTGGAGCGGCGGCACCTGCACCACCGTCCACTCGCGACCGTCGTAGTGGAGCAGCGTGGCATCGCCCGCCTGGCGGCCTCGGCCTCCGACCGCCCAGAGGTCATCCGGCGCGGCGCCCCAGATGCCCCAGAGGTCCTGGGCCGTGGGCACTGGCACGCGCCGCCACTGCACGCCATCACCGTTCAGCACCGTGCCTTCATTGCCCACCACCCAGACGTCGTCCGGGCCGAAGCCGTGGCTCCAGTTGAGCAGCGGCACCGCTTCGGTGAGTGACACCGGTGCCCAGCCGTCGGCGTGCCGCTGGTGCATGGCGCCCTGGTCGAAGCGCCCCCCCACGGCGAGCAGCGGGCCGCCGGGGGGCGCGGAGACATTCATCAGCCAGCCCGCGTCCGTCGCGTCGAACGCGGGTGCCCAGCCAGCGGGCGCGTCCGGTTCCGGCGCTGGCGCGGGCTCGCCACAGCCGGTGGCGAGCGCCCACCACAAGGCGGCCCCCATGAGGCCGGACAGGCGCTTCACGGACATGCGTCTGGCCCCCACTGCACGAGGCCGTCCCGGGAGGCGGTCGCGGACTGGCCGCCCGCGTCCTCCAGCCGCGCCTCCAGGGTGACGCGCTCCCCCAGCGCCTCGGAGGGCTCAGGGACGACGAGCAGCAGGCCGGAGAGCATCGCGGGGCGCTGCTCCGTCGCGGGCTCGAATGGCAGGCGCAGCTGATAGGGCAGCGACACCCGCTGGCCATCCGACTGACGCGTGAGCGACAGCGACACCGTGGCGGTGAGGGGCTCCAGGTTCCAGGCCTGGAGCGACACGAAGACGTGCTGGCTGCCCTGACACCCGCGCTGCAACCGCAGCGTGTCACCGGGCTGCACGGGGACATATTGCCCCGGCCGCCCCACACCCACGGCCACATGCGGAGTCCTCTCCCTGGGCGGCTCCTCGGTGTGGCCGCTCTCCCCGCCGCAGCCCGCGAGCCACGCCGCCGTGGCGACGCACAAGAGGCGCGGCGTCCTCACGGCGCCGCCTGGGGCCGCGCCAGGTAGACGCCGTTGTCGGAGAGGAGCGCGACGTCCTGCTCGCCCACCGCCACCGCCTGCGGGTAGTAGAGCGTCGCCGCGCGGAAGGCCACCCGCTGCCCGGGGCCAATGCCCCCGCTGCGCACGGGATTGCCCAGCCACGTGGACACCGTGCCCGCCTCCAGGTTCACCGACCGGATGACGTGGTTGCCGCTGTCGGCGACGTAGAGCCGCGTCCCCGCCGCGTTCAACGCGACTCCGGAGGGCCCCTTGAAGAGGGCCTCCGCGACGGTGCCGTCCACCACGCCCGTGGTCCGGTCCTGCCCGGCGACGGTCGTCACCTCGCCGGTGGCCAGGGTGATGGCGCGCAGCGTCTGGGCGGTGGCGTCGGCCACGTAGAGGCGGCCAGCCGACGCGTCCAGCGCGAGGCCCGCCGGCTCCCGGAAGCGCGCGGCGGCGCCCACGCCATCCACGGTGCCGTGCTCGCCCGCCGTACCGGCCAGCGTCGTCACCCCGCCCGTGGCCGTGGTGATGGCGCGCACGGTGCCGTTTCCCGAGTCCGCGACGTACAGCGTGACGCCGTCCGGTGACAGCGCGAGGTGCTGCGGGCTGGAGAAGCGCGCCGTGGAGCCTTCGCCGTCGGTGGCGCCGGCCTCGTCCACCGCTCCCGCCAGTGTGCGCACGGTCCGGGCTTGCAGGTCGATGGCGCGCACGGTGTGAGCGCCCATGTCCGCGACGTAGAGCCGCTGCGTGGCCGCGTGCCAGGCGAGCCCCACCGGATAGCTCAGCGTAGCCGTCTCCACGGGGCCGTCCTCGCCGCCGGCCGTTCTGGGCCTGCCCACCAGGGTCCGCGTCTCCCCGGTGTCGAACGCCACGGCGCGCACGGTGTGGTTGTACGTGTCGGCGACGAACCAGGCGCCGTCTCCCGCGATGATGGCGGAGGGGCTGTCGAAGCGGGCCTGGGCCCCCGGACCATCGACGCTGCCGGACGGCTGCGCGGCGCCCGCGAGCGTTGTCATCTCCAGCGTGCCCAGGTCCAGCCGGCGCAGGGCGTTGGCGTCACGGTCGTTGTAATAGAGGATACCCCGCACGGCATCGAGCAGCGGCGGTCCGAAGGCGATGCCCAGCCGCACCGCTTCACCGACGCCATCCACCGGTCGCACGTCGTCCGCGTCGCCAAGCAGGGTGGTGGTGCTCCCATCCGCCAATGCCACGCGCCGCAGCAGTCCGTCCCAACCGGTGACGTACAGATAGGCGGCGTCGCCCGTCAGCGACTGGGGCGTGTCGAAGCGCGCCGCGGCCCCCACGCCGTCCTGTGCCCCCGCCGCTCCCGCGGTGCCCGCCAGGGTGGTGACGTCGAACGTCGTCAGGTCGACCCGGCGCACCGTATGGTTGAACGTGTCCGCCACGTAGAGGCTCGTGCCCACGCGGACGATGCCGCCCAGTCCGCTGAAGCGCGCCGCCGCGCCGCGCGCATCCACGCTCTGCTCCGCGCCGGTGTAACGGGTCCCCGCCACGGTGCTCACTCGCCGGCTGGCCAGGTCCAGTGTCCGGAGCACGCGGTTGGTGCGGTCCGCGATGTAGAGCGTGGCGCCGTCCTCGGAGATGGCCAGGCTGTGGAGGAGCGAGCCCAACCGCGCCTCGTCACCCACGCCGTCCACGTTCCCCGGTGAGTCCGGGCTGCCGGCGAGCGTCGTCACCTGGGCGTCCGGCAAGGAAATCTTGCGGAGGGTGGGGCCGTCCGCCAGGTACAGGGCGCTGCCGTCCGGGGCGTAGGCCAGCGCGCGCGGACTCTTGAAGCGTGCCTCCGTGCCCGTGCCGTCCACGGCGCCCATCTGCTGCACGCGCCCCGCCAGCGTCACGACGTCACCCGTGCTGGTGTCGATACGCCGCAGCAGGTTGTTGAACGTGTCCGCCACGTAGACGAACGCGCCGTCCGGCGTCAGCACCGCTCCCGCCGGGCCGCTGAAGCGCGCCGCCGTCCCCAGGCCGTCCACGAAGCCCGTGGCCGTGTTTCCCGCCAGCAACTCCAGTGTGTCGCGTGTTTCAACCACGCCGCCGTCTGGCAGAGAGCCTGCGTCGGGTGTCGTCCCCGCGTCAGGCCGAACGCCGGCATCGGGTTCCGCGGGAGTGGAGGTGTTACCGCACGCCGAGCCCAGCAGGAGCAGGGCCGAGGTGAGCGTCCACCGGAAAAGCCACGCCCTGGTGCTTCTGAAATTCATGGTGCCTCGTAGGTGAGGCGTCCTGGTTATTGTAATCGTGTTTCATTTGCAATGTGAATGATGAATTGGAGCGGTGTCGTTCCCGCGCAAGCCGTGCGCGCAGCGGAGCTGGACGCGGGATGCGCGCACATCTTGCGCGCGGCTTCATGTCTGCCCACGCGCGCAGGTACTGGCCTGGGTTTTGCTGAAGAGTTCCCGCCGGGCCGGAATGACCAGGCTCGCGGTCCAGGTCATGTCCCCGGCGCGGTCCTTGGACTCGCGGGCGGCGGCCCCTGGGCGGCGTGCCGAGCCGGCACGAGGCGGGGGAGGAAGTTCCTGCGCTCAAGCGTTCAGCGCGGATAGGCTCGCACCCCAGGACTCATGGCGGAAACCTTGTTCGAGGAATTGAAGCGGTACGTGGGGTTCAGCTCGGTCGACGAGCAGGCTCTCGTGACCTTGCACGCCACCGCGAAGCCCCACTTCCCGCGCTTCGCTCGCGTCTTCTACGACCGCATCCTGGAGCATGAGCGGGCTCGGCAGGCGCTCGAAGGAGGGGAGAGCCAGGTGGGCCACCTGCGCGGCACCTTGCAGGTGTGGATGGATCAGCTCCTCCGCGGCCCCTGGGACGAGGCCTACTACGCGCTGCGCTGCCGCATTGGCCGCATGCACGTGCGCATCGCGTTGCCACAGCACTACATGTTCGGCGCGATGAACGTCCTGCGCCAGGAGTTCAACAGCCACATCGACGCCACCTACCTGGAGCAGCCCGCGGCGCTCCAGGCGGCCCGCTCCGCGTTGGGGAAGATTCTCGACCTGGAGCTGGCCATCATGCTCCACACGTACCGGGAGGACCTGCTGGCGCAGCAGGCGCGCAGCGAGCGGCTGTCCACCTTTGGCCAGCTGGTGGGCTCCATCGGCCACGAGCTGCGCAATCCGCTGGGCGTCATCGAGACGTCGCTCTACATCCTCCGCGGTCGCCCGGGGGCCGTGGACGAGCGCACGACGAAGCACCTGGACCGCATTGGCGACCAGGTGGGCATCGCCAACCGCATCGTCTCCGACCTGCTGGACATGATTCGGGACCGGCCCCTGCACCGGCAGGAGGTCTGGCTGGACGAGGTCTGGCAGGAAGCGCTCAAGGCCGTGCAGCGGCCCGACACAATCTCCGTGAGCGCGGAGGGGCTGACGTCATTGCCCGCGGTTCAAGGCGACGCGGGGCAGCTGCGCCAGGTGTTCGTGAACCTGCTCGACAATGCCGTCCAGGCCCTGGAGGAGACGGGCGGGACGGTGTCGCTGTCCGCCGCCACGAGCGAGCCGGGAATGGTGGAGCTGGTGCTGGAGGACTCCGGGCCGGGCGTCAGCGACGTCATCCGCCGCCGCCTCTTCGAGCCGCTGATGACGACGAAGGCGCGCGGCATCGGGCTCGGGCTCCCGCTGGTCAAGCGCATCCTGGAGCGGCATGGGGGTGGCATCGCGTATGTCCCCCGTCCCGGCGCGGGGGCGCGCTTCGTGATTCGGCTTTCCCTCATCGCTTCGGAGGAGACGCATGCGCCAATACCTCCTGCTGGATGACAACCGGGCGTTCGCGGAGAACCTCGCGGAGATTCTGCGCGACGCCGGGGACGCGGCCACCGTCGTCACGAGCGGCGACGAGGCCGTGCGGCTGGCCCGCACCACGCGCTTCGACGCCCTGCTGACGGACATGCGCATGCCCGGCATGAGCGGCGCGGATGCCGTGCACCACCTCCGCCGCGTGGACCCGGGCCTGGCCGCGGTGGTCATCACCGCGCACCCACGCCAGGATGATTTGGAGACGGCCCGGCGCGAAGGCCTGCTCGCGGTGCTGCCCAAGCCCGTGCCCATCCCCACGTTGGTGGAGCTGCTGTCCGGTGCTCGCCGGGATGGGCTGGTGGTGCTGGTGGAGGATGACCCGGCGCTGAGCGACAACCTCGCCGAGCTGCTGCGCGGGCGCGGCTTCTCCTGTGTGACGGCGGCCTCGGTGCTGGACGCGGACCGCATCCTCTGTGTGCACCCCTTCGCGGCGCTGGTGGACCTGCGCATTCCCGGTGGGCCGGATGGCGAGGCCCTGCGCCGGCTTCGCGCGCGCTATCCGCGCCTGCCCACGTTCGTCATCACCGCCTATCCCGACGCGGCCCCGCTCGAAGGGGCCATGGGCGTCTTCTCCAAACCCTTTGACCCGGGCGCGCTGCTGGAGGTGCTGGAGACGGCGCACGCGGCACGCCCCACCCACACCTCATGAGCGAGCCCACCCCTCCGTCCCTTCCGTCCGTGCTGGTGGTGGATGACAACGCGGCCTTCCTGGACAACCTGGAGGAGCTGCTCGGGGACGCGGGCTACGCCGTCCGAGGCGCGTCCAGCTGCAAGGCGGCGCACGCGCGGGCCCGGGAGGGCTTCGACGTGGCCCTGGTGGACCTGCGCCTGCCGGACGGAGATGGGACGGCGCTGGCCGCCGAGCTGAAGGCCGCGTCGCCGGACTCGGAGGTGGTGCTGCTCACGGGCTTCGCCACGCTGGAGACGGCGGTGGCCGCGGTGCGGGCGGGCGCGTGCGCGTATTTGATGAAGCCGTGCGCGCCGCAGGAGCTGCTGCTGACGCTGGAGCAGGCGATGCGGCAGGTGCGCCTGCACGCGGAGAAGCGGGAGCTGGCTCGGCGCGCCCAGGTGACGGAGAAGCTGGCGGCGGTGGGGACGATGACGGCGGGCCTGTCCCACGAAATCCGCAACCCGCTGAACGCGGCGGCGCTCCAGCTCTCCGTGCTCGAGCGGCGGTTGCGGCGGCTGCCGGACGGACAGCAGGCGCCCTTGCTGGAGCCCCTGCTGCTGGTGCGCGATGAAATCCGCCGCCTGGACCACGTCCTGGAGGACTTCCTCCAGTTCGCGCGGCCTCGCGAGTTCCGTCCCGCCGCCGTGGACGTGAACGAGCTGCTGCGGCGGGTGGTGGACCTGCTGAGCGGACAGGCCGCGTCCCGCAAGGTGTCGCTGGCGCTCACGCCGCGCGAGGCGCCGGTGCCGTCGGTGGCGGGCGAGGAGGAGCGGCTGCGTCAGGTGCTCATCAACCTGTGCCTCAACGCGCTGGAGGCCACGCCCGCGGGAGGTCGCGTGACGCTGTCAGCGGGGCACGAGGGCGGGCGCGTGTGGCTCACCGTGGACGACAGCGGCCCGGGTGTTCCCCAGGCGGTCCGGGACCGCATCTTCGAGCCCTTCTTCACCACGAAGGCCCAGGGCTCGGGGCTGGGGCTGTCCATCGTCCATGCCATCGTCACGCAGCATGGCGGTTCGCTGGAGGTGGACACGGCGCCCGGTGGAGGCGCCCGCTTCATCCTCCGGCTGCCGCTGGCGGGGTAGGGCCCGTCAGCGGCAGGCGGGACGTGCTACCGCTGCGCCGTCGGGCTGTGGAACTCGAAGGCGTCGCAGTCGTCGCACGTCCCTGGGTTCGCGGCGCCCACCACGTCGGAGAGGTCGAGCCCCGCGAGCTGTCGGGACTCGCTCGTTCCGCCACCTGGATCCTTCGTGAACCAGATGTCGAAGACGTAGCGCACGGCCACGGGCTTCCCGTTGAGCGTGGCGGGCTCGTAGCGCCAGGTGGAGAGCGTGCGGATGACGCCTTCCTCCAGGCCGCGCAGGCCCTGGATGGGCTGGCACTCGGTGACGGAGCCCTGCGCGGTGATGATGCAGCGGGCCACCACCGCGCCCTTGGGGAAGCCCCCGAAGTGGGACTGAATCCCGTAGGCGATGTTGGGGAGGTGGATGCGCTCGCCCGAGAGGAACCGGGGAGGGGTGATGCCGGGCCGGAGCCTCTTGACGGGGGCCGACGCCTTCATGGCCTTGTAGACGGCGTCGAACGCGGACGCCCGTGAAGGAGCGGGCGCGGAGACGACCACCCGGGGCAGCTCGGCGGCGTGTTCATCGGCGTGCGCGGAGGCGGCCTCGGCCAGGGCGGCGTCGGGCGACTCCAGGTCGAGCGGGGCGGGCGCGGCCGGCTCACCGTCGAGCGAGTAGGGCACGCGCGACAGCTCCGTGCGGGCAATCGTCCCCGTGTCCGGGATGAGCAGGGG
>NZ_JAAIYB010000265.1 GCF_010894475.1 Myxococcus vastator
CGCGGGCCCAAGCCACGGAAGAAGAAGGGCTACGCATCAGGAAGCGAGGTGCGCCGACAGGTCGCGACGTCACGCGTCCTCGCTGCCGGCACCGTCGATTACGTCAAGCAAGATGTTTAAAGGGGTGGCCGTCAGACCTTGTAGAGCAGGTCCATGTACTTCTTGAGCAAGTCACTCACCAGCCCGCGGAAGGGCACGGAGGCGGCCATGCCGTACACGGGCGCCATCGTCCCCTTCGCGCTGGGGTGGGCCTTCACGTAGTCCACGGCGTCGCGCAGGTCGACCAGGAACTGCTCCGCGACGCCGGGCTGCGTGTGGCGCAGCGTGACGCACAGGTGGACGGCGGACGGCTTGTGCAGGCCGTTGAGGTTCCACCCGTGCTCGCTCATCCGCTCCATCACCTGGAAGATGTCCAGGGACTCCGAGCCGAAGGCGATGACGAACAGCGGGTCCCCCAGCACGTGCAGCTCCGGGATGTCGCGGATGCCCTGCTTGATGGCCGCCGCCGTCTCCAGGATGTGCCGGGTGGCGTCCAGGTAGCCCTGCTCCCCCGTGCTCACCAGCGCGGCCCACGCCGAGGCGATGAGCGCCCCCGGCCGGCTGCCGGAGAAGGTGGGCGAGAAGTAGATGCCGCCGGGCCAGTCCGTCGCCGTGAAGTACTGGTGCGAGCGCAGCTCCGTGCCCCGGTACAACACCACCGAGGAACCCTTGGCCGCGTAGCCGAACTTGTGCGTGTCCACGGACATGGACGTCACGCCCGGCAGCCGGAAGTCGAAGGGCGGCACGTCGTAGCCCAGCTTCATGGCGAAGGGCAGCACGAAGCCGCCCAGGCACGCGTCGGTGTGGAAGCCGATGCGCTTGTTGCGCGCGAGCTCGGACAGCGCCTCGATGGGGTCGATGACACCGTGCGGAAAGCCGGGCGCCGAGCCGATGAGGACGATGGTGTTGCGGTTGATGGCCTTGCGCATGGCGGCCACGTCGGCGCGGTAGTCCGGGCCCACCGGCACCCGCACCATCTTGATTCCGAAGTAGTGCGCCGCCTTGTCGAAGGCCGGGTGCGCGCTGGCGGGCGCCACCATCTCCGGCCGGGTGATGCGCTTGGTGTCCCGGGCCCAGTCCCGGTACGTCTTCATCGCCAGCATGATGCTCTCGGTGCCACCGGACGACATGGCCCCGCAGATGCGCGCCTCCTCCGGCTGACCCGCGTTCGCCACGTCCGCGCCGAGCATGCTGGCCGTCATCGCCACCACCTCCGCCTCGAACTTGGTGGCGCTGGGCCACAGGTCGGCGTGCAGCGGGTTGCTCTGGGAATGCAGCGCATAGACGCGGTTGAGGAACGCGATGTGCTCCGCGTCACCGTTGTACACACCGCCGGACACGCGGCCCTCGCGCCAGCGGTACTCCTCCTGCGACTCCAGGGCCTGGAGCTCGCGCAGCACGTCCTCGCGCGCGCGTCCCGTCGGCGGCAGGTGGTCGAACGACTGCATCTTCCCGCGGTAGGGCTTGAGGCCGCTCTCCAGTTCGGACAGCAGCGTGCCCGTCTCCCGGTTGAGCAGGCCCTTCACGCCCGGAACAGCCTTGAGGTAGCGCTCGGCCGCGGACAGCAACCGCGGCGGGACGTGGTTGAGCAGGCTCAGCGCCTTCAGGTCTGGAAGTGCCATGACGGACTCCTCGGGGTTCAGGCGCTTCGCGCGCGATTGAGCCGCGCGAAGATGGCCTTGTTGTGTTTGTAGATGTTGACGAACTCGCGGAACAGCTCGTCGTAGAGCGCCGCGTTCTTCGAATCCGGATGAAAGGTGCGGGCGACCGGCACGAGCGAGGGAATCTCCTCCACCGTCAATCGCCCCAGCGCCACCGCGGCCTGGAACGCGGCGCCTCGTGCATTGGCGAGCACGGGCTCGTCCACCTGCTGCACCGGGCGGCCCAGCACGTCCGCGTGAATCTGGCACCACAGCGCGGAGCGGGCGCCGCCGCCGATGATGCGCAGCGAGTCCAGCCGCCGGCCCACGAACTTCTCCACATAGGTGAAGAGCCAGCGTGAGTTGTAGGCCACGCCCTCCATCACCGCCCGGACCATGTGCGCCCGCGTCGTCTTCAGGGACTGGTTGAAGAAGCCACCACGCAGGGACTTGTCGTCCACGGGGCTGCGCTCGCCGTTGAGCCAGGGAAGGAAGATGAGCTGGTCGCTGCCCGCGGGGACGTTGCCCGCCTGCGCCTCCATCACCCGGTAGAGGTCCGGCGCATCACGGTCCGGCCCCGCCTCCGCGTCCCGGCCGTAGAGGATGTTGTCCTTGAGGAAGGTGAGGCAGATGCCGGCGGACTCCTGCTCGTTGGCCAGCAGGTAGCGCCCGGGCAGCGCGGACGGCAGCGACGCCATCTGGTGGAAGAGGTCCGTCTTCTTGTAGGGCACATGGCAGCACAGCCACGACGAGGTCCCCACGCACAGGTGGGGCTCGAAGTCCCCCACCGCGCCAGAGCCCACGGCGGCGGCGAGGATGTCTGGCGCGCCCGTCACCACCTGCACGTCCTCGCGCAGGCCCAACTCGCTCGCGGCCTGCGCATGGAGGGGCCCCAGCACCGTGGAGGCAGGGACCAGGTCCGGGAGCTTCTCCCGCTCGAGCCCCGCGAGCTTCAGCAGCCGGTCGTCATAGGCGATGCGGCCCAGCGCGCGGTTGTCCGTCACCCAGTGCAGGGTGATGGAGTCATACGAGGCGGCGCAGCGGCCACTCAGCTTCAGGTTGAGCCAGTCCTTCGGCTCCAGGAACTTGTACGTCCGGCGGTACACGTCCGGGCGCTCGCGCCGCAGGTAGAGGATGTGGCCCACCGGGTCCTTGCCCGACAGGCTGGGCACGCCGCCCGACAGGCGAATCCACGTCATCAGGTGGCGAACGTCGTAGCCCTCCACGGAGAGGAAGCCGCCCACCGCGCGCTTGACGTCCGGCGCGCCGCGCGAGTCCATCCAGATGAGCGCGGGGCACACGGGCGTGCCGGACGCGTCCACCGCGACGGTGCCGGACCACTGGGAGCTGCAGTTGACGCCGATGACGTCCTCCGCGCTCACGGCCCCGGAGGACAGCAGGCGCCGCGTCGCCAGGACGATGGCGCGCCACCACGCCTCCGGCTGCTGCTCGGCGCCTCCATCCGGGAGCAGGGACAGCTCCAGCGGCTCCACGTCACCGCCCAGAATCCGTCCCCTCAGCGAGACAGCCGCCACCTTGACGGCGGACGTCCCGAGGTCGATGGCCAGGATGGACTGCTCACCTGCGTGGGACACACTTCCCTCCATGCCGGGCATCAAGGCAGACGGAGCGGACGACTGCCGCTTCGGCCGAGTCTAGGAAACGAACGCGTGCAGCCTGCCACCGACATGTGGAAGTTCGTCGTTTTTCTGAAAGCCCGGAAGGAGTCCCCGCGCCCTCGTCCGCCCCCGGGGCGTGGTGGCGGACTGTTCCTCCCGTGGGTGGATTCCTCGCGCCTCGCCCTTCCTACCTTTGCGCGAAGCCCAGAACAGGGGGACCACCATGGCCGAAGTCCAGCAGCCCTTCCTCACGGACATCACCGAGATTCGCCGCCGCGCCCGGGAGCACCTGGAGGAAGGCGCCATCACCGAGGACTACGAGGGCGACGTCAACACCACCATCAAACTGCTCAACGACGCACTGGCGACGGAAATCGTCTGCGTGCTGCGCTACACCTACCACTACGTCGCCGCGGTCGGCATCCAGAGCGAGTCCGTGAAGGACGAGTTCGGAGCGCACGCCCGAGAGGAGCAAGAGCACGCGCTCCGCATCGCCGAGCGCATCAACCAGCTCGGAGGCAAGGCGGACTTCAACCCCGAAGGCCTGCTGTCCCGCAGCGCCAGCCAGTATGCCGAGGGGCAGAACCTGGTGGACATGATCAAGGAGAACCTCATCGCCGAGCGCATCGCCATCCAGACGTACCAGGAGCTGGTTCGCTACTTCGCCCACCATGACCCGACGACGCGCCGGATGATGGAGGGCATCCTCGCCAAGGAGGAGGAGCACGCCAACGACATGCATGACCTGCTGGTGGCGCACCAGGGCAAGCCGCCCCTGCGGAGCTGAGCGCCGCCTGGCCGCCGCGCTCGCGCCTGGCTAAGGTGGCGGGCAACGCGTCCGGGGGGTGGCATGCGCAGGCGCTTCACCGCTGTGAGCGAGCTGTGTCGGCGGCACCCGGTGGCCCTGGGCGCCGCCGCGACCTTCAGCCTCAGCCTGCTATTGCGCTGGCTCTACCTGCAGGCGTCGCCCGACCGGACCTGGCCCTTCTCCATCTTCTTCTACGGTGACGCGCGCTTCTTCCACGCCTACGCCGCCGACCTCGCGCGCGGGCACACCGGGCCCGTCACCCTGCCCTACCACCCGCCCCTGTTTCCCTGGCTCCTGGGGCTGCTCTACCGCGTGCTGGGCCCGCCGCAGGGCAGCGCCTATCCGTACAAGCTCGCGCTGGCGCTGCTGAACGCGGGCACCGTCGCCTTCACGGGGTGGTGGTGGCGCAAGGTGCTGGGCACCGGCTGGAGCCTGCTGGGCGCCGCGCTGTTCGCGTGCAGCTTTGGCTGGCTGGTGCTGTCCACCACGTACAGCAATGAAGTGCTCTACGTCCTCTTCCTCTCGGCCACCTGCGCGCTGATGCTCCAGCACCGCGCGGGCCCCACGTGGACGGGCGCCGTGCTGCTGGGCGCCGTCATGGGCCTGGGCTCGCTCACCCGCGCCGAACACCTGTACCTCTGGCCCTTCCTCCTCGCCTGGGCCTGGCTCTACCGAGGCGCCACGCCCCCGCGGACCCTGGCCCTGCGCTGGGGCGCGGCCCTGCTCGTCACCGCCGTCGTGCTGGCCCCCTGGGCAATCCACAACGCGCGCGTGCTGCGGGAGCTCAACGCCCGGACGCCGCACCTGGAGCCGCTGCCCGTGCTGGCCCCCGTCACCGTGTACGGCCCCATCAACTTCGCCATGGCGAACCACGCCGCGGCCACGGGAGGCTTCACCCCTGACAGCGTCAACCAGATGGGCCAGGAGGGCTTCCTGGACGTGGCCAACGCCGCCCAGCGACACCTGCTGCTGCACGGATACGCGGAGGGGCTCGCGTGGATGAGGGATTACCCGGCGGACGCGGCGCGCCTGTGGGTGGCCAAGCTGGACCGCTGGCTGGATGGCTTCCGGCTGGGTCTGGGGGCCTCCAACCTGCCCGCGGGCTTGAACGGCACCCGGGCCCCCGTGGACGTCTTCGTGCCGGAGCGCGCGTGGATGAAGTGGCCGCTCACGCTGCTGCTGCTCGCGGGCGCCGCGCTGTCCTTGCTGCCCGCATGGCGCGGCTTCGCGCTCTTCACCGCGGTGCTGCTGCACCGGGCCCTCATCACCGTCGCCTTCTTCGGCTACACGCGCGGCCTGCTCGCCGTCTTTCCCGCGCTCATCCCACTGCTGCTGCTCCCGCTCGTGGTGCTCGCCACTCGCGTCTCCGCACGGAGATGGGCCACGCGGCTGCCCGCCGTCGCCGCCGCCGCGCTGCTCTTCTTCTGGGTGGAGGCCGGCATGCTCGCGCTGGCCGCGCCCCGGCGCTTCATGGCCAGCGGGAGCACCGACCGCGCCAGCGGCAAGCTCATCCAGGATGACTGGGTGCGCATCTGGCCCGACTGAAGTCGCCTCGCGCCTTAATGAAATACTTCAATCCGACGGGATGCGGGCCCGTCCCGCGCACGGCGCCTCGAACGCCAGACACACCAACAGTGAACACTGCTAAGGCCCGTTTTTCCTTCAAAACATTCCTCGGGAATAGCGAACGGAATCCCACGTATTCAGATTTATTTTCGCAACCGATATGGGCGTTGACGAGCTCCGTGCAGGAGCCACCGCGAGGACATGTGCCTCGCGGTTCCGCAGAGGAGAAACGCATGCGCCACACACGGGTGTCAGCAGCATGTCTCGTCCTGCTCCTATCCACCTCCGCCTGGGCATTCAAGCCACCTGACAAGGGACAGAGCGCCGTCGCCGACAAGGCCTTCTTCAAGCCAGAGCTGTACCTGCCCATCCAGAACCTGCCGTTGCAGCAGGCCCGCCAGCGGATGAACTCGCTCGGCGCCGACGCGTGGGATGACTTCTTCAAGCGCAACGGACGTGAGTTCAACGTCTACGTCGACCCGCGCACGGGAACCCCCACCGCGGTGCAAGGCACCCTTCCCCTCATCCCTGGCGACGGCTTCAACAACAAAGTCACCATGGACGAGGTCCGTGAGTCCATCGGCCGCTCCATCGCGGACGTGGACGAGGCCGCCGTCGGTGACCTCATCTTCAAGTTCATCGCGGACAACCAGGCCGCGTTCAACGTCGACCTGATGCAGATGGGCAGCCCCCGGGTGACGCGCATCAACGACGACCTCATCCAGGTCCACATCTCCCAGCAGGTCAACGGCGTCCCCGTGCGCCATGGACGCATCGCGGCCACCATCAGCCACGGCAACCTCATCCTCATCGGCACCGAGGCGTGGGCCAACGTGCGCATCGACACCCGCCCCCGGCTGGCGCCGCAGGATGCGCTGGTGTCCGGCAACGGCTTCGTGGGGCTGAACACCAGTCCCCCGATGCTGTGGCAGCAGCCCACGCTGGAGATTGCCCCCGTGGCGCTCCAGGGCGAGTCCTTCAACGGCGCCGTCGGCACCGGCTACGAGCACCGGCTCGTGTACACCTACGGCTTCTCCGAGGCGGGCGGGGACCAGCGCTGGAAGTCGACGGTGGACGCCCACACCGGCGAGGTGCTCGCCGTCGAGGACGACAACCACTACTTCGACGCGCAGATGAAGGGCGGCATCTATCCGTCCACCAACATCGGCACGTGCACCTCCAACGAGACGTGCGGCACCATACAGCCCGACTCGCCCATGCCCTGGGCGAACACCGGGCTGGCGGCACCCAACAACTTCACGGATGGCGCCGGCATCGTCAACTACAGCTCCGGCACCGTCACCACCACGCTGGCGGGCAAGTACGTGCGCATCAACGACTCGTGCGGCGCCATCAACGTCAGCTCCACCTCGGGCAACCTCAACCTGGGCGGGGTGAACAACGACCACGACTGCACCGTGCCTCCGGGCACGTCGCCGGGCAACACCGCCGCGTCCCGCTCCAGCTTCTACGAGCTGAACAAGCTGGCCGAGCAGGCCCGCGGGTGGCTGCCCACCAACACCTGGCTCCAGGGCCAGCTGCTCTCCAACGTCAACATCAACAGCACCTGCAACGCCTTCTGGAACGGCTCCTCGGTGAACTTCTACCGGAGCGGCGGCGGCTGCCGGAACACCGGTGAGATTGGCGCCGTGTTCGACCACGAGTGGGGCCACGGCATCGACGACTTCGACGCCAACGGCTCGCTCAGCAACTCGTCGGAGGGCTACGCGGACATCGCGGCCATCTACCGCCTGCAGACGTCCTGCGTGGGCTACGGCTTCTTCCAGACGGTCAACACCGGCTGCGGCCTGACGCCGGACGGCACGGGCTACAACCAGCAGGAGGCGCAGGTCTCCGGCACATCGTGGTGCAATACCAAGTGCTCCGGCGTGCGTGACGCAGACTGGGCCGCCAGCGTGCCCAACATCCCCGCCACGCCGCAGAACTTCGTGTGCCCCATGTGCAGCTCCGGCTCCGGCCCGTGCAGCCGCCAGGTCCACTGCGCGGCTTCGCCCGTGCGGCAGGCGGCCTGGGACTTCGTCACGCGGGACTTGACGGCGCCGCCGTTCAACTACGACTCCAACACCGCCTTCATCGTGGGCAACAAGACGTTCTACCAGGGCAGCGGCAACGTGGGCACGTGGCACGCCTGTAACTGCTCGGCGGGCACGTCCGACGGCTGTGGCGCCACCAACGGCTACATGCAGTGGCTGGCGGCGGACGACGACGACGGCAACCTGGCCAACGGCACGCCGCACATGTCCGCCATCTACGCGGCGTACAACCGGCACCGCATCGCCTGCTCCACGCCGACCGTGACGAACAGCGGCTGCGCCGCCGGTCCCTCCGCGGCGCCCGCCAACACCACCGCCACCCCCGGTGACGGCCAGGTGAGCCTGAGCTGGGACGCCTCCGCGGGCGCCAGCCAGTACTGGGTGATGAAGACGGAGGGCTTCGCGGGTTGCGACTTCGGCAAGGCGAAGGTCGCCACCGTCACCGGCACCACCTACACGGACGGCGAGGTCGCCAACGGCAGACAGTACTGCTACTCCATCGTCCCAGCGTCCTCCAACGCGTGCTACGGCGCCGCCAGCGCGTGCACCTGCGCCACGCCCGTCTGCGCCGCTCCCGGCACGGCCGTGCTGGCCGCGCCCTCCGGCGGCGCCTCCGGCGTGGAGCTGTCCGCCGTGCTGGACTGGAACGACGTGACGGGGGCCTCCACGTACGAGGTGCAGGTGGCCACCGACGCGGCCTTCACCACCGTGGTGGCCAGCGCCAGCGCCCTGTCGGCCAGCACCTGGACGGTGTCGCCAGCCCTGGCCACCAGCACCCAGTTCTACTGGCGCGTGCGCGCGAGCAACTCGTGCGGCGGCGTGGGCACGTGGTCCGCGGCGTCCACCTTCACCACGCGCGGCTGCGTCGCCCTGGCGGCGCCCACGCTGAGCAGCCCCGCCAACGGCGCCACCGGCGTCGCCACGTCCGCGGCGCTCGACTGGAGCGACGTCCCCAGCGCCGCCACCTACCAAGTGCAGGTGGCCACCGACGCGGCCTTCACCAACGTGGTGGCCAGCGCCAACGCGCTGACGGCCAGCGCGTGGACTGTGACGCCGTCGCTGAGCAGCAGCACCCCCTACTATTGGCGCGCGCGGGCGGCCGACTCCTGCGGAACCAGCGCCTACAGCGCCGTGAGCAGCTTCACGACCACCAACATCTGCATGCCGGTGGCGGCCGCCTACAACACCACGCTGCGGGCGCCGTCCTGCGGCAACGTATGCGGGTGCGATACCGGGCCGACGCTCGTCGCGGGTCGCGGCACCATGTCCAGCGGCACCGAGCCCAACCGCCCCAATACCCTCAACGCCTCCTGCGCAGACGGAAACTCCGGCACCTACCTCAACGATGAGAGCGTTGAACGGGTGACCCTTCGCACGGTGGACCACGGCGCCTTCACCGTCGGCAAGCAGGTGACGGCAGAAGTGACGGTGTGGTGCTGGGGAGGCTCGGACCGCTTCGACCTGTACTACACCACCAACGCCTCGGCGCCTTCTTGGACGGCGCTGACCACGAACCTGACGTGCACGCGCGGCTCACAGACGTTCACGCACACGTTCAACCTGGGCTCCACTCCCGGCAACCACGCCATCCGCGCGCAGTTCCGGTATGGCGGCTCCGCGAGCGCGTGCACCTCCGGCAGCTACAATGACCGCGACGACCTCGTCTTCGGCGTGGCGGCCGCGGTGGCCTCCTCGGCGCCGGAGAAGGCGCGCAGCGTGCAGGGGCGCTCGACGCAGGCAGCCCGCTGATGAACGAACCCCGTCACCCGGCGTGACGGCGGAATGAACGCGAAGGGCCTCCGGCGACATGTCCGGAGGCCCTTCTGCTTTCGCGCTCAGTGCGCCGGAGGCTCTGGGCTCGGCGGCGCCGGGGGCGCTGGGCTCGGCGGCGCCGTCGGCCGGGGGCCCGCCATGGGGCCCGCGAAGAGCAACCCTTCCTCCACCGCGCCTCGACCCGGCTCCCGCTTCGTGGCCTCCAGCCGATGGCCGCGCTGCCACGCTTCCTGGCGAAGCCCCAGCACCTCCTGCACCAGCACCTGCGCCGCGGCGGCCAGCGGCACCGCCAGGACCACGCCCGTCAGCCCCGCCAGTGCGCCGCCACAGAGCACCACGATGGAGATGAGCAGCGGGTTCATCTTGATGGCCCGCCGCTGAATCATGGGGCTCAGCACGTTGGCCTCAATCTGCTGGTAAACGATGAAGACGGCCACCGCGATGAGCGCGTTCTTGAGGCCCACGGTGGCCAGGGTGATGAGGCCCACCAGCACCGCGCTGATGACGCTTCCCAGGTAGGGGATGACGCCCATCAGCATCACCATCAACCCCAGCGGCAGGAAGTACGGCACGCCCTGGATGAGCGCCATGCTGCCGGCGACCGTGCCGCCAATGGTCATCACCAGCAGGGTCCCCGCCAGGTAGTTGGCGACGGCCTTGCGCATCCGGGACACGAGCAGCCGCACGCGAGGCTGGCGGCGCGGCGACACCCACTGAAGGGCGCTCTCGTAGAGGTCTTCACCGAACAGCAGGCTGAACACCGTGAGGACCACCACGGTGATGCCGCCCGCCATCAAGCCCAGCGTCGACGACAGGACGTTGATGATGCGGCCCGCGACGTCCGTCGGCTCGAAGCGGATGAGGTCCTCCGCCTGGACCTGCACGCCATAACGCGTGCCCAGTTCCTCCACCCAGCGGGACTGCGCGAGCCGTTCAATCGTGGCGGGCATCGACTGGGCCAGGCCCTGGAGCTGGTGGATGAGCATGGGCACCAACGAGCTCACCAGGACGCCCATCATCCCCAGCAGCGCCAGCGCCACGATGGCCACACCCGCGCCGCGGGGAAGCCCCCACTGCGTCAGCCGGCGCACCAAGGGGCTCAGCGCGATGGAGAGCAGCAGCACGACCGCCAGGAGCGTGAGCACGGGGTACAGCGCCCGGAGCACGGCCCAGAACAAGATGAGCAGCAGGACCTGCGTTCCGACGACCCAGACCGTCCGCGGCGGCACATAGACGGGGAGCTGCCGACGAGATGCCTTCATGCCTCACAAGGTAGGATGTGGATGCACGGACGGCAGGCCGCCCACGGCCCTCCGCCGCGTTGACTGACGTGCGCTCTTGGAACTTCAGGCGGTTGGCGTAGCGCAGGCCCAGCAAGCAAGCAGGCGTGCGCCCACTGCCACGCCTGAAGTGCGAGCGAGCCGTGCGCCCCGAGGCAGGCAACGCATGCCATGGGGGGGAGCGAGCCCCACCCTTGAGGGCGAGCGGAAGGGGGCGCAATCTGCACGCGCCATGTCCGATAATCCCCAGACCCACCCGTGGACCGGGAGTGTGGAGGGTGACGCGATGTGGATTGAAGCCATCGTCATGCCCCGGCAGAGCGCCGCGCCGTACCGGCCCTCGCCGCGCAAGAAGCGTGGAGCCGAAACCATCCCGGCATCGGCCCCGGACCGCCGGCCCGCCTACCAGACCGCGCTCGACGAGGGACGCCGCTTCTGGGATGCCGTGCTCGCGTTCCTGAAAACCCACCACCTGATGGACGCGGTCCGGTGGATCAGCGAGCCGGGGACGATTCCCCTCGTCACGCTCCACTGCACCCGTATCGTCCTGGAGCGGCTCCGGCAGGCACCCGAGTTCGAAGCGGGCCTGTCGATGAACCTCGAAGTCCCCGTGTGACGCGCGAAAACCCCAGTGGCCCAAAACAGAAAACCCCCGGTGTCCACGAGGGACACCGGGGGTTTCTCAAAAAGAATCCGGCAGCGACCTACTCTCCCGCGCGGTTTCCCGCGAAGTACCATCGGCTCTGGAGGGCTTAACTTCCGTGTTCGGGATGGGAACGGGTGGAACCCCTCCGACATAGCCACCG
>NZ_JAAIYB010000266.1 GCF_010894475.1 Myxococcus vastator
GCGCATGCTGCGCCAGGTCGGCGAACGCGGGGGTGCCCGGGAGCGTCGACAGCTCTTCCGCGCGTTGTTCCGTGCGGCGGTCGATGCGGATGTCGCGATTGAGGAGGCTGGGCAATCCGGATGAGCGGACAGTGACGGTGTCGCAGGCCGCGCACTCACCCACGGGTGGAAGCATGGCACCGCACTTCAAGCACTTGGACAACGGACTCCTCCCGGCTGGACGACTGCTACATGAAAAGACAGCCATGAGCCGGGGGCAAGAAAAGTGCGAGCCCCCGAGGTCCCTCGCTCGAAGGACCGTCAGGGGCTCATCACCGTTTCATGCGCGTGTCCCTCGGGGGACATCGCGTGGAGAGTCCTTCACTCTCAGGCATGTACCCGTCGCCGTCCGGCTGCGCCCACCAGCAGGAGCACGACGATTGCGCCGATCACCGACATGATGATGCCCGCGGGCCTCAGGTCGAAGAGCCGGCCATCGCGCTGGAACAGCGAACCGACAAGGCCGCCCACGAGCGAGCCGACCATGCCGAGCAAGGTCGTCGCGACCAGCCCCATGCTCTGCTTCCCGGGGAGGATGGCGCGGGCGATGAGACCCGCGATGAGGCCGATGACGATGAATGCGATGATCCCCATGAGTGTCTCTCCTGTTCGAGGGACCCCTGAAGTCCCTTACGGCAGAAACCTAGGAATCATCTTCGGACAGTGTGAACTGCCCACCTCGTGCGGTCGGCTGCCCCCCTGCTATCCGAGCTCACCGTCCAGGTGCATCATCACCGCCAGCGCCGCGAGCGCCGCCGTCTCGGTTCGGAGGATGCGCGCGCCCAGGGTGACTGGCCGCGCGCCCAGGGCCTTCAAGGCCTCCACTTCTTCACGCGCAAGCCCCCCTTCGGGGCCAATCACCAGCGCCACGGCGGTGCCCACCCCCGCGGCCCGGAACGCTTCACCCAAGGGCACGGCCGACTCCTCCTCGTCGAGCACGAGCAGGGTGGTGCCCGGGGACAGCGAGCGGGCCGCATCCACCAGCGGAGCGGGCGTGGCCACGCGTGGCACGTCGTTCCTGCGGCACTGGCGCGCGGCCTCCTCGACAATCTTCGTCCACCGGGAGGTGCGCTCCTCGGCGCGCCTGGGCTCGAGCTTCACCACACTCCGCGCCGTGGCCACTGGGAGGAAGGCGGTGGCGCCCAGCTCGGTGCCTTTCTGGAGCACCAGCTCCAGCTTGTCGCCCTTGGGCAGGCCTTGAAGGATGCTGACCTCGCGGCGCGGGGGGGCCACGCGCGCGGTGCCCAATGTCACGCGCACGACATCCGGCGTGACGTGGGCCACGCGGGCCTCGAAGGCCCGGCCCTTCCCGTCGAAGACCTCCAGCGCGTCGCCTTCCTCCAGCCGCAGGACCTGCAGGAGGTAGTGACGGCGCTCGCCGGTCAGCTCCACTTCGGCGGGAGCGGGCTCGGGCAACGGGGCGAAGAGGCGGACCAAGGCGAGTTCTCCAGCGCGCGGGGGCCTGGACTCTGACCCTGGGGGCCACCGACTTCAAGGTGTCAGGACGGCGGACCGTTGCTCCGGACACGTCCTGGCAGGCGCAAAAGATGCGCTGACCGTGGAAGCCCAGGGCGCTCGCTGTCCGTGGGGGAGTTGAGGCACGATGGCGAGCAGTGCCCGTCACCATGCGCCGCAGCGAGAAAGCCTCCTCACACTCCAACGAAGAGGTGGTGCTGGCGACCAGCTCGCTTCAGGGCGAGCGCCGCGTGGCGGTCGTCCGCGTCCTGGTGGTTGCGCTGATGGCGGTCAGTCAGGGCGTCATCGCCTGGGGCGGTGGGGAGACGTACTCGGCGCCGGTGGACGGCGTGCGCCTGCAGGCGATGGCCGCGTACGTGCTCTTCTCCGTCGTCGCCATCGTCGTGTTGCTGCTCCAGAAGCCGCACCCGAACCGGGCTCGGTGGTTGCCCGTGCCCACGACGCTGGCGGACACCAGCTTCTTCTCCTTCATGGCGTGGCACACCTGGCGCATCTCCGGCGTCTTCGATGCCGGCATGCTGTGCGCCAGCCTGGGCATGGTGCTGGCGTTCTCCGTGGTGCGTTACTCGTGGTGGCACGTGCTGCTGTCCACGGTGCTGTCCAGCGGCGCCTACGCGCTGCTCGCGTGGCTGACGGGGCACGGCTCGGTGGCGCGCACCAGCTTCGTCCTCATCTGCTACGCGGCCCTGGGGGCGATCATCGCGCTGACGAACTCGGACGTGGGCGGCATGTTCCTCAACCTGCGCCGCCGCGACGGCCTGTCCCGCTTCCTGCCCCGGCAGGTGGTGGAGCGGGTGATGCAACTGGGGGATGACTCCCTCCAGCCGGTGCAGCGCGACGTCACCATCCTCTTCAGCGACATCCGCGACTTCACCACGCTGAGCGAGACGCTGGACCCGGGCCAGGTGCTGGCGTTGCTGGACGACTACTTCGGGCACATGGCCCACATCGTCATGGCGCGCCACGGCATCGTGAACAAGTTCCTGGGCGACGGGATGCTCGCGTGCTGGGGCGTCCCGGATGCGCGCGAGGACCACGCGGAGCTGGCCATGCGGGCGGCGCTCGACATGCGCGCCAAGCTGGAGGACATCAACGACCAGCGCGCGCAGCGAGGCCTGCCGCCGCTGCGCATTGGCATCGGCCTGCACACCGGCGTGGTGGCGGCGGGCATGCTCGGCGGCGCCGAGCAGCACGAGTACACCGTCATCGGTGACGCGGTGAACCTGGCGTCTCGCGTGGAGGGCCTCACCAAGTCACACGGCGTGGACATCCTGGTGAGCGAGCGGACGTGGCAGATGAGCGGCGGGCGCTTCGTCGGCGAGCGCCTGGGCGAAGCGCACGTGAAGGGCCGGCGGGAGTCCGTGGTCGTCTACTCCCTGCACGGCCCGCGCACCGCTGAGGACGTACCGCCCGTGCTCAAGGCCGCGGCGGGCACGTAGCGCCTCGCCGCGGCTGGGGCGCTCAGGCGGGCTGTGACTCGCCGGGGCCCGCCATCACCTCGGCCCGCAGCGTATGCTTCAGGCCCACGGAGAACAGGGCCACCGTGAGCAGGTAGACGGGCTCGATGAAGAAGAGCAGCGGCCCGCCCAGGGACAGGCCATGCGTCTTCTTCTCGAAGACGACGTGCGCGCCGACGACCAGCGCGAAGCGCACGGCCATGACGCCCACCGCCACCGCGGCGGCGGTGCCCGCCGGAAACCGTGCGACGACGGCCTCCGCGGCGAGCAGCGTAGGCACCAGGGGCAGCGCCATCAGCAGCCCCGCCGTCCACTCCAAGGAGACGGCGTACAGGACCACCGCCAGCAGCAGCAGGTGGGCCGCCGTGAACGTCACGCCACCCACGGGCAGCCGGACGAAGCTGAGCGGGACGAGCCACGCGAAGATGAACATGTAGGCCCCCACGAAGTGCGCGGCGCGGCTGACGCCGTTCTCATGCAGGGGCAACCAGGCGCGCAGCTTGTCGGCGAAGCTCGTCATGGCGTGGGACTACGCGCGGACCGGCGTGGTGGTGGCCTGCTGCTGCGGCTTGAGGACGTAGTCCCCCAGGAGCACCGCGACGAAGAAGAGCGGCCCCACCAGCGCGTGCACCAGGTTGGTGAGGAAGGAAGGCGACTTCTTCTCCCACACGCTGTGCCCGGCCAACTGCACCAGCCACGCGAACGCGGCCACGGCCACCACGCTCCACGTGGGCATCAGTCGGCCCACCGGGAAGCAGGCAACCATGAAGAGCACGACGAGGACGCCCAGCTTCACGTCTGCGCGCAGGTACCAGACGGTGGCCAGCGCCAGCACGACCATGCCCAGCGTCAGCGAGCCGCCCGGAATCGCGGGCACCGCCAGCAGGTGCACCCAGTCCAGCATCGCGACGATGTGGAGCACGATGAGCGGGATGGCGATTTTGTGCGTCAGCCGGTTCGTCGGGTGCTGATGCGAGGAGTAGTACTCGTCGAAGAGGGCGACCACATGAGGCTTGAGCATGTGTCCTCCGGAAGCGAAGGGGTGTGGATGCTCCGCAGCGTAGGGGAAGTGGCGCCGGGTTTCCTGGCCGCGGACGCCAATCTCCTGGCCGAGCACGCCACCCGGGCTCAGTCCGCTTCGGGCCGTTCGCGCCAGACGCGGGGCGTCATGCCCGTCCACCGCTTGAAGGCGCGGTCGAAGGTGCTCAGCTCCGAGTACCCCAGGAGGAAGGCCACCTCGCTGACCCCCAGGTGTGTGTCGCGCAGGTAGTCGAAGGCCAGCTCACGACGCACCGCGTCGACCTCGTCCTGGAAGGACGTGGCGTGCTCGGCGAGCCGGCGCTGGAGGGTGCGGGGGCTGACGTGGAGCTGCTTCGCCACGTCGCCCATCTGCGGCGCTCCGTCGCGCAGGGAGGCGCGGAGGGCGTCGCGGACCTGCTGCAGGAAGGGATGCGTGGGCGGCGCCGAGGGAGGCTCGGCGGCGGGTGTGCCGGCGGCGCGCTCCAGGACGGAGAGGAGGACGGGGTCCGCGTCCACCACGCGCAGCGCCAGCGTGGCCGCGTCCAGCGTCAGGGCGTTGCGGCCCGCGTCGAACGCCGGGGTGACGCCAAAGTGCTCCTGGAGCGGGCGGAGGTCCGCCGGTGCGGAGTGGGCGAAGGAGACGTGGCGTGGGTTCCACGGGTGTTCGGTGAGCTGGCGCCCGACGTGGACGAAGAGGGCCAGGCCGAACTCGCTGGCGTGGCGGCCGTAGGCCAGGGGCTCGCCGGCGATGCCGTAGACGAAGGTGCCGCTGCCGTCGGGTGCGCCCTGGAAGGAGGCGCGCCAGGCGGGCTCTAGCAGGGCCATGTACCGGGCCAGCGCGCGGAAGGTGTCACGGACGGTGGGGGAGGCCCGGGCGATGTACTCCACCAGTCCGTAGTTTCCGCGCGGGACTCGCTGCGCCACGTGCAGGCCGAGGAAGGCGTCTTCTGACAGGGCCTCGGCCGCGTCGAGGAAGGCGTGCAGGGTGGCCAGCGGGAGGGTGACTTCGGGCAGCGTGCTCGCGTTGACGGGCAGCCCGAAGCGCTCCACCAGGGGGGACGGGTCGCGCCCCGTCGCGCGCAGGTAGGCGAGCATCGGCCCCACGAGCTGGGAGCGGACGTCGGTTGGTGGCCGGGAAGGGGGCGGCGTCTCCACGCGGGCGTGACGCTACCGTGTCTCGGGCGCGGGGCCCACCACCCTGGAGAGGCGCCTGCCGGTGCGGGCATGCCTAGAGTGCGGCCATGGACAACCTGGCTCACTCGCTCGTCGGCGCGTGGATGGCGGAGGCGGGGCTGAAGCGCACCACGCCGCTGGCCACCGCGACGCTCGTCATCGGCGCCAACCTGCCGGACGTCGACGCCATCGTCACCTTCGCGGGCTCGGATGCCTCCCTCTACTGGCGCCGAGGCTGGACACACGGCGTGCTCGCCCTGGCCCTGTGGCCCTTCGTCCTCACCGGGCTGATGCTGCTCTGGGACAGGTTCGTGCGCCGGCGCAGGCAGCCGGACCTGCCGCCGGCTCACTTCGGGCCGCTGCTGGTGCTGTCCACGGTGTCGGTGCTGAGCCACCCCGCGTTGGACTGGCTCAACACGTATGGCGTCCGGCTGCTGATGCCCTTTGACGGGACGTGGTTCTACGGTGACGCGCTCTTCATCATCGACCCGTGGGTGTGGTTGCTCGCGGGCGCCGCCGTCATCATGGCGGATGCGCGCACGCGCAGGTCCGCCGCGGGGTGGGGGGTGCTCGGCGTGGCCTCCACCGTGCTCATCATGGTGCCCGCCTTCGTCCCGTGGCCCGCGAAGGTGATGTGGGCCGTGGGCGTGGCAGCCATCGTCTGGTTGCGGCTGCGGGGGACCCACGTCCTCTCCGCGCAGCGCGTGGCCCGGGTCTGCGGCGTGGGCTTGTTGCTCTACCTGGGCGCCATCTTCGCGGGCTCGCAGGTGGCCGCGCCGCGCGCGCTGGAATGGCTGCGCTCGCAGGACCTCTCCGTGGAGCGCGCGATTGCAGGGCCGCTGCCGGCCAACCCCTTCGTGCGGGACATCATCGCCGTGGGGCCGGACCGCTACCACTTCGTCCGAGCCGACTTCCTGGCGGACGACGCGGGCCGCTTCCGCATCAGTGACGCCAGTGTGCCGCGTGAAGCCCAGCCCGGGCCCGTCATCCAGGCAGCGTTGTCGGCGCCGCAGCTTCGGGGGCTGGCCAACTGGCTGCGTCTGCCCACCTATCAAGTGGAGGAGCGCCCTGATGGATGGCACGTCACCATCCGCGACGTCCGTTACTCCCGGATGCGGAGCGGCGGCCTGGGCACGGCGGTGGTGGTGCTGGACCGTGCGCTGCGGCCTGTTCGGGTCGAACGGCCGTAGCACGCGGGCCGCCGTCCCCGCGCCTGTCACACGGGGACGGCGCCATGCACTTCAGCGCTTCAGGTCGATGCGCACCCATTCGCCCTGAGTGGCGCCCGTCAGCACGGTGAGGCCCAGGTTGCGGTAGGCGGCTTCCACGTCCGCGCGCTGGTGGGCGAGCACACCGGCCAGCACGAGCCGGTCCTTCGTCTTCGCCACAATCAGCGGGGCCAACTCGATGAGCGTGTTGGCCAGGATGTTGGCGAGCACCAGGTCGAAGGTGCCCTCCACCTGGGTCAGCTCCTTGCCCGACACTTCGATGTCCGGCGTGCCGTTCTCCGCCTGGTTCTCCTGCGCCAACTCCACGCAGACGGGGTCGTTGTCGGTGGCCACGGTGCGGCCCGCGCCCAGCTTCTTCGCGGCGATGGCCAGCACGCCCGTGCCGGTGCCCACGTCCAGGACGGCGGCGCCCGGGTGCTCGGCCATGTACGCGTCCACGGCTGCGAGGCACAGAGACGTCGTCGGGTGGTCACCGGTGCCAAAGGCCATCTTCGGCTCAATCACGAGCTGCACGGTGCCCGCGGGTGCGTTCGCCTTGTCCCACGGGGGACCGACCCACAACCTGCCCACATGCACGGACTTGATGAGCGACTTCCACTCGTTGCTCCAGTCCTGCTGGGGCTGCTCGTCCAAGGTGAGCTTCGCCTCGGGGAAGGACGACGCCACCTCGTCACGGGCGGACTCGGCCGTGTCGCGCTCGTCGAAGTAGCCGATGACGATGGCCTCGCCAGGGTTCGGTCCGCGCACGCCCGGCATGAGAGGCGCTTCGCGATCCCTCACCTCGAGGCCCAGCGCGCCCGACTCGTGGATGAGGTCCTGTACGGCCTCGGACGCTTCCTCGGGCAACTCCACTGTGAGTGACAGATAGGTCTGGGACATGCGGGCCCTTTAATCCCAGCGTGGCTAGCGTGGAAGCACCGTGAGACGCCCCCTTCACTGTTGGCCCCTGGTCTGCCTGATTGCCTGCTCTGGACCGGACGCGCCGGATGCCGCCGTTTGTCGGGATGTCGTCGTCCGGCTGTGCCAGTCGGCGGCGGCCTATTCCTGCGTGGCGGTGCAACTGGACCTGGGGCTGAGCTGCGAGGCCACCCTCCTCCAGCGGACGGGCTGCGAGGACGATGCCTTTGCCTTCACAGCCCCCACGCGGGAGCGCGTCCTGGAGTGCCGCGAGGTCCTGCTCAGCCGGGGCATGTCCACGGACCACCCCCCGGCTTGTGCGGACGCGACGCGGTTTCTCACCGGGTGCCCGGACGTCGCGGGCTTCTTCCGGGGGAGCCAGCCATGAAGCGTCTGTGGGCGGCGGTGTTGATGATGGCGGTGGGGTGCGCGCCGCTGGACGTGGAGCGGCGCACGGAGCGTGGGCCGCTCTTGCGGACCTGGTCCCAGGAGAAGGCGCTGAACGAGCGCATCCCCTTCGCCACGACGCAGGTGCAGTGGCCCCGGCTCACCCTGGCGTTCTCCTCGTCGGACATCTGCCGCACCGAGCAGCATGGGGAGTACGCGGAGGACATCATCTCCATGCACGGCAACACGGGCGCGGCGGCGGAGGTGAGTAGCGGCGGCGTCCTCGCGGTGCTGGGCGGGACGTTGCTGGTGGGACGCTCGTTGTTCTCGGATACGCCGAACCGCTCCGCCATCGACGAGCAGGGCCGCTACGGCGCCTCCAGCCGGGACGTCGCCACGGGGTGGGGCTTGGGGCTGCTCATCGTCGGCGTCCCCGCGGTGGTGGCCGGCATCGTCCAGGTCTCCCGCAGCGGCGAGACGCGGGAGACGCGCAAGCGGGCTGAGCTGCTGTCCTTGCGCGAGGTGCCTTGCGAGCCCAAGCGCGTGGACGGCGTGGTGGAGCTGGCGGGTGGGCCGGGCCCGCAGCCTCCGCCCCGGCTCACCCTCAACGGGGCGCTGGTGCTGACGGCGGACGAGATTCAACGGCTGTCCTTCAGCGGACTGGCGCTGGATGGCACGCCCGTCACGCTGGAAGAAGAGGACTTGGACCGGCTGGAGACCTTCCGCACCTGTGCGACGTTGCTGGCCACGCCGGTGGACCCGCAGGCGCTGGCGGGAGAGGCGCGCTCACGCCCGGACCGGCTCCGGATGAAGCGGGAGCTGGCGCGGGGCTGCACGACGCTCCCGGGCGCCCCGGCACAGCCCCTGCTCGAAGCCATCGAAGGTGCCCTCGGGAGCACCGCCCTGTAGGGGCGGCGCGTCTTCCCGAGGGACACCGGGTCGCTACGGGCCGACGACCGCCATCGCGCTGCGGTCGAAGTTGATGATTCTGCGCGCCACATCGCGCACGTCGTCCGCCGTCACCGCGGCGACGTGGTCCGCGTAGTGGAGGAAGTTCTCCAGGCCCAGGCCGTAGCAGGTGTCCAGCGCCAGCACCGCCGCGCGTGAGCCGTTGCGCTGCAATCCAATCTCGTGCGTCCCAATGAGGTGCTGCTTGGCGCGCGCCAGCTCCTCGGCGGGGATGGGCTCGTCGCGCACGCGCTCCAGCTCGGCGCGGATGCCGGCCAGCGCCGCGTCCACCTTCTCCGGACTGGTGCCCATGTACGTGGCGAAGTAGCCCGGATCCACGCCTTCAATGGCGAACGAGCTGACGCTGTACGCCATGGAGCGCTTGTCCCGCAGCTCGACGAAGAGCCGCCCGCCCTGGCCGGACAGCACCGTGGAGAGCACCTCCAGCGCGTGCTGCCACGGGTCGCCCACCCGGCCGCCCGGGAAGCCGAGCACCAGGTGCGCCTGGGCCCGCGCCAGCACCTTCTTCGCCTCGCGAGGCCCCTCCAGCGGCGCCTCCAGCGGCACCTTCGGCGGCGGGGCCGCCTTGCCGCGCGACGCGCCGAAGTACTCGCGCGCCAGCGCCATCACCTCGTCCACCTTCACGTCGCCCACCACGCTGAGCGTCAACTGCGACGGGTCCATGTACGCCGCGTGCCACGCGCGCAGCAGCTCCGGCGTCAGCCGCTCCACGGACGCCTGCTCACCCGTGGTGGGCATCCGGTAGGGGTGCGTCTGGTAGATGGTCTTGCTGAACAGGTCGAAGGCCACGCTGGACGGCTTGTCCTCGCGCGTGAGGATGTCCTGGAGCAGCAGCGTGCGCTCGCGGGCGACCTCGGCCTCCGGGAACGAGGGATTCAACACGCAGTCCGCGAAGAGGCGGAAGGCCGGCTCGAAGTGGCGCGACAGGAACTCGCCACGCAGGCCCACCGAGTTGCGTCCGCTCTGGCCCCCCAGGCTGCCCGCGAAGGCGTCGATGAGGTCGGAGACCTCCTCCGCGTGGTGCGTCGGCGTCCCCCGCGTGAGGCTGCGGGTGAGCAACGTGGTGATGCCGTTGTCCTCCGGCGTCTCGTAGCGCAGCCCACCCGCGAAGGCGGCGCGGATGGCGAACAGCGGCACCGCCGGCTCCACGCGCACGACAATCGTCGCGCCCGACGGCAGCTTCTCCGTGATGATGTCGCTGGGGCCAGCACTCGCGCCCTTCAGGATGCGCACCGGCGAGTCACTCACGGCCACCTTGCGCGGCTTGCGCTCGGGCGGCGCCGCGGCGGGCTCGCGGTCCACGGCGTCCAGCACCTCGTGGACCTGCGCCTCCGTCAGCGGCGTGCCCGCCGGCAGCAGGCCGGTGACGACGGCGCGGTCGAAGCGCAGGTAGCGCTCGGCGGCGGCGCGCAGGTGCTCGGGCGTGAGGCCGCGCACGGCCTCGTAGTAGCGGGCCTCCGCCTCCAGGCTGCCCATGCCGGATTGGTAGAAGCCCATCTTCCGGGCCACGCCCTGCACCGTCTCGCGCTGGTACACCGCCTCCGCCTCCACCAGCGCCTTGGCCGTGGCCAGCTCCTCCGCCGTCACCGGCGTGGCGCGCAGCGTGGCCAGCCCCCGCGCCGTCTCCTCCAGCGCCCGGACGGCGTTGGCGGGCTGGAGCGTCAGCGACGCGGAGAAGATGCCCGGGTCCGTGGGCGTATAGGCGAAGGTGTGGATGTCGTTGACCAGGTTGTGGCGGCGCTTCACCTCGCGCACCAGCCGGGACGCGTCGCCCTGGCCGGCAATCATCGCCAGCACGTCCAGCGCGGGCACGTCCGCGTGGTCCGCCTGGGGAATCCCGAAGGCCAGGTGGAGGTAGGCCTCCTTCACCTCGTCCGGGCGCAGCAGGATGCGCCGGCCCTCGGCCACGGGCTCCGGGGCGCGCGCCACCCGGCCCTCATACGGCCGGCCCCAGTCGCCCCCGAAGATGTCGTCCACCCACTCGCGCAGGTCCGCCTCGCGCAAGTCACCGGCCACCGACAGCACCAGGTTCTTCGGCGTGTAGTGGCGGTGGTAGAACTCCAGCACCTTCTCCCGCGTGAAGCTGCGCACGCTCTCCTCGGTGCCGATGACGGGCAGCCGGTAGGGGTGCACCTGGTAGGCGGTGGAGAAGAGGTCCCGCGAGGCGCGGCGGGGCGGCGTGTCCTGGCTGCGCTTGATTTCCTCGCACACCACCTCGATTTCGCGCGACAGCTCGCCCGCGTCGAAGGCCGACCGGCGCACCGCGTCCCCCAGGATGTCCAGGCCCATCCGGGCGAACTGGCTGGCGATGACGATGTGGTAGACGGTCTGGTCGTAGGAGGTCCAGGCGTTGATTTCGCCGCCATGGGACTCCACGTCCCGGGCGACCTCACCGGGGCCGCGCCGCTCGGTGCCCTTGAAGAGCATGTGCTCGTGCAGGTGGGCCAGCCCCGCCTGGTCCGGCCGCTCGTCGGCGCTCCCGGCCTTGACCCAGACCTGGAAGGCCGCGACCTTGGCGGCGTGCTGCTCCTCGAAGACGACGGTAAGCCCGTTGGATAGCGCGTAGCGGATGGCCATGGAAACCTTCGAAGGTGTCACCGGCCCCCTGGGAGGGCAAGGCGAGGTGTGATGTTTTCCCTCACTGGCTAACGCCCGGGAGCCTCGGCGTCGAGGAGACTGTACGGCTGCCGTCTGACCGGATGGCGGGACTTCGGACGCGCACCTGCCCACGCGTCTCTGGTGGTGCGCCCGTCCGGGGGGTAACCTGCGCCCGCCCATGCCGTCACCTCCGGAAGAGGTGGATCCGCTCGCGGACCTGCGCGAAAGCCTGGACCTGGAAGACACCGGTGCGTCGGCGGCCCCTGCCGCCCCCGCCCCCGTGGCCTCCAGGCC
>NZ_JAAIYB010000267.1 GCF_010894475.1 Myxococcus vastator
GGTGGTGGTGGTGGCGGCTGGTATCCAGTGAGCTACCGGTGCACGAATGACCTGGTCAACGCGAACCAGGCGGAGGGCCGCCAGAAGTGGGCGAAGCGCTGGCAGCAGCAGAACCCCTACGGCACCACGGTGTGGGGCGGCCTGGACATGCGCTTCTGGAACTCCGCCTACTCCACGGAGGCCTTCGACGCGGCGGCGGCGGGCTTCTGGCTGTACCCCATCTATGTGGACCCCAACAACATGTACGCACCCTGGAAGGGGCCGGGGGCGTCTGGGACCGCGACGGCGTCGTACACGGGCGCGCAAATCCAGAACAGCGTTCCCTATTCCTTCAAGCCCGCGCACATCCAGATGGATGGCTTGTGCGAGCCCGGCTGCTACGCGCCGGAGCAGAAAATCCTCCTGTCTGATGGCGCCATGGGCATCCGCGAGGCGCTGGAGTCCGGGCGGACGGACCTGGTGACGCTCTCGCCCGGGGCCTCATTCGGCACGCTCTCCTTCATGAAGAACCGGGTCGAGCGCTACACGGTGGACCGCGACGCCACGGAGCAGGAAATCCTCACGTTCCGCACCCGCTCCGGCGGGGAGCTGCGCGTCACCACCGAGCACCCGCTCGTCATGCCGGACGGCACGCTCAAGCGGGCCCGCGAAATCGGGGTGGGTGACAGCCTGGTGGACCGCCACGGCAAGGCGGATGAAATCGTCGCCCTGGACAAGAAGTGGGAGTACACCCGCGCCTACAACGTGCGGCCGGCGACGAAGGACCTCACGTCCAACATCATCATCGCCCAGGGCTACCTCAATGGCTCGCAGCGCTTCCAGAGCGAGTACGTCGACGAGATGAACCGGATGATTCTGCGCGGCAACGTGCCGGAAATCCTCGTCCCCGCGGGCGAGTAGCGGCGGAGCCCGGCCGGGCCCGGAGCGCCTTGCTGGCGGCTCCGCGCCCGGCGCGTCAACAACGCCCTACATGCCCATGGGCTCCATGCCCAGGATGAGGGAGCCGTTCTGGGTGAAGAGGTTCCAGTTCTGGGTGGTGCCGGACCAACTGGCGATGGTCACTCGCCACGTCTTCTTGAGGAACCAGAAGCCTACCCGGACCCAGAGCTTGATGTTGCCGGAGAGCGCGTTCAGGTTCACGTTGGAGCGGAGCGTGTAGTCGAGCGAGTAGAACGGCCAGAACAGCTCGGCGAAGGCGGGCAGGCTGACATTGACGAGGACCAGGTTGCCCTCGACGCCGACCCCCGCGACGATGATGTCGACCCCCGCGGACGCGGTGGCGTTGGCCCAGCCGCCCGCGGCGGCGGTCAGCCTGGCGATGGTCGGCCCAATCTGCCCGGAGACCGTCAGCTTCACGCCGCCGCCGATGGACGCCGCGACCGAAACGGGAACCGGTCCCACCATGAACCGCTTGGAGACGGAGAAGAACGTGCGGCTCCAGTTGATGGGCGTGATTTCAAAGCTGGCGTACAGGTTTCCGGACCAGATTTGCTGACCCATGGCGTAGAGGCGGGCGGTGCCGCTGTTGTTTCCGCCCTGCTGGCCGGCGAGCTCCGCGCGGCCCCGGACAATCTCCCGCTCCGTGCCAAACGCCACGGCGAAGACCTTGCCGTCGGCATAGGCCTCCACCTTCTTCTCCGCGACGCCCGTTGACGGAGACGCCGTCATCGCCGCATCAATGATGTAGCCCGCACCGAAGAGGCTGTTGCCGAAGTCATTCTTGCGGTAGTAGCTGCGGCTGAAAGGGGTGGTGCCATTGGACGGAGGCGTGACTTCCGTCGCCACCACGACCGCGGGCTGCACATTCTCGATGTGTGCCTCGGGAATGATGCCCTGGTTGATGGTGATGTTCGGGCTGCCGTCGACCGGGTCTGTTCCCAGCACGCCGCCCGTTCGCGCGAGCTCGTCATTGATGATGATTTGCCGCTCGGTCGCCGAATACGAAGGCGAGAACGGATAGGTCGACTCCCAGGGGTAGTTGTTGTTGAGCTGATAGCCTGGTGGATAGGTCGTGGCAGGGAAACTCGCCGGGTTGACAGTGTAGATGACCGGGTCGACATACGCAGGCACCTGTGCCTGCGCAGCCTGCGGAGCCACCACTGCGAACAACAGCGCTGCGAAACCCAATGCTGCTCTCGGCTTTTGCATGTGCGGTGTCCTTTCGGGGCAGTCAAATAGAGCCCGAAATCAAGGAAACTCGTACAGGCATGTCACTGCGAGTGTCAATCGTGACATACTGCTAGAGGATAGTTTTTTGGGCGACCCGGGGCTGGCGGGGTGCCGCTGTTGTATATTTTGAGGCGGCTGGGCCTAGGCGCGCCCCCCTGATGCATGCTAGCGATTGGCGTCATGCGCTCCGCACCGAAGCGTCATCAAACCTTGTCGTTGGCAGTCCTTCTCGTCGTGGGTCTCTGCGCTGCGTGGTGGTGGAGTCAGCCGGAAGCGGCCATTCCCACTCCGGCGCCGGGGCCTTCGCGCGCGCCGGCGGCGCTCCAGGCCCCCCCGCCGCGCTCCGGGCCTGAGCCCGTGCGCGCCAGCGAGGATGGAAGGCGGGCCTGGGTGCCAGGCTCGGAGTACCGGTATTCGCTGGACGTGACGCAGCAGGTGGCCTTCAAGCAGACGCAGCCGCAAGGGGATGCGCCGCCATCAATGCGCTTTCACCTCCAGGGCGAGTGGCGTGTGGGCATCGTCAGCGCGAATGACGCGCGGGTCGATGCGCGGGTGAGCCTGTTGCCAGAGAGCGTCTCCGTCGACATCGAGGGCCATGACGCCCTGTCCCCGGAGCAGCGGGAGTTGCTGATGGGGAGCCTCTCCCTCCCGTTCTTCGTGACGATGGAGCGCACGGGGGCCGCGCGGCTCGTCCACATGGAGACGGGCACGGACGTGCTGGCGCAGGGACTGCTCCGCTCGGTGGTGGCGGCGACGCAGTTCGTGGTGCAGGGCGTCCCTGACGCGGGCTGGCAGAGCGAGGAGCACGATGCCACGGGCCAGTACAACGCCGCGTACCGGCGCGCCGAGGAGCCGCTGCGCTTCTCCAAGTCGAAGCTGGCCTATACCCACGTGGCGACGGTGCAGGGCCTCCAGCCGCTCGCGAAGGACAAGCTCCGGATTGATGTGCGCACCGATTCCCAGTTCCAGTTGGGCGCGGACCTGTGGCCCGAGTCGCTGGTGGCCAGCGAGCAGCTCGAGGTGGACGCGGGAGATGGCATGCCCCGGGCCAGTCACGAACTGCGGCTGCGACTGCTGTTGTTGGCGCGGGGCCGGGACACCACGTTGCCCGGCGCGCTGGCCGCGCTGCGAGACGGGTTGACCACCATTCCGCTGGCCAGCATCCAGGGCCACGCGCAGGACCCACAGGCCCACCACCGCCAGATTCTGGGGGGGCGCCGCTTCGAGGACATGCTCGAGGACCTGCGCGCGCTGCCCAAGGACGCGCAGGCCCGGGACGACGCGAGGACCCTGGCGATGGAGCGCCTGCGCGCGCTGTTCGTGCTGGATCCCGCTGAGGCCCTGAAGGTGCCAGGGGTGCTGCACGAGGGGTTGGAGCCGCTCGCCGCCAGCCCGATGTTGGGCGCGCTGTCAGCGGCCAGTACGACGGAGTCGATTCAGGCCCTCTCCCGCATCCTGGAGGATGGCGACGTGTCCGTGCCGGTCCGGACGGATGCGGTCGCGGCCCTGGGCATGGCGGAGGCCCCCACTCCGGAGGGCGTGGAGGCGCTCCGGGCGCGCGCGCGCGACACGCAGCCGGAGCTGAGGGACACCGCGACCCTGGCGCTGGGCAACGCGGCCATGCGGATGGGGGCCGGGTCCCAGGACGCACGGGGCGCGCAGACGCTCGTCCAGGAGCTGGGCGCGCGTTTTCGTTCGTCGAGCTCGGTGGAGGAGAAGGCCCTGGTGCTGCGAGCGCTGGGGAACACACGGGACTCCAGCGCGCTCGTCTATATCGAAGAGGGGCTCCGTGAAGCGGCCCCCCAGGTGCGGCAGGCCGCGGTGGAGGCGCTGCGGTTGCTTGCCGACCCGGCGGTGGACCCGCTCCTCGCGCAGCGGCTGCTCGGGGACCCCTCGCCGGAGGTCCGGAAGGCCGTGCTCTTCGCCATCAGCTTCCGCCCGCTGGGGCCGCTCCTGTCCGCGCTCGACCAGGCGCTGCGGGGGGACCCGTCGGACGGGTTGCGAGCGGAGCTCGTCCAGTTCCTGGGCTCCAGGGCCACCACGACCCCCGAAGTGCGCCCGCTGCTGGCCTGGGCCAGTCAGAACGACTCCAACGCCAGCATCCGGCAGGCGGCGCTGGGGTTCCTCAACGCGGTGCTCGCCAACACCGTCCCTTGAGGTCCCCGCCGCTTTCCGGCGGCGAGTCGCTGGCCCCGCGCAAGCCGGTGAACGGCGGCTCAGAAGCGCATCCCCAGGCCGAGGTCGGCGCTGAAGAGGTTGCCGACGTCGGCGTTGTCCGGGGCGAAGTCCCGCGCCACGAGCACGCGGTAGGTGGCGCGCAGTCCGGCGGTGACGCCGCTGTACCGGTACTCGAGCCCGGCGGCGAGCGGCACCTCCGCGCCCCAGCCCTTCTCGAAGGCGGTGCCCACGTCCATGGGCGTGGGGTGGAAGTAGCTGAGGCCGGCGCCCGCGCCGACGAAGGGCTTCCACTGCGAGAAGAGCGTGGGGCCCACCTTGGCCAGCAGGCCGCCGTTGTGCCGCCACAGCGTGCCTCGCCGGGGCTCCGCGTAGCCGTTGGCGGAGCCCTCGTAGCCCAGCTCCAGGCCCACGCCGGAGACGACGGGGACTTCGCCCAGCAGGGCCAGGAACGCGCCCACGCCCGTCTCCCTGCCCACGTTGCCCGACCACGCCGTCACGCCGCTGCGCACCGTCAGGCCGGAGGCCCCGAAGCCCGGGGCGGGCTGCGCCTTGACGCGGGGCGTCTCCGCGACGGCGGGACTGGCGAGCAGTGCCGCCGCCAGGGTGCCCGTCCCCCATCCACCTCGCCTGTTCATGAATGCCCCCTCCCGTGTCCGCCGGGGTGTCTCCCGGTTCTCGGGTGGAACGTTGTTGCCGGACAGGAAGGTCGGGAACCCGGCGCATCGGGGATGGGCAGCCACACCGGAAGGCCGGGGAGGGGCTACAGTCCGCGCCATGAGCGCGCCGAACATCCGCCGAGCCGTCCAGTTGCTGCCTGCCTGTGCCACCACCGGAATCGGGAGCCTGCCGCACACGCAAGTGGAGCTGGGGCTCCAGGCCGCGCTGGCCCTGGACATCCCGTTCCTGCCGCAGCTTCCGGTGGGCAAGCCCTCGGAGCTGATGATTCCCGCGGCGCTGGAGGGGCTGCCGGGCCTGGCCTTCGATGAGGAAGGGCTGTGCACCGTGGACCTCGCGGCCTGGCAGGCGGGGCGCGCGGCCTTCGAGGCGCGGCTGGAGGCGGCGTTCCAGTCCGGCCAGTTCGAGGCCTTCGAGCCCTCCCCCGAGGCGTGCCGGGCGTGGCGGCCCTTCCTGTGGGAGGTGGAGACGCGGAAGCTGGCCTTCGCGAAGGCGCAGCTCGCGGGCCCCTTCACGGTGCGCTCGGTGGCGCGCACCACCGACGGGCAGCCCGCGCTGGAGGTGCCGGGCCTGGATGAGGCGATGTACCGGCTGACGCTGGCGCGCTCCCTGGCCATGGTGAAGGCGCTTCGCCGCGCGGGCACCACGCCGCTGTTCTACCTGGACGAGCCCGGGCTCTATGCGCTCCAGCGCACGAATCCCCGGCACCTGATTGCCATGCAGGAGCTGAGGCTGCTGGTGGTGGCCTTGCAGCGCGAAGGCGCGCTGGTGGGACTGCACTGCTGCGGGAACACGGACTGGGCCGCGTTGCTGGACGTCCAGCCGGACCTGCTCTCCCTGGACGTGCGGCTGTCATTGGACGCCATGGTGGAGGCGGGCGCCTCGCTGGAGCGCTTCCTTGGCGCGGGCGCGACGCTGAGCCTGGGCATCATCCCCACGGACCTGGCGTCCACCTATGAGGTGGATGAGCTGGTGGACTCGGTGGAGGCCACGCTGAAGGCGGCGCTGCCCGGCGGCTTCACCTTCGCGCAGGTGGTGTCCACGGTGGTGCTGACGCCCGCATGCGGGCTGGCGATGCGCTCGGTCATCGACGCGGAGCGCATCCTGGAGGAGCTCAAGGCGGCGCAGCGGCGGCTCCGGGGCGCGCTCTCCGCCGAGCGTCCCTCCGTTGACACCGTGAACCCCCACTGAGCGGCCGTAAGGCCCGGCCACCGCGCGGGCTCGTCACGCCGCGCTGAAGGGTTCCCTGCCCAGGGCATGGGCCGCCGCGATGCTTATTTTGTCGCGGGGGTTCATGCGCCCATGTTGGAACAGCGTATCGGGACATGGTTGGAGTTGCAGGACGCGCTCTTCGCCGGGTCGTGGAGCGAGGTGTTGGGGCGCCACCGCTCCACCTTCGTCTTCCGTGGCATGCCCCAGGTGGCCAATGACTTGTCCACGGCGCTCAACCGCAAGGGGCTGTTCGTGCGCAAGGAGAAGGACCTGCTGAGGGCCTTCCGCAAGTACGCGCGGGGCTACAGTCCGCGGCCGGTGGAGTCACTCTGGGACTGGCTGGCCCTGGCCCAGCATCATGGGCTGCCCACGCGGCTGCTGGACTGGACCTTCAGCCCCTATGTGGCGCTCCACTTCCTCACAGAGAATCCGGAGCGGTATGGAGAGGACGGCGTGGTGTGGTGCGTGGACTACCGCCAGACGAACCGCCACCTTCCCAGGCGGCTGAAGACGCTGCTCCAGCGAGAAGGCGCGGACGTCTTCACGGGGGAGATGCTGGCCACGGCGGCATCGGACCTCTCGACCTTCGACCAGCTCGCGAGGCACCCGTTCGTGCTCTTCCTGGAGCCGCCGTCGTTGGATGCCCGCATCGTGAATCAGTTCGCGCTCTTCTCGGTGATGAACGGGCCCGAGCTCTGCCTGGACACCTTCCTCGAAGCGCAGGCGGAGGGCGTGCGCAAGCTCATCATTCCCGCCGCGCTCAAGTGGGAGGTGCGCGACAAGCTGGACCAGAGCAACATCACCGAGCGCGTGCTCTTCCCTGGCTTCGACGGGCTCAGCCGCTGGCTCCGGCGCTACTACAGTCCACGTGCCTCCGCGTGCGCCTCGGGCGCGCCGGCGGTGCGCAAGCGGCGGCGCGTGGCGAAGTGAGTGGGCCAGGCGGCACGCCATCTCACCCCTGGCAATGACACCCGGCGGATGAAGTCGCAGCCGTCCCGTCGTGGATGGCGGCGATGCGACGGCGGACTGTCACTGACGGCCGAGCCGGAGCTCGCGCTCGGCCTGGAACCAGTCCTGCTCGGAGCTGCCGTGCGTGCCGCCACGGGCCAGGAAGATTTCGTAGGCCCGACGGGCAATCTGCTCGTTGGTGGGGCCGGGACGCGGTTCCGGAGCCCGGGGCCTGGGCCGGGCGGACGTGGCTGGCGGCTGGCTCGAAGACGGCTCCGTCGGCTTGTTGGCGGTGTGGCGTGCCATGCTCGGATTCCTCCGGAAAGAGTCCGCGGAGCTTGAGGCGGGTCGAGTCCGAACGAAACCGGCATGCCAGGGCCGGGGTTGCCAGTGCGACAGGAGGACTGCCTCGTTGTCGGGCGGCGCACAGGCGGGACGCGCGGGGGCGGCGTCGGGGCGCCCTCAGTCGCCTGACAGCACGCCTGCGCCGAGCGCGACGTCGAGCGCTCGCTGCATCGCGGTGCTCATGCCCAAGCTCCCCGCGTCGGTCGGGGAGCACCAGCGGAGCTCCTGGAAGGCGGTCGTGCTCTTGGGGCGGCGAGGACCGGAGACGCGCAGCAGCCGCAGCGAGAGGTCCCGGTGGGTGAGCTGCCGCTTCACGGTGCCCAGTGCGCCTTGCAGTGTCACGTCGACGCCCAGCGCGGCGGCGAGCCGGGCACAAGCTTCGCTGTCGGGTGCGTCGTCGGCGATTTCGGCGGCTGGCAGCTCCCACAGGCCTCCGAAGAGGCCTGCGTCCGCGCGGCGGGCGAAGAGGAGGGTGCCGGCATGGGGCCACACGGCGACGGCCAGCGTCAGCTTCTTGGGGGGGGCGCGCACCTTGGCGGGGGGCAGCTCGTCCACGCGGCCCTTGCGGAAGGCGACGCAGCCGGCGCGCACGGGGCACAGCAGGCACAGCGGGTTCTCGGGCCGGCAGGTGGTGGCGCCGTGCTCCATGAGGGCCTGGTTGAAGTCACCGGGCCGCTCGCCCTTCACCAGCGTGGTGGCGAGTGCCCACAGGGTGGCTTCACGCTGGCGGTCTCCCGGAAGGCCTTCGACCTCGAAGAGGCGCGAGAAGACGCGCGCGACGTTGCCATCCACCAGGGGCGCTTCTTCACCAAAGGCGATGGAGGCCACCGCGCCGGCGGTGTAGCGGCCGAAGCCGGGCAGCTCGAGCAGCTCCGCGGCGGTGGACGGCAGGGTGCCGCCGAAGCGCGCGACGACTTCCTGCGCGGCGCGGTGCAGGTTGCGGGCGCGGCTGTAGTAGCCCAGGCCCTTCCAGCCCGCGAGCACGTCATCCAGCGGCGCCGAGGCCAGCGCGCGCGCCGTGGGGAAGCGCGCGAGGAACCGCTCCCAGTAGGGAATCACCGTCGACACCTGGGTCTGCTGGAGCATGACCTCGCTCAGCCAGATGGCATACGGGTCCTGGGTGCGGCGCCAGGGCAGGTCCCGCTTGTTCCGGTCATACCAGTCCAGCAGTGGCCCACGCACGCTGGCCAGGTGCGCGGGGGCGGGGGAGACAGTGGCCGCGAGCGGACTGCGGGGAGTCATTCGTCCTTCTTCTTTGGCGCCACCGCCATGCGGCGGGCGACCCGGTCGAACAGGGAAGGCACCCACCGGTTGGCCACCACCATTACCCGGCCGGGCAGCGTGAGCACGGTGTCGCGCCGTCCACTCCGGCTCGCGCGAACCATGGCATCGGCGACCTCTTCCGCGGACATGGCCTTCAGGGGGATGGCGTCCTGTCGCCAGCCCTCCGCATGGAGGCGGTTCTCCCGGAAGTCGCTCTCGGTGAAGCCGGGCGACACGAGCAGCACCCGGATGCCCTCGGCGGCCAGCTCCGCGCGCAGCGACTCCGTCATCACATTCACGGCGGCCTTGGACGCGCAGTAGCCGCCCAGCAGGGGCAGTCCCCGGTGGCCCAGCACGGAGCTGACGTTGACCACCTGCGCGCCACGCCGCTTGCGCAGCAGCGGCAGGGCCTCGCGTGTCATCCGCCACAGCCCGAAGACGTTCAGCTCGAAGACCTGCCGGAGCTGCGCCTCACCCACGCCCTCCAGCGGCCCGTAGAGCCCCTGGCCCGCGTTGTTGACGAGCACATCCAGCCCGCCGAAGGCGGCGTCCGTCTCGCGCACCAGCCGCGTCACGTCGTCGCCCACCGTGACGTCGCACCGCACCGGCAGTGCCCTCACGCCCAGTGACGCCACTTCACGGGCCGCGGCTTCGAGCTCGGGAAGCCGACGCGCGGCCAGGACGACCTCCGCGCCCGCCGCCGCGTAGGCCTTCGCCGCCGCCCTGCCAATACCTCCGGAAGCCCCCGTGACGAGGACCACCCGGCCCTTGAAGGGTTGGGTCTTCATGCCGGCGCGCACCATACCTTCCCGGTTGCCTGGGGGGACTGTCTTTCGGCGACCAGCGGGGGCCTGTTTCCTCGCCTGTTCCCCTTTGGGTGGAGCGGGCGAACGCCTAGGATGCGCGCCCTCATGCCGCGCCCTCCCCTCAGCAACGACTTCTCCTGGTCCAAGAGCCGCCACGAGAAGTTCTCCGAGTGCCTTCGCGCGTACTACCTCTACTACTACCGCTCCTGGGGCGGCTGGGAGGCGAGCGCGCCCAAGGACGTGCGCGAGCTCTACGTGCTGAAGAAGCTGGGCAACCGCTACACGTGGGCCGGCAGCGTGGTGCACGAGAGCATCAAGGACGTGCTGCTGGACTGGCGCGCGGGCCGCCAGGTGGACCCGGCGGCGGTGGAGGCGCGCACGCGCAAGCTGATGCAGGACGACTTCCGGCACTCGCGCTCGAAGAACTACTGGTCGCAGAAGTACCGCAAGCAGTTCACCGGCCTGGTGGAGCACGAGTACGCCGAAGCCGTGCCGGACGAGGCGTGGAAGCAGAACTGGGAGACGGTGCGCTCCGCGCTGTCGTGGTTCTTCTCCTCGCGCTGGAAGGACCTGGCGCACAGCCTCAAGCCCGAGCAGTGGCTGGAGGTGGACGCGGGCTTCGACTTCGCCCACTTCACGCTGGACGGCCTCAAGGTCTTCGCGATTCCCGACTTCGCCTTCGTGGACGCGGACGGCACGCCGGTAGTGGTGGACTGGAAGACGGGCAAGTCGCGCGAAGGGTATGACGAGCAGGTGCTCGGCTACGCGCTCTATGTGGCGCAGCGCTACCGCTTCCCGGTGGAGAAGGTGCGCGCCTCGCTCGTGTACCTCAACGAGGGCAAGGAGCAGGACGTCACGGTGGACCCGGACGCCATGGCCTCCTTCCGCCGGCACTTCGAGCAGAGCGTGGCGAAGATGCGCGCGCTGCTGAAGGACGCGGCCACCAACACGCCGCTGGACGCCTCCGCGTTTCCGCCCACGGAGTCGCTGACGGCGTGCGCGCGGTGTGTCTTCCGCCGTCCCTGCGGGCGCGAGGGCGCCGTCGCCCAGGCGCCCCGGCCGCAGCAGGTGGCGTGAGGCGGCGTCCGGCTAACGCGCCGACGCGAGCCGCCGCACCACCACGCCCGCCGCGTTCATCCCGAAGCAGGACGTGACGAAGGCCACGCTGCCGTCAATCTGCGTGCGGTGGTCGCAGGTGTGGAACTCGTTGTCCTGCGGGCACACGCACAGGAAGCCGTCGGTGGCGTCGTCGTACTGGAGCGTCACCGGCAGCCGCCGCGCTTCAATGGAGTACACGGCGGTGATGCCCGTGTGCTTGTCCGTCTCCACCGCGTACTTGCGCTTGAGCAGCTTGCGGATGTCCTTGGCGAAGGGGTCCATGTGCGTCTCGGACAGGTCCTCCACGCGGATGGCGGTGGGGTCCAGCCGGCCCGCCGCGCCCATGGAGCTGACCACCGGTACGCCCAGCGTCACGCAGCGGTGCAAGAGGTGCAGCTTCGCCTTCACGTTGTCGATGGCGTCCACCACGAAGTCGTACTGGCCCGCCTGAAGCATCTGCTCGGCCACGTCCGCGCGGTAGAACTCGCGCACCGCCTCCACCTTCGCCGCCGGGTTGATTTCCTGGCAGCGCTGCGCCATCAGCTCCGCCTTGGGCTTGCCCACGGCCTTCACTGTCGCGTGGAGCTGGCGGTTGGTGTTGGTGACGCACACGTCGTCGTGGTCCACCAGCGTCAGGTGGCCAACGCCGCTGCGCACCAGGCCCTCCGCCGCGAAGCTGCCCACGCCGCCCAGGCCGAACACCACCACGCGGGCGTTGGCCAGCCGCTCCATCGCGGAGTCGCCCAGCAGGCGGCCGGTCCGGTCGAAGCGGCGGGAGAGCTTGAAGGGACGGGCGAGCGAGTCCGGGGCGGTGGGCGGAGTCTCAG
>NZ_JAAIYB010000268.1 GCF_010894475.1 Myxococcus vastator
CATCATGTCAGGGGGCATGGGGGTCTCCTCGAGGAGGGGGGGGCATTCGCGTCAGCCAGGCGGTTCGCCGTTACACGCGCGGCGACCCTTCAGTGGCTTGCGGGCAGGCCGGTGTATACGGCCAACACGCTGTTACTTGTATCGCGAGAACGGCTCAGGCGCTCTCCTGGCTGCATGCCGCAAGTGCATGCGACGCGGGTTCGGGTCGCGATTGCCCCAGCCGCGAACGTCCCGCGCGGATTGATGCGATGTCCGTGTACGAGGCGTTCACATTTCTTCACGCGGCTTGCGTTGCAGCGCGTCGCGCACGGAGCAGGATGGCGCACTGCATGGTCACTGTGCGCTTCGTCCTCTTCGCCCTCGTCACCGCCCCCGCCACGGTCGCCGTCCACGTCTATCTGTACCGGCGCCTCTTCGCGGCCACGTCGGAACACCGCGCGTGGCGGCGCGTGGGCATGGGCGTCATGACGGTGCTGGGGGCACTGATGGTGCTGTCGTGGTCCGTGACGCGCTTCCTTCCCATGGACTCCACCTTCGCCGTGGCCACGGCGGTGTGGACGTGGATGGGCATGGCCATCTACCTGCTGCTCGCGTTCGGAGTATTGGGCGCGACGCGCAAGGTGGCGGCGCGGATGCAGCGCTCGCGCGGTGAGACAGCGGTGGTTGAGTCTCGGGTCGCCGGCACCGCGAACTCGGTGGCCCAGGCGCACGCGGTGGGTGGCTCGGCGCAGGCTGGCGGCACGCTGGCGGCGACTGGCACGGAGTCCATCTCGATGACTCCGGAAGCCATGGCGACAGGCAGACACGGCGCGGCGGCGACGCACGCCGAAGCCGCCCCGGTGGCCATGGCGGAGGGGCCCGTCGGCGCCACTTCCGCGTCCTCAGCCCCGGTGGATGTGGAGCGTCGACGCTTCCTTGCTCGGGCGACAGCCGGCGGAGCGGTGCTGGCCGCGGGCGGCGTGACGGGCTTCGGGATGTGGAGCGCCTTCCACCCACCGGTGGTGAACGAAGTGGCGGTGAAGCTGCCGGGGCTGCCCAAGGCGCTGGATGGCTTCAGCATCGTCCACTTGAGCGACATCCACGTGGGACCCGTCATCCGGCGCCGCTTCATGGACGAGCTGGTGCGCCGCTGCAACGCGCTACGCCCGGACCTGGTGTGCATCACCGGAGACCTGGTGGATGGCCACGTCGCGTCGCTGGCCCCAGCGGTGTCGGCGCTGTCCGAGCTGAAGTCACGCCATGGCACCTACTTCGTCACGGGAAACCACGAGTACTACTGGAGCGACGCGGCCTGGGCGGAGGCGCTGGAGCGCATGGAGGTGCAAGTGCTGCGCAACCGCCACGTGCGCATTGGCGACACGGCCGCGTCATTTGACCTAGTGGGCGTGGACGACTGGTCGGCGGGCAAGACGGGCTTCTCGCAGGGCTATGACCTCGCGGCGGCGACGGCGGGCCGGGATTCCGAGCGGGCCTCGGTGTTGCTCGCGCACCAGCCGTCGAACTGGAAGGTGGCGGCGCGGGAGGGGATGGGCTTGCAGCTCTCCGGGCACACCCACGGGGGTCAGTTCTTCCCCTTCACGCTGGCGGTCTCCGCCATCTGGGAGCATGACGCGGGCTTGTTCACCGAGGGGGACCGGAATCTGTATGTCAGCCGGGGAACAGGCTTCTGGGGTCCGCCGCTGCGCGTCGGAGCGCCACCGGAGATTGTCCGGGTGACACTGTTGGCGTGATGCATAGATTCGCCGGGTATGGCCAGGGAACCTGCCCAGCGAGAGCTGAAACAAGAGCGTGCCGCGCGCACGCGCATGGACATCCTGGAAGCGGCCATCCATCTCTTCGCGAGGCGAGGGTTCCTCGCCACGACGATGGCGGACTTATCCCGCGCCATCCGGATGACCCCCGGAGCGCTGTACTGGCACTTCCCCACCAAGGAAGACCTGCTGCTGGCTGCGATTGAAGAGTTGCACCAGCGCTGCGTGCGCGAGTTCCGGCTGCTGGGGAACTACCAGGAACTCTCCGCGCAAGAGCAGTTCCAGGCCATCTCCGAGCGAGCGCACCTGCTCCTACGCGAGCACCGCGAATACGGCATCTTCTTCGCGATGCTCGCGGCCGAAGCCGCCGATTCCAATGACCAAGTCGCGGAGGCCATCCGGGACAAACTTGCCCTCTACGCGACGACGCTCAAGGACATCATCCGCCATGGGCAGGAAACGGGAGAATTCCGTCAGGACGTGGATGCCCTCCACGCGGCCCACAGCCTACTTGGTGGATTTCTAGAGCGCCGATCAGGTTACGTCGAGGGAGCAGGCAAGCGGCAGAGGATCGACGCGGGCTGGCGCTGCGTGCATAGGTCACCCCCTCAGGGAGGTGGCTCATGGAACGCTGGACGCCGGCTGTGGAGCAGAGCGCACGGGAGCAGCGCCTGCTGAAGCTCGCGGGGAAGAGCAGGAAGCTTTTCGTCTTCCTGCGCGAGCATCGGCACGAGTTGTTCGACGAAGCCTTTCAGGACGAGCTCGAGGCAATGTACCGACAGACGGGCCAGGGGCAAGCGCCGCAGCCTCCCGCGATGATGTGCATGGCGCTGCTGGTGCAGGCCTACACGCAGGCATCGGACGCCGAAGCGGTGTGTCTCTCGGGCACCGACAGCCGATGGCGGATGGTATTGGACCGACTCGGCGCTGACGAGGACGAGCCAGCCTTCTCCCAGGGCGGGCTGCAGCAATTCAGGGAGCGACTCATCGCGACCGAGATGGACCGCCGGCTGCTGGAGCGCACCGTCGAGGTGGCGAAGCGGACGAAGGGGTTCGACTCGAAGAAGACGCCGAAGACGCTGCGAGTGGGAGTGGACAGCCGCCCTTTAGAAGGGGCCGGGCGGGTTGAGGACACCATCAACCTTCTCGGCCATGCAGGCCGCAAGGTGGCCGAGGGCATGGCGCTCGCGCTCGGCACCGACGTCGAGGAGGTGTGTCAGCAGGCCGATGCACCGTTGCTGATGGCCAGCAGCATCAAGGCCGGCCTCGACATCGACTGGAGTGCGCCCGACGCGAAGGTCGACGCACTCAATCGCCTGTGCCGGCAGCTCGACCGCCTCATGGCCTGGGTGGCGAAGCAATCGAAGTCGTGCGTCGCGGCCCCGCTGACGCGCTACATCGAAGCGCTCGCGCAGGTGCGCGAACAGGACCTCGAGCCGCGCCCCGAAGGCGGCGTTCAGATTCGGCAAGGCGTGGCTGCCGACAGGCGCATCTCCATCGAGGACGCCGACATGCGCCACGGGCGCAAGAGCAAGAGCAAGCGCTTCAATGGCTACAAGCAGCACGTCGGCATCGACCTCGACACCGAACTCGTGGTGGCCTGCGCCGTGACACCCGCCAACCGTCCCGAAGAGGAGGCGACGGGCGCACTGCAGGAAGACATGGCCCACCAGGACCTCTATCCCGACGTCCTGCTCGTCGACAGGGCGTACCTCAACAGCACGATGGCCGAGGACGTGCTGGCGAGCGGCGGCGACCTCGTCTGCCGGCCGTGGCGAGGCGCCAGCGCGAAGCCCGGACTCTTCGGCAAGCGCGACTTCAAAATCAATATCCGCGACGGCACCATCACGTGCCCTGCTGGCGAGGTGGAGCCCTTCGAGCCCGGCGCCGTCGTGCACTTCGACCCGGAAGCCTGCGGGCCGTGCAAGCTGCGCCCCAGTTGCACCCAGGCCGCGTCCGGCAAAGGGCGCAGCGTCACGATGGGCGACGACGAGCGGCTCCAAAAGCGCCTCCGCTCACGCCTGAAGACGCGCGCGGGCCGCGCACAACTCCGCGAGCGGGTCGGCGTCGAGCATCACCTGGCACATCTCGCCAACCGCCAGGGCCCGAAGGCCCGCTACTGCGGCACGCGCCGCAACCTTTTTGACCTCAGGCGACTCGCGGTCGTCCAAAACCTTGAGGTCGCCGCGCGCTACCAGCTCGCGGCGTGACCTAACCTGTTCGGCGCTCTAGCGTGACGCGTTGGGACTGAGCGTGAACGGCCTCTTCCGCGTGCAACCATGACCCACCTACGCCATGGCTGATGCCGTCGGAGCAGAGCAACTTTTGCGCCACACACAGATAGAGCATGGCGAGCAACCCACTCGCACTCTCTGTCTGTACACCCTCCCGACGCCGCGCCACACACCTCTGCGGCCAGTTCCCTCGGGTAGCGAAGGATCCGCCATTTCTACGGCCCAGGGGGACCTACGGTTGACTGCGCTGGTGCAGACGCGTTTTCGGAGGCGAGTTGAAGCGCGGCATTTCTGCCCGACTTGCCTCGACAAGCCTGCGTCTCCGGTGAGTGGCATCCTCGGACCGTCCCATTGGATAGACGGCCCGTCTCGTTTAGGAGAAGGGGGACGCCATCACGTCGCCCAAAAGAAGCGGGCGGAACCCCATGAGGGTTCCGCCCGCGATGGACTTCACGGAGACAAGGCCGGCACTTCAGCCCTGCCCCCCGGTTGCCTGACGGCTATGGCTGCTCCGCCGGGCTCTGCGAATTCTGAGGCTGTCGCGAGGCGCGAACGACGAAGTCGTTCGCGTTGTTGTTCGTGTCATGGCCGTTCCCGGCCAGGGCATCCGCCCCGCCCTCCGCCATGGTCTCCGGCGTGGAGTTCGGACGCGCCTTGCGCTCAAGGCTGCCACCCGCTGCCGGGTGGGCAGGAGCTGACTGATCCTCGGGCTGATTCGCCGTGCCGTAGCCCACCTTGTCCACCGTGTTGGGGTCGTCCAGATTGTCCGCCGTGAGATTCGGGCCGATGCGGACGTGGCCGCCGCCCGACGCCGAGGCAGACATGTCAAAACCGTATCCCACATCCTTGGTGACCGTGGCGGTGTAGCCCGTGTTGTGCGCCAGCAGCAGGTACCCGTAGGCCTTGATGACCGTGCCGTCCGGGATGTCCACCGAGCCCGAATAGCTCGTGGTGCTCGCCGCGCTCTTGTACTGGACCTTCCAGCCATTCAGCGTGATGTCCGCGCCCGTCGGGTTGTAGAGCTCGATGAACTCGTCGTTCTGAGCCGTCGCGCCGCGAGCAGAAATCTCACTGATGACGATGTGGTTGACGGCGGGACGGTCCGCGATGGTGATGTCCACCCCGCGCGTGACGCCCGCGTAGGACGCAATCAGTCGTCCCTGGACCTCCTCGTCGCCCGCAGTGAATGTGACGGTGGCCGTCGTCTCGCCCTCCGCGATGCTCACCGTCCCGCTCGACAGCTCGCCCATGCCCGTGGCCGGCTCCAGCGCCACGTCCACCGTGATGCCGCCCGCCTGCGCCGCGCGGTCCAGCATCACGATGAAGACCTGCTGCGTACCAAAGTAAACGGTGGCAACCGACGGCGTCACCGTACTGAGCGTGGGCGGAGGCGGAAGCACCGTGAGCTCGGTGGCCCGGGTGATGCCGTACAGCATGGCGTACACCGTGCCCGTGCCCTCGCCCTGCGCGTCCGCCGTGAAGGTGAACGTCACCTCCGTGGCGCCCGCCGGAATCGTCACGGTGGCCGGCACCGTGCCGTAGTTCGGCACGCCCGCACCCGGCACCACCGCCAACTCCACGACGGTGTCCTGCGCGGCCGAACGGTCCACCGTCAGGGTGAACGTCTGCGTCCCGCCCGCCGGAATCGTCACCGCCGAGGACGGCGACAGGGCCGTCAGCCGCGGCGCATCCTGGTCCAGCGTCACGGTGGCGCTCCCGCTGCTCGCGCCGAGGGTCGCCGTCACCGTGCCGGGCGCGGTGGCCGTGGCCGCCGGGTCCGCGATGAAGGAGAACACCGCCTCCGTGGCGTTCTCCGCCACGGTGAGCACGCCGTCCGCCGGAACGAAGGCGCCAAAGCCCGTCGCCGGATCCACGCTCAGCGCCACCGTCGTGTTGGCGGGCGCCGGACGGTCCAACTGCACGGTGAAGACCACCTCGCCGCCGGGCACCATCGTCACGTCACCCGGGGTGACGCCCACCACCTCGGGCTGCTCGTCGGCACCCAGCACCCGAACGGTGGCCGTCTGCGAGGAGCCACCCAGCGTGGCCGTCAGCGTCACGCTCTGCGCGGGCGCCACCGGCACCACCTGCACCGTCGCGGACGTCTGCCCCGCGGGGATGGTGATGCGGCCGTCCGGCACGCTCAGCGCGTTCTCGTCGGAGGAGGTGATGGTGATGTCGAGCGCCTCCGCGTAGGCGGAGGACAGCGTCACCGTCAGCGCCTGCGGGAAGGTGCTCACCGGCCCCGTGCCACCCAGGCGCACGTAGCCGTCCGGACCGAAGCCCGTCAGCGACGGCGGCGGCAGCGGCATGTCCGCCTGGAAGCGCGGCACCAGCTTGGAGTCGTTGAAGTTGTACGTCAGCACGCCGCGCAGCGCGCCGAAGCGCGTGCCAATGGCCGGCACCGCGTAGGCATAGGCCTGGTCGTCAACCATCAGGCCCGGCTGACCGGCGTCACCGGCCTCGTTCACCAGGAACTGGCCGAACTCGTCCACCGCCGTGTTGACCGCCACGTCGCGGACCTCCACGAGCACGCCTTCCAGCGCGGCGGCGCGCGGGCCACCGGTGCGGATGTCCGCCGTCGTCACCACCACCGGCGCGGGCACCTCGTTGCCGGAGCTGCGCTTGACGTACTTGACCTCGGTCAGCTCGGGCAGGCCGAAGTAGAGGGTCAGCACGCCCGTGTGGATGTCGATGCGGTCACCCACCGCGAGGTCACCCTTGGGCGAGTACACGTAGAGACCGGAGTTATCCACGCTCGTGCCCGAGGGCAGCGGATGCGTCTGCACCCAGTAGCCCAGGGAGCTCGCGCCGCCCTTCACCACGGCGGTGACGACGACGTCGGAGATGGACACCGGCCGGCCCACCAGCGGCAGGTTGCCGTCCACGGGCGTCTTCAGCTCGTGGATGGTGGCGGGGCAGCCCAGGTCGCCCGGGTTCGGAACGCTGGAGCACGCATCACACGCATCGCCCTTGCCGTCGCTGTCCGCGTCCGCCTGGTCCGGGTTGGCCACGAACGGGCAGTTGTCCTGCCACGTCACGATGCCGTCGTGGTCATCGTCACCCACGGTGAACGACGTGCAGGCGTTGCCCTCCTCCAGCGGGCAGGGGTCGCACGCGTCGCCAATCCCATCACCGTCCGAGTCCGCCTGCTTGCCATTGTCCATGGGGCGGATGGGGTTGAAGATGCTGGGGCAGTTGTCGGCGGCGCCCACCAGGCCGTCGCCGTCCGGGTCCGCGGCGCGAACCTCGCCCGTGTAGCTGGTGGAGCTGTTCACGCTGGCCGGCCAGCGCGAGTCCAGCGAGGCGCGGCGGGGCGCGCACACCGGCTCGTTCTCCGGCGTCTCACACGCGAACAGCGGGTACTTGTGCGTGGCCCCCGACGTCAGCGCCGCCAGGTCCTTGCCAATCTCCGACTGGAGGCACACTTCCTTCGAGCTGCCGCACACGTCCAGCGTGTCGCAAGCGTCCGCGCCGCGGAGCCCGGCCATCAGCGCCTGGTCTCCGTAGAGCGGCTTGCCACCGCGCATGGTGAGCACCACGTGCTCGGGGTTGGAGGTGATGACCGCGCGGTGCGGCGAAGCGGCGAAGGTGCGCAGCTGGAAGATGGCCAGGTCGGCCATCTTGCCTTCGGCGATGCGGCCCGTCTTCTCGAACGTGTCCACCAGGTCCGACGCGTTCGACGTCACCATGCGCCACAGGTCCTGGTCGCTGAAGGTCCGCGCGTAGTGCGTGCTGTTGAGGTAGTCCGCGCACTGCAGCTCGCGCAGCAGGTTCATGGAGCCGGAGCGCAGCCAGTCGGTGCCCAGCGCGATGGTGACCCCCTGGTTCTTGTAGGTCGACACCATGGCCGTGTCGCCGTACAGCGAGATGTTCGAGCGGGGCGACCAGATGAGGCCGGTGCCGTTCTCCGCCATGAGGCGAATCTCCTTCGCCGTCAGGCCGATGCCGTGGATGACGGCGGTGCGCGGCTGCATCACGTTGTTCGCGCCCGTGGACAGGCAGAGGAACTCGTTGTGCGCCGCGGTGGAGATGCCCTCGGAGACGTGCGGCAGGTACGCGGCCGAGCGCGGCAGCGAGTCCGTCGTCGGCCTCGAACCGTAGTCACAGCCCGAAGCAATCAGGTTGCCGCTGGTGTCACCCAGCGGGAAGGTGTCGGAGTCCACCACGCCCTCGCCCAGGCCTTCCTGGAGGGCGGTGTTGTTCACGTCCACGTTGCGCAGCAGGCCGGCCTGACCGCCCGCGCCCGCCATGGTGGTGGCGCCCGCCATCATCTGGCGCAGCTCGCCCCAGCGGACGTTGTCCGCGGCGCTGGCCGCGGGGCTGTTGATGCGCGTGTGGCCGTTGCGGCCGGTGCGCCACTCGTGGCGGTGCTCGTAGCGCTCCTCGGTGCCGACGAACGGCTCCATCGGATACGTGATGTGCTCGTGCGGATTCACCAGGCCCGGGGAGATGACCCCTCCGGGGCAGGACACCTGCGTGGCCTCGGCGGCGCCCGCCGCGGCGGAGCAGTCACAGGCGGCGCACTGGATGATGCCCTGCGCGTCCACCAACACCTGGCCGCCCACCAGCGTCTCGCCCTCCTTCAGCACCACGCCCGTGAAGAGGCGCGCGGCGGAGCCGGCCTGCGTCACCGCGCAGGTGGCGCCGTCGGGGAGCGCGGGCGCGTTGGCCGCGGGGCACTGGGTCAGCGTCAGCGCGCAGTTCGCCTGACAGCCATCACCGTCCACCGTGTTGCCGTCGTCACAGACCTCTTCGCCTTCCAGCTTGCCGTTGCCACATACCGCGGCCGGCGGGGGCGTCGGCGTACAGTCGGACTCACAGCCGTCGCCGTCCACCGTGTTGCCGTCGTCGCACTGCTCGCCCTGCTCCACGACGTTGTTGCCGCAGACGGCTTGCGCGCAGCTCGCACCCTCACAACCAGGCTCGTCGCCGCCACATCCGGCATGGAAGAGGAGGACCGCGCCTAGCGCGGCCAGTAAAAAACGTGGGGACATTCGCATCTCGTGGGTCTCCCGGCGGAGCCGGCCGGAGGGAAGGTGACAGGTCCTTGGCACGCGAAGAGCGTACCCCTTGAAACATTTCAGCGACACCTGACCGCACAGGTCCAGTTCCCGAGCGTCCGCGCCCGCGAATGTGCCGTGGAGTACGCCGCCCGCCTCACCTCAGGTGCGGGACGTTCAGTGCCTACCTGTCGGCCTGGCCCGCACCCCGCTTTGACGCACCGCGAGAGCCCTGCGCGGAGGCGCCGCACGCGCTACAAGCCGCGGCAGGTTTCAACATCGGGAGTCCGCGTCATGGACGTCGCCGTCCTCACCTTCGAAGGCCTGCCTCGACTCGACGCGTTCGACGCGTCCCTGCTGCCCGCGCTCGCGGCCCTGGGGGTCGATGCCCGGCCTGTCGTCTGGGATGACCCGGCCATGGACTGGCGCACGGTGCGGCTGGCCCTGGTGCGCAACACGTGGGACAGCCACCTGCGCCGCGACGCCTTCGTCGCCTGGGCGGACAAGGTGGGCCGCCTCACGCGGCTCCACAATCCCGCGCCCGTGCTGCGCTGGAACACGCACAAGCACTACCTGCGCGAGCTGGAGGAGAAGGGCGTGTTGGTGACGCCCACCACCTGGGTGCGCAAGGGCGACACGCTCGAGGTGGGGGAGCTGGCGAGCAGGCACGGCTGGGACGCGGTGGTGCTCAAGCCCGCCGTGTCCGCGGGCGCGCTCAAGACGCACATCTTCCCGCGCGCGGAGGCCCACGCCGCCACCACCCGGCTGGCGGAGTTGACTCGCGAGGGCGACGTCATGGTGCAGCCCTACCTCACCGCCTTCGAAACGGAGGGCGAGCGCAGCTACGTCTTCTTCGACGGTGTCCTCAGCCACGCGGTGCGCCGGCCGCCCACGCTGCTGGACGCGCCGCGCGGCTTCTCCGAGCCCACCGCCTTCACGCCCGAGGACGCCGCCGAGCTGCGGCTGGCGGAGTCCGTGCTGGAGGCGGTGGGCCGCCCCCTGCTCTACGCCCGCGTGGACGTGGCCACCGACAACGCGGGCCAGTCGCGGCTGCAGGAACTGGAGGCCACCGAGCCGCGCCTGTTCCTGTCGCTCGACGCGGGGGCCGCAGACCGGCTGGCCCGCGCCATCGTCGCGAAGCTGTGAGGCCGGACTACAGGCCGCACACCGCCGGGTCCGCGTTGCGGAAGCTGCACAGCAGCTTCGGCAGGCGGCGCTTCCAGAAGAACCAGTCGTGCTCGGCGCTGGGCTCGTTCCAGTGGGCCACGGCGTAGCCGCGACCGCGCAGCGCCTCTACGAGCTGCAGGTTGGACTGGCAGTCGTCCCCACCCGCCTCGCCGTCCCGTGTGCACCCCGCCACGGGCGAGCCGTGGTCCACGTAGAAGCGCACCGGCACCACCGGCTCCTGGCCCGCGCGGACCACCATCGCGTTGCCGTCGTCGCGGTCCACCTCGCCGTCGTGGGGCCAGAACAGCGTGCCGGACTGCGTGCCCACGAAGCCGAACTTCTCCGGCATCTGGAAGCCCGCGTACACGGAGATGAGGCCGCCCAGCGACGCACCGGAGATGCCCGTCTCCTGAGACCCCGTCTTCACGCGCCAGGCCGCTTCCACGCGCGGCATCAAGTCATCGCGGAGGAAGGCGAGGTAGTCATCCCCGCGCGGCGTGGGCCAGCCGGGGGCGCGCGCGGGCGGGAAGGTGTACTGCGCCAGGCGCACGGACTGGTCCGGCAGCGCCACGAAGACGAGCACCGCCGCGTCCGCCGGCCGCGCCGCGTAGTGCGCGTCCGCCGCCTCCGCGAAGGACTCGCGCGTCAGGCTCTCATTGCCGTCATGGAGGTACATCACCGGCAGGGCCGGACACTCCGGCCCGTCATATGCCGCCGGCGTGTAGACGAAGACGTCGCGCGCATCCCCCAGCACCGTGGCGGGCACGCCGTACCACGCGGTGAGCCGGCCCTTCGTGGCGTCCTGGAGCCCCGGGTAGACGAGCGAGTTGAACTGCCCCACGTCGTACCGATTGAGGTTGTCCCACGCGACGTGGCGCGCGCCCGGGTCCGCGATGAAGTCACCGTCCTTCACCAGCTTGTACGGCTGCGGACCGGTGCGCGGCACCTCCACCTCCGCCACGTACAAGTCGGTGTCCCGCACCTGCACCAGGGGCGTGGCCGTGGCGGACCAGCCGTTGAAGTCGCCAGCGACGAAGGTGTCCCGGCCGGCCTCGCCCCGCACGAAGAAGGCCACGCGGGGACGGCCCGCCGCCGCGTCACTCACCAGGGGCCTGCCGCCCTGCTCCTCCACCTCCGCCACGAAGCGGTCGATGGCCTCCGTGCGCTGCGCGGAGGACGTGGCGCGGCTCATCTCCAGCTGCAGCCGGGTGAGCAGCGACAGGGGCGCGTTGTGCACCGTCGTGGTCCGCTGGCAGGCCCAGGGCTCCTGGGTGCCCGCGTCCGGGGGCGTGCCGGCGTCCGGGTACGTCTCCGAGGAGGGAGGCGGCGGCGCGGGGGGCGG
>NZ_JAAIYB010000269.1 GCF_010894475.1 Myxococcus vastator
CTGCCGTGCTCCGCGGCTCGGCGGCACGTGGAGGGCTTGAGCGCGCTGCTGGCGCTGATGGCCGGGTACGGCGCCGCGGATGCCGCGGGGAAGATGGCGCTCCAGGCGGCCTTCGCGAAGCGAGCGGTTCCCCTGGAAGTGGCTGGGCATCGCCGGTGGCGGCGCCCTGGTGCTGGCCGTGGTGGCGGTGGTGATGACGCGCGAGGGTGACTCGAACTTCGTCAACGTGGGGCCTGGGGAGCACGTCTACGTCGGCGGCCTGCGCCACGAGCCGGGGACGGAGGTGCATGACCCGTCGGGTGGCCCGCTGCTCATCTCCACGGCGGTGGAGGGGAAGCTGCGGCGGTTCGGCACCACGCAGCAGCGCGAGGGCATCGACGTGCGCACGCTGGCGGACGCCTTGCCGGAGCCGGGCACGACGGGCCTGCTGAGCGTGACGGGCGCGGCCCCTGGCTGTGAGGTCCACGTCGGTGGCGCGATGCTGCCGGGTGGAACGCCCCTGTTGAAGGCGCGCATCGAAGCGGGCCGGGAGCTGGAGGTCCTGGTGCGCTGCCCCAGCGGCGTCAGCAAGCTGTGGGTGATGGCCGTGCCCGGACAGCAAATCGAAGTGAAGTCGCAACCGCGAAACTGAGCGGCGCGCTGCAGGGCGCCGCGCCGCGTCCCGGACGAAGGGTGCGAAACGCATGAAGGGCTGGACCCTCTTCCCTCACCTCGTGGTTCGCACCACGGGCTTCCCCTTCGATTGGCTGGAGCGGCTGGGGTGTCCGGAGGCTGCCCGGGCCGCGCGCCAGCTGACCTCGGCGCGGCAGGCGCTGGAGGCGCTGAAGGCCCAGGGCCCCCGGGTGAAGCGGCCCCCGCGCACGGTGCTGTCGGCCCTGAAGGCCGGGCGCCCGGTGGACACCGAGGGAATGGCGTCACCCGAGCTGTTCGCTGAGTGGAACGAGCGTGCCCGGGCCGCGCAGGACGCGGAGGCCGCCTTCCATGCGGCGATGAAGCAGGAGTCCCTGGCGGTGGAGGACGCGCTGCGGACCCTGCGGCAGGCGCCGCGCTTCCTGGAGGCGGTGGCCAGCTCCAGCCCGCCCGTGGCGAGAGACTTGCTGGACGGGCGGGACGGCGCGCGGTTGCGGCGACAGGTGGCCAGCTACCTGCAGCGCATGTGCGCGAAGAACGAGACGATGGGCTTCTTCGGCCCCATCAACTACGGACACGCGGACGCGGCCGCGCCGACGGGCGTGACGCTGCGCTGGTCCGGGCCGGAGGTGCTGACGGGGCGGAACACGTTCGCGGCGTCGTGGCTGGTGCAGGGGCTGGTTCGCGCCATCGCCTTCGACCCCGAGGTCGCCGCGTGGCTGGTGCCGCGCCGCAAGGCCTTCGCGGAGGTGCCTTCGCGCAAGACGCTGCCCGCGCCGGAGAGCGCGGAGGCGTTGCTGCCTCGGCTGGTGGAGGCGGTGGATGGAACGCGCACGCTCGCGGGGCTCGCCTCGTCGCTGGGCGTGGCCCCGGGCCTGGCGCGCGAGGCGGCGCGGCTGGGCTGCGAGAAGGGCCTGCTGACGCATCAGCTCGAGGTGCCCGCGGCCACGCATCACCCGGTGGATGACCTGGCCGAGCGCGTGGCGGGCCTGCCGTGCTCCGCGGCTCGGCGGCACGTGGAGGGCTTGAGCGCGCTGCTGGCGCTGATGGCCGGGTACGGCGCCGCGGATGCCGCGGGGAAGATGGCGCTCCAGGCGGCCTTCGCGAAGCGCGCCCATGAGCAGTGGGGCGTGGCGCCGCCGTCCGAGCGAGGCCCCGCGTCCGAGTCGCACAACTTCTACCAGGACCGGCTGGCGCTCCGGGAGGAGTGCGGCGGTGATTTGCGGCTGGAGGCCGGAGGGGAGCGGGCGCGTGAGCTGGTGACGCGCCTGGAGCCCGCGCTGGCGTGGATGGGCGCGGCGGCGCGGCGGACCCGGGAGGCCGCTCGCGCCACCGTGGCGGGGCTGGTGGGCGCGCGCACGGTGCCGTTCTGGAAGGTGGCCGCCGCGTACTCGGACCGGCCGGTGCCGTTGGATGGCTCGGTGGCGGAGCTGCTGGCTGGCGCGGTGGGAGACGCATCCGCGCGCCGCGCGGACCTGGGCTCGGTGACGCCGCCGCCGCTGGACGGCGACGCGAAGGCGCTGCCGCTCGTCACGTCCGTGGACCTGCTCGTGGGGGCCCGGGACGTGGAGGCCTGGAGCCGAGGCGAGTACGAGCTGGTGATGGGCGACGTGCACGACACGGCGCTGGTGTGGGGCTGGGCGCTCCAGTTCCACGAGGCGCGCGGCCGGGTGGAGAGCGCCATGGTGCGGGCGCTCGGGGCCTTGAGCCGGCCGGTGCCCCTGGTGACGGTGCTGGCGTCGCGGCGCACGGGCCTGCTGCCGTCGGAGTTCCCGGGGCCCGTGGTGGAGCTGGGCGGCGTCAGCGCCCGGGCCTCCGCGTGGCGCCTGCCGCTGGATGACCTGTTCGTGGAGAGTGATGGCGCGCGGGCGCGGCTGGTGTCGAAGCGGCTGGGCTCCGAGGTGTGTCTCTACAACGGCGAGCTGGACAGCCTGGTGCACACCGCCTTCAGCCTGCCGCGCATCCGTCCGCTCCGCGTATCGCTGGGCGAGCACACGCCCCGGCTGACCCTGGGCGGCGTGGTGGTGCAGCGCGAGCAGTGGCGGCTGTCTCAGGCGGAGCGGGAGGCGCTGCTCGCGGGCCGCGATGACTCGGCGAAGCTGCGCGCGGCGGTGCGCGTGTGGAGCGAGCGCGGGATGCCGGACTGCGTCTTCGCGAAGTTCAAGGACGAGCGAAAGCCGGTGCTGGTGGACGTGCGCAGCCCGCCGCTGCTGCGCGTCTTCCTCAACCTGCTGGAGCAGAAGGAGGAGGTCATCCTGTCGGAGATGCTGCCTTCGCCGGACCAGCTCTGGCTGCGGAGCCCCGCGGGCGGGCGCCACACCGTGGAGCTGCGTTGCACACTGATGTGGGGCGCACAGTCCGCTGCCGGAGCGCGGGAATGAAGCTGCTCGTCCTGCCACCCCACCGCGACGTGACGCTCGTACCGGAGGCGCCGGAGGGGTGGCGGTGCGTCGACGTGGCGCGCGAGTTCTGCCGGCGCGTCTTCGCCCGCGACGCGTTGGAGGCCGCCGTCACCGCCCGCGAGCGCCCCCCCGCTACCGCGCAGACGATGCGAGAGCTGCTGCTGTTGCGCGCCGCCCAGTCGCTGCATGCACGGGAGGACGCCAGCGTGAGCACCCGCCTGCGTGCGCTGGGAGCGGTGCTCTCCGCCATTTCGGGGCCGCCCGACGGGGTGCACCTCCGGCTGGACGATGTGGAGCTGGCGGGCGGCACCACCGAGCGGAGCGCGGACGTGTTGCGCTCCCTGGACCAACCCGCGTCCTACCTGGATGACCTGGCCCGCGCCGCCGCGCGCTTCGCCGGCGCAGCGCGGGTGCGGCTCTGGCTCGAACGCGACCTGCAACTGCCTGCCGCGGCCTGGCTGGCGCGCGCCTGTCCGGAGCACGTGCCGCTCGAAGTCGCGGGGCCGTTCGCCTGGGCGCACCGGGCCGTCCTGGCTCGACTGTCCGTGTTCCAGCGCGCCACCTTCGTGGAGGCGGCCCCCCTGCGCTGGCGCGTGTCGCCCGAGCTGGACGAGACGGCCCCCACGTCCCTCGTCTGGCTGTCCGAGGCGCTGGAGGTGCGGGCCAGCACGCTGGACACGGTGCGCGCCCTCACGGGAGGCGCGGTGGGGTGGGCGGGGCATGTGTCGCTCGATTCGCTCCTTCATCCGGACGTGCTGGTGGAGAGCGGCTGCAAGGTGGCCGTCGTGGGGTTCTGCGCCGCGGACGCCGGCGCCTGGGTCGACCCGTTGGGGGCTCGCGTCTCCCGAGCGGCGCTGGCGCAGGGGACTCGCCGGCTTCGGGACGCGGGGGTTCACCTCGTGGCGGAGTGGTGGGTCGGCGCGCCCGGTGTCGGCGAAGCGGACCTCGACGCGACGCTCGCCGTGCTGGACGCGGAGCCAGTGTTCGACAAGCTCGCGGGAGTGCGTCCCTTCCACTGGCCTCGGACGCCGCCCGGGAGTGGCCGCGCGCTGCTGTGGCCGGACGTGAGCGTCGGCGCGCCACCCGATGACCGGGACCTCGCGAGGAGCCGGCCCTTCGAGCACGCCCGTTCCATCCCCGGTGCCCGCGTTCCGCAGGTGCTTGCTGAACTCGCGACGCGGCTGCTCGCGCGAGGCCCGCTGAGCCCGGGCCGGGTCGCCGCCGCGTGTCTTCCCGAGCTGTCCCGGCCCCGTGCAACGGACGCGAGCGCGGCGGCCATTCGACTCGACGCGGACTGTGCGTGGGTGCAGCTCCCGGCGGGCCTGGATGGTGCGCCGAAGCCGTCGTGGTTCGCGGCGAACCTCCGCACGGGCTCGGTGCTCGCGATGGACGCGCGGCTGGCGCCGAAGCTCGCCGGGCTCGTCCAGCCCATGGAAGTGGCCCGCGTGCTGGGGGCCGTTCCCCAGGCGCAGCGGGAGAAGCTGGTGGACACACTGGTGGCCAGGTCGGTGCTGACGAGGGTGAACGGATGAGCGAGCCCTGGACGTTGGGCGAGGTATTCGTACTGCGGCACGCGGGCTTTCCCTTCGACTGGCTGGAGTCGCTGGGGATGCCTCAGGCGGTGCTGGACGACGTCGCCCGGTTGCTCGAGGCCGAGGATGCGCTCGTGGACGCCGTGCGCGCGGAGAAGGGCGCGTCCGGCGCGCAGGCTCTCATTGATGCGCTGGCCCAGGGCCGTGAGCTCCGAGTCGACGCACGGCTGGGCCCGCCGTGTCAGGACGCATGGGCTCGCTACCAGGCGCTTCGCGAGTCCGTCCAGGCGCTCTATGCGGCGGAACGCAAGACGCTGCGACGGCAACTGCGAGCGCGAGCGGCGGACCCCGCCATCCAGGAGGCCGTGTTCCTCTCCAGCCCGGCGATGTTCGACAACGTCTGGGTGCGCTACCTGCGCGGCGGGGAGCGGCCGGACACGTCCGATGCGCGCCGCGTGGAGCGGCAGGTCTACACGTACCTCCAGCGCTTCTGCGCGAAGAACGAGACGACCAGCTTCTTCGGCCCCATCTCCTACGGCGAGCGCACCGACGATGACGGCTACGACGTGCGCACGGTGCCCAGCGGAAACACGCGCCGCCGCACGTTCTTCTCCTTCTGGGCGGTGACGGAGCTGGCGCGCGCGGTGGGGCGGGAGCGCACGCTGCGCCCGCACCTGCCGCTGCGCCTCAATCCGCTCTTCACGGTGACCCCGGGCCGAGCCCTCTGCGAGCCGCTGAAGCTGGACGTCACCGTGTCACCCGAGGCGGAGCGCCTGCTGTCGGTGCTGCGCGAGCACCCCACACCCGCGCAGGCGGCCGCGGTGCTCGGCCTCCCGGTGGTGGACGTCGAGCGCCAGGCGCTGCCCCTGGTGAAGACCGCGTTGCTGCTCTGGGGCCTGCCGTTCCGGCCGAACGACTTCGGCACCTTCGAGAGCGTGCGGGACGCGGTCACGGCGCTCCCCGACCTGGAGGCACGCACCCGCTGGTTGACGCGGTTGGAGTCACTGGCGCGGCTCAAGGCGGACTTCGAAGCCGGGGACCTGACTCAGCGGCGCGAGCTGCTGCCGCGCCTGGAGGCCACCTTCACGGAGGTCACGGGCAAGCCCGCGCGCCGAGGTGACGGACAGGTGTATGCGGACCGCCTCATCCTCTACGAGGAAGCGAGCTCGCCGTTCCGGCTGCGCTTCGGTGCGCGCTTCACCGCGGAGCTGGAGGCCGCGCTGACGGGCGCGCTGGAGCTGTCAGCCGCCTATGGCGAGACGGTGCAGCAGGGCTTCCGGGCGCAGGTCCGCGACGCGCTGGGCCCCGACGCGGGCCCCATGGACCTGCTGGACTACGCCGTGCGCTTGCGTCCCGACGGCGTGACGGGCAGCCGCTTCTCGCCCGTGCCGCCGGTGATGCTGGAGCCGGAGGACGGCCGCGCGCGCGCGCTGCCCGTGGACTTCCTGGGCACGTCCACGCCGGGTGGGCGCTACGCCTTGCCGGACGTGTGCCTCGCCGCGAAGCCGGACGGAAGCGGCTTCGAGGTGATGCTGGCGCGTGTCCACCACCACCTGCTGCTGTGGAGCTGGCTGAGCGCGTTCCAACCCGAGCGGGAGCGCTACGCCTCGGTGGCCTCGCGTTGGCTGGAGCAGGACGCCGCGGCGCGGGGGCTCGTGGGGCTGGCCATCCGCAGGCGCAACAAGGGCTTCTACGTCTATCCGGGGCGGCGGTTGGTGTACTCGGTGTCGGACGTGCTGGACGTGGACGAAGGCGCCCTGACGCCGGGGGACGTGAAGGTCCTTCCGACGCCGGACGGCCCGGTGCTGGTGGACGGGAGGGGGGAGCGGCTGAGCTTGTACCTGCCGCTCGATGACTTCTCTTCCTATCCGCCGTTCGCGGCGCTGGCGCATCCCCAGGTGCTGCACGCGCCGCTGCGGACGCAGGGCAGTCACCTGCCGCGGCTCAGCGTGGGCGGAGCGGTGTACCAACGCGAGCGCTGGAACCTGACGGCGGAGCGGCTGGGGAAGCCCACGGGCTTCGAGCTCTTCCTCGCCGTGCAGCGGGAGCGGCGCGCGGGTGGGTGGCCTCGCTTCGTGTTCATGCGCAGCTCGAAGGAGCGCAAGCCGTACCTCATCGACACCGCGAGCCCCTTCGCCATGGACCTGCTGTCACACCTGGCCCGGGACGCGGAGCGCCTGTCCGTGGAGGAGATGTACCCGGCGCCGGAGCAGCTCTGGCTGCGGGACGCGCGGGGCCGCTACACCTGCGAGCTGCGGATGCAGTTCACCCGCTGGAGCGAAGGTCCGGCCTGACGCCCTTTGACATCCGGGGCGCATCGGCTACCAGAATGGTCCCTTCCCCGGCCTGGCGGTGCTTCCCGCCTTGCCAGGATTTCGGGTCCTTTTGAGGAGACAGTCAATGTCCGGTGAAAACGTCGTCGCTCCCCCCGTCAAGAAGCTGAAGCGGCCGGTGGAGGAGGTTCGCGCGGAGCTGCTGGCCGACGCGGACGTGAAGGAGCAGGCCCGTCTGCTCAAGCTCCCCGTGGAGGAGTACGTCGAGAAAATCATCGACTATGCCCTCAACCCGGAGAAGCCGCCCCAGCTCCAGATCGTCCCCGACGAGGAGCTGAAGGCCAAGGACCCCAACGTGCCCACCATCGAGGAGCTTCAGGGGCACCTGCAGGCCATCGTCGACGGCCGCGTCGTCATCAGCCGGGCGCATCAGCGGGACGGCTTCAGCGACCAGGACGCGGACGCTCGCTACAAGACGGCGCTCGCGTCTGACGCGGCGCAGCAGGGCGCCCCCGAAAGCCGCAAGGGGACGTCCGCCAGCGAGCTGAATGCCACGGACGCCAAGAAGCCTGGCACCGACAAGAATTGATCGGCGGAGGAACCGGCCCGGGGATCATTTCCCAGAATCCCCGGCGCCTTGCCCCTGCGCCAAGTCCTTGAATTCAAAGGGGCTTCGAAAGGGCGTCCGGTTTTTTCGGGTAACTGGGAAACAAACACGCCCATCCCCCGACAATTTTTACATCGGACGCACTTGATGGCTGCACCGCAGCCATCCTTTCAAAGGGGAATTACCATGGGTGGCCTCAAGAAGATCGTTAGCAAGGTGCTGGACGTCGTCAAGCCGTTCGTGTCCGCGGTCAACCCGCTGCTGGGCGCGGCGATGGGTTTCGCCAGCGGCCTGATGCAGGGCAAGAACCCGCTGCAGGCGCTCATGGGCGCGGCGACGGACCTGATTCCGGGTGGCGGCGCCTTGAAGAACACGGTGGGCAAGTTCGCCAGCCAGTTCCTGATGGACGGCACGGGCGGCAACAGCCTGCTGAGCGGCGCGCTCAACCTGGCCACCGGCAAGAGCAAGGTCACCGACGTGCTGGGCGACCTGATGAAGAACACGGCGAAGACGGGCCTGAGCCAGCTGGGCATGAACAACGCGGCCGAGCTGTCCGCGCAGCGCATGTCGCAGTTCCTGGTTTCGTAATATCGTCGCCGGATGACGCCCATCCCCTACGTTCCAGAGCTGCACTTCGCTCAACTGCAGGAGTGGCTGCGGTTCTGGAACGATGCCGTCACGCCAGAGACGCTACCGCAGACGGGCTTCATCATTCCTGGCAAGGCGGCGGGGTTCCTCTACCGGACCGACAGCTCGCTGGCCATGATTGAGACCCTGGTGGCCGCACCGGGGTTGTCCAAGGAAGAGCGGAGCGCGGCCGTCGACCTCGTGGTGGCTGCCATCTGTGAGGAGTCCACGAGGCTCGGGTTCCAATTGCTGGTGGGCTACACCCAATTGGACGCCGTGGTGAAGCGCGCCGAGCGGCACGGCTTCATCTACGTGGAAGGTGGCTTTCACGTCATCGCCAAGCGGCTCAGGTGAGATGAAGCCTGGCGCCGACATCTTGATTCTCGGAGCCGGTGTCGTGGGCCTTTCGGCCGCGCGCCGGCTCTCTGCTTTGGGCGCGAGCGTCACGGTGCTGGACGCCGTGGACCCAGGGGGCCGGGGCTCGCGCGCCGCCGCCGGAGTCGCCATCCCGTCCGTGCGGCTGTTCGACGACCCGGTGATGCTGGCGTTCGCCCGGGCGGGCCGCGGCACGCTGGCGGAGGACCTGGCCTCGCTCCCGGGAGGCGACCAGCTCCGCCGAGGCAACGGCATCCTCCGCGTCGTCGGGGACGCGAAGGCGCGCGATGCGCTGGCGGCGAAGGCGGTGGCGGACGCGGAGGGGCTGGGCACCTGGCGGGACGCCGCGAGCCTGGTGTCGCTGGAGCCCGCGCTGGAAGGCACGCCGCTCTTCGGCGCCTTCGAGACGGACCAGGGCCACCTCGTGGACACGGATGGCTACGTCGACGCGCTCCTGAAGGCCGCGGCCCACGTGGGCGTGCGGCTGCGGCTGGGCGTGGCCGCGCGCGCCGTCTCCGAATCCGCCACGGGGGTCGAGGTCCAGACGGAAGCGGAGACGCTCCGGGCGGACCGGCTGCTCGTGTGCGCGGGGCCCTGGTCGGCGGGCGTGGCGGGGTTGCCCTCGTTGCCGCTGAAGCCCTTGCGCGGGCAGATGCTGGTGGTGCACCAGCCGGGCTTGCACCTGACGCGCGTCGTCTCCGGGCCCTCGTACCTGGCGCCGTGGCGCTCGGGTGAAATCGTCGTGGGCGCGACGGAGGAGGACGCGGGCTTCGTGGAGCAGGTGACGCCCGCGGGCCTGCTGCACCTCAGTGCCACCGTCGCGAAGCTGGCGCCGCGGCTGCGTGACGCCCGGTTCGTCCGCGCATGGGCGGGGCTGCGGGCCGCGACGCCCGATGGAAGGCCCTACATCGGCTCGTACCCGGGCACGCAGCGCACGTTCATCGCCACGGGGCTGGGGGGGCAGGGCATCCTGACGGGGGCGTATACCGGTGCCTTGCTCGCGGAGCTCGTGGCGCGGGGGCACCGCGCGGAGGCCGAGCCCTTCGCTCCGATGCGTCACCTGGGCGGCGTGGCGACGGAAGGACGCTGAGGCAGGCTCGGCCCGTCGCCCGTCGCGGCGGGGGCTGACGCAAGGCGCGGCGCTGGAGGCTTCGTCGCCCGGCGCGCCGCGTCTGGGCGGAACGTCAGTACAGGTTCACCGGGTCGAACGGGCGGTTGAGCTTCGTCCGGGCGCGAGGCAGCACCTCATGCACCGCCTTCGCCTCACCCCGCGCGAGCGCGGCCTTCAGCGCCTCTGTCTGCTTCGGCCACGTCGTGCTCGCCTCGGCGCACCGCACCGCCTCCGGCCAGTCCGTGTGTCCAGCCGCCACGGCCTGTCCGGCCAGGCTCTCCGCCGTCTTCAGCGGGTCTCCAATGGCGCGAGCGTGCTCCTCCGCGCGGGTGAACCAGTCCACGGCGACCGCCGGCTGCTGCTCGTCCAGGAAGAGGCGTCCCAGCTCCGCGGCAATCACCTGCCGGTGGAACGAGTCGCCCAGCGCATCGGCGTTGGCGAACGCCTCGGTGAAGTGGGCCACCGCCGCGTCACGCTCGCCAGCGGCCAGCTCCAGCCCCGCCAACCGGTAGCGGTGGTGCTTGGCGAAGTTCACACCCCAGCTCTCGCTGATTTTCTCGAACCGGCGCCACGTGGAGATGGCGTCGCCGTACTGGCGCGCCGTCTCCTGCAGATAGCTGGCGTTGGAGATGAGGTTGATTTTCAGGTGGGTGGCGCTGGCGTCGTGCAGGTCCCCCACGCAGCGCATGGCCTGCTTCTCCTCCACCAGCGCCTTGTCCAGCTTGCGCTCCTGGAACCACGTCAGCGCGCAGACATTGCGCAGCCAGCCCTCCTGGAGCGCGCGGTCCGGCGCCGTGCTGCGCTCCAGCGCGGCCAGTCCCGCGGCCACCTCCGTCCGCGCGTTGGGAAGCGCTCCGAAGCGCTTCGTCAGGGTGAGCGCGCGGAACATGTGCAGCCGCGCCACCAGCTCAGGAGGAATCCGGCATTCCAGCCCCCGGGCGAACGCCTCCATCGCCGCGTCGTGCGCGCCGGTATAGACGTGGACCACGCCCATGCTGCGAGCGAACAGGGCCTTGAGCTCGTCGACGTCACCCAGGCTGGCGCGCTCAATCTCGATGGCGGGCGTGGCGAAGCCCGTGTCCAGCGTCTCCCAGGCCTGAGCCACGCGAGCCGCCAACGCCGCGTCCGCGTTCGCCGCCAGCACCGCCAGCCCCTGCTCGGCGGCCAGCATGGCGCCTTCGTAGTTGGTGGTGAAGAAGCAGCTCCGGATGGCGAGGATGGCGGCGGCCACCCGTGTCTCGGGCGCCTGGGCCGCGTCCACGGCGACCTGGAGATAACGGCCCTCCAGGTCCACCGGCGCCTCCAGCGCGCGCGACGACACCGGACCGGGCGTCGGTACGCGAGGCGCGCGCATCCGGTCGCACAGCGCATCCAGGTAGGCCTGCCGCCGGGCCTCGAAGGACTCCGCGCCATGGGGCCGGCGCACGTTCCACCCGGTGAACAACAGGGTGCCCTCCAGCCCTTCCAGCCGGCTCCACTCGGCGGCCCGCATCACCGCGCGCAGGCTGACCAGGTCGCACTCCCCCGCGCCATGGAGCACCAGGGGCCGGCCGCTGACGCGCAGCGTCTCCATGATGGCCTTCGCGGCCACGTTGAGGACCCAGAACATCTGCTCCGACTCGCGGTGGAGGCGGCGCTCGGAGGGCGTCAGCGCCAGGTCTCCGAGGTCCGGCACGCCGTCGATGGCGCCGGGAAACAGCCGGTTCCATTCGGAGGGATGGGCGTGGGACAGGGCGTGGACGACCTGGGGCGCGGTGGCTTCACACGCGCGAAGGACCTTCCTCAGCCCACCGAACGCGACAGGCAGGGCCACCCCCACGTCGACTTCGATGGCGTGCGACGGCAGCGCGGCGCGCAGCGACGTCTCCACGGTGACAGCC
>NZ_JAAIYB010000026.1 GCF_010894475.1 Myxococcus vastator
GGGGATGGGCCCCAGGTGCTTCTCCGCGAGCGCGAAGATTTCGGCGGGCGTCACGGCGCCGGTGAAGACGAGCGTGGCGTTGTTGGGGGCGTAGTACGTCTTGTAGTAGCGCTGCAGGTCCTCGATGCGCCACGACTCGATGTCGGACGGCCAGCCGATGACGGGGAACTGGTACGGGTGCGCCACGAAGGCGGTGGCCTGCACCTGCTCCATCAGGGCGCCCATGTTGTCGTTGTCGATGGCGGAGCGGCGCTCCGAGTACACGACGCCGCGCTCGGACTCGGTGACCTTGGGGTCGATGGCCAGGTGCTGGAGCCGGTCGGCCTCGAGGTCGAAGATGACGTCGAGCGCGGAGCGCGGGAACCAGTCCATGTAGACGGTGACGTCCTCGGAGGTGAAGGCGTTGTTCGCGCCGCCGTTGGCCTCCATGACGCGGTCGAACTCACCGGGGCCGTACTTCTTCGCGCCGTTGAACATCATGTGCTCGAAGAAGTGGGACAGGCCGGTGATACCGGGGTACTCGTTCCGGCTGCCGACGCGGAACCAGTTGTAGAGGACGACACTGGGAATGTCGTGGTTGGGCCAGACGATGACCTTGAGCCCGTTCTTGAGGGTGCGGGACTCGATGCCGGCGCCGAGCCTGGGCGCGGCGGCCACGGCGGCCTTCGCCACCGGCTTGCCGCTCTGCGTCTGCGCGCAGGCCACGGGGCCGGAGAGCAGGGCCAGACACGAGGTCCAGAGTAACGACTGACGGAACATCCGTGCTCCTGTCGGAAGAACGCCCGGGAACGGGCGGCGGGGCACGATATTCCAGGTGCCACCCTCCTGGGTTGACCAGGAGGGCGGTGGGGCTGACGGACGCCTCAGGCGCCGAGCACGCCGCGGAGCACTTCCTGGAAGTAGTTGATGCTGCCGGTGTGCGTCTGGAAGTGCCTGGCGGACTGGTGGAGGCGGTGGATGACGGCCTCGAACTCCGCCTGGCTGACGTCGCGCAGGGACATGTAGAGGCGGACGGCGCCCTGGAGGTGGGAGAAGAGCGGGTTGCGGTCGGTGCCGTCGGGGCGGCGCAGGAGGTGGCGGTAGAGCCGCTCGAACTCCTGGTCCGTCTCGGTGTTGCGCACGGCGCGGCAGTAGCCGGCGGCGGTGGCCTCGATGAGGAGGAAGAAGGCCTGGTACTCGTCCGGGGGCGCCTTGGCGAAGCTAGGGGGCTTCACGTCGCCTACGAAGAGCTGGGAGATGGGCTTGAGCGTCACGTGGGCCAGCTGCTCGCCCGCGCGAATCTGGACGCGCTCCCCCACCGGACGCACGTGCTTGCCGTCCTCGCCCCACTCCACCGCCACGTACAGGCGCTCGGGCTGATCCACCTTCACGCCCGCCTTCTCGAGCTCCGCCACTGCGTTCGCGTCCATCTTGATTCGCTCCTCCGGCGCCCTCTCTACCCTGCTCCGGGCAGCCCGTGCACCCGGCATCGTGGGGCAGCGTCTGGAAGGAGGAGAAATGCGGGCACCTTTCTCGTGTCCCGGAATTACTGGTATGCCACGAAACACCAACGACCATTGCCACGCCAGCAAGAACAGGCCCCTGTGCCGCAAGTGCTACGGGATGCTCAGGTAGCCTTCAGCGCCCCCCGTGACGATGACTTCCCCGTTTCTCTCCATCCCTGAAGCGCAGTGGGTCGCGGCCAACACGTTCGCTTTCGCCATCCGGGATGGCTTCCCGGTGAGCCCGGGACACACGCTGGTGATTTCCCGGCGGCGGGTCGCGACCTGGTTCGACGCCACGGCCGAGGAACAGCGCGCCCTCTTCGAACTGGTGGACGAGGTGAAACGCGGTTTGGATGCCGAGCTGCATCCAGACGGCTACAACATCGGTATCAACGTGGGCGCGGCGGCCGGCCAGACGGTGCCCCACCTGCATGTGCACGTCATCCCTCGCTTCCAGGGAGACATGGACGACCCGCGCGGCGGAGTCCGGCACGTCATTCCAGACAAAGGCAACTACCTCGCCGGGCGAAACAAGCCCCTGGCCACGGGTGGCCTCGACGACCCGTTCCTGCACCACCTGGAGCCGCTGTTCGCGGAGGCGGTGGAGATTTCAGTCCTGGCGGCCTTCGTGCAGGACAGCGGACTGGAGCTGCTGCGCGAGTCCGTGGAAGCAGCGCTCACCCGGGGCGCGACGGTCCGCATCCTCACGGGTGACTATCTCGCCATCACCCAGGCGGAGGCGCTTCGACGGCTGCTCGACTGGATGGAAGAGGATGCCGCGCTCCAGGAGGAACCCGGCCGTGGCCGCTTCGAAGCGCGCGTCGTGGAGGTGGAGAAGCTCCGCCTCGCGTCCTTCCACCCGAAGTCCTGGCGCTTCCTGGGCACTGGACTCGCGGTGGCCTATGTCGGTTCGAGCAACATCTCACGCGCCGCCTTGAAGACAGGCATCGAGTGGAACCTGCGTGTCGAGCGGGACCGGGACCCGCGGGCCTGGAACGAGGTGGTGGACGCCTTCGAGGGCTGGTGGAGCCGCGCCTCCCCCTTGGACGCGAGCTGGGTCGAACAATACGCCCGCCGTGCACGGGCGACACGGCAGCCCCTCCTGGCAGGTGAGGCGGAACCAGAGCCCCCCTTGCCCCGTCGCGAACCGCACAGCTTGCAGCGACAGGCGCTCGATGCGCTCGCGCGCGGCCGGAGAGAGGGACGACAACGTGCGCTTGTGGTCCTCGCGACGGGCCTGGGGAAGACCCTGCTCGCGGCGCTCGACGTGGAACAGTTCAGCCAGGAGCGAGGGCGGACAAGCCGCGTGCTGTTCCTCGCGCACCGGGAAGAGCTCCTCGTCCAGGCAGCGGAGACGTTCCGTCGCCAGCAGCCTCACCTCCGCTTCGGCTGGTACGTGGGTCAACGCGCGCAGTTCGCGGGCGACGTGGTCTTCGCCTCGGTGCAGAAGCTCTCACGGCCGCAAGAGCTTCAGGCGCTCCGCCTCGCGGACGCGTTCGACTACGTCATCGTGGACGAGGTCCACCACGCCACGGCGGCGAGCTACCGGTCCATCCTCGCCTGCATGGAGCCCACGTTCCTGCTCGGGCTCACGGCGACACCGGAGCGCGCCGACGAGGGCGACGTGCTCGGCCTCTTCGATGACCACCTCGCCTGGCGCTCGGACCTGGGAGAAGGCATCCAGGAGGGGCTGCTCGCGCCGTTCGAGTACTTCGGGCTCAAGGACACGGTGCCCTACGAGAACATCCCCTGGAAGAACCGCCGCTTCGACGTGGCGCTGCTGACCCAGGCGGTTGAGACGGAAGCACGCATGCAGACGTTGTGGCGTGCGTGGCAGAAGCACCCCGCCAGCCGCACGCTCGTGTTCTGCTGCTCCATCTCCCACGCCCACTTCGTCCGGCAGTGGCTGGAAGGCCAGGGGATTCGCGCCGTGGCCGTCCACGCCGGGGCGGGCTCGGCGGACCGTGCCCAGTCGCTGCGCCAGCTCGCCAATGGCACGCTGGACGCCATCTGCGCCGTGGACCTGTTCAACGAAGGCGTCGACGTCCCGAGCATCGACCGCGTGGTGATGCTGCGCCCCACGGAGTCCCCCGTGGTGTTCCTCCAGCAGCTCGGGCGAGGCCTGCGGAAGTCCGAGGGAAAAGAGCGGGTCATCCTCATCGACTTCGTCGGGAATCACCGGCTGTTTCTCGACCGGCTCCGAACCCTGCTGGCCTTGGGAAAGGCTCCGGTCTCCCTGCGTGACTTTCTCACCTCGGACCGGCAACCCGAGCTGCCTGCTGGCTGCACCGTGGAAGTGGAGCTCGAAGCCAAGGAGCTGCTCCAGCACTTCCTCTCTGGAGGGGGCCAGGAGGTCGAGCGCGTCTACCGCGAGCTGCGCGACGCACGGGGGCTGCGGCCCACCCTGGGAGAGCTCTACCGGCGTGGGTACTCCCCCGCGACGCTGCGCAAGGCGCACCCGGGCTGGTTCGATTTCGTGAAGTCGGAGGGCGACCTGACCGACGGCGAGGCTCGGACGCTCGACGAAGGCCGCGACTGGTTCAAGGAGCTCGAGCTCACGAACCTGCGCCAGTGCTTCAAGATGGTCGTGCTGGAAGCGCTGCTCGAAGCCGGAGCCCTGCAACAGGGCATGCCGCTGTCCGAGCTTGCCCGGCGAAGCCTGGCCATCCTCCAGCGCTCCCCCGAGTTGCTCCGGGACCTCGAAGCGGTCAAGGCGCTGGGCGACCCACGCCGCCCGAACCCCGCCCGGTTCCTCACCTACTGGAAGTCGAACCCCATCGAGGCGTGGACGAAGGGCGGGAGGTGGTTCCGCGTCGAGGAAGAGCGGTTCATCCCTCGCCTCCCCATGGCTCCATCGGCCCCGGAGTCCTTCGAGGCCATGACTCGCGAGCTGGTGGACTACCGGCTCGCACAGTACCGGCGTCGCCAACAGGCACAGGCGCAAGACACCGCCTTTGATGCGAGGGTCATCTCGAACAGCCGGGGCCCCATCCTCAAGCTCCCGGAGCGGAGCGCGCGCCCGGACCTGCCCCTGGGAACGACAACGGTCCGGCTCGACGATGGAGCGCGCTGGCACTTCGACTTCGTGAAGATTGCCGTCAACGTCGCGCGACCCGATGGCGCGAAACAGAATCAACTGCCGGACCTCTTGCGGCGCTGGTTTGGCCCCACGGCGGGAATTCCGGGCACGGCCTTCCGCGTCCGGCTCACGCTCGGACCGGAAGGGTGGAGCGCGGCCCCGGTTCAGGCCGAGCCGAGTCCCCTCGCGCCCTGGGGAACACTGGTCGCATTTCCCAGCCTGCGCGCGGCCGCGGGCGCCGTGGAGCAATCCCTCTCAATCCACCCGGCCCCGGAGGCGGCGAGGGTCCGGCTTCCGAGCCGAGCCCAAGGGGATGGTCTGTTCGCGGTGCGCGCCGCTGGTGATTCCATGGACGGAGGAGCGCACCCCATTCGCGATGGGGACTGGCTGGTGATGCGCGACGCGAAAGCCGCGGGGGCAGGGCCCCTGGAGGGGCGGGTGGCCCTCGTCCAGGTCCCCGACCCCATCACAGGCTTCCGCTACCAGGTGAAGCGGCTCGTCCGCCAAGACGGGCAATGGCTGCTCCGCTCGGACAATCCCCTGCGTAATTCCTATCAGGCTGACGAAGCGGCTTCCCCCATCGCGCTGGTCGTCGAAGTCATCCCGCCTGAACGGCTGGCGCCTCCGCCGGGGACGACGCTCACGGAGGAGCAGCTCAGCGCCCACTTCGGGTTGAGCACGGCGCCCAGAACAGGGCGCCATGAAGGCCACCTGCTCCTGTTCGTCAAGGACGCGCAAGCCTTCACCGCCCCCGGCCGCCTGGCATTGCGCGTTCCAGACCGCCACCCCAGTGAAACAGCCTTCGTGTTCACGCAAGACACCGCGTCCGGTGGCTGGACCTACCAGGGAGCCGCTGTCTGGCGAGACGATGAAGACCGGTGGGCCCTGGAGCCCTCCAGGTCCGGGTGAGCCTCCGTCCAGGCTCAAAAGGGTCCGCCCAGGGCACACCCCCTCACGCATTCCCAGCCGCGCCGAAGCGCAGCAGCGCCAGCAACTGCTCGGGAGAAAGCGCGGCGCCCCCGTCCGCCCCGGAGAGGAGGCTGTCGGCCAGCTCGCGCTTCTCCGCGTGGAGCGCGAGGATGGCCTCCTCCAGGGTCCCCTCGGAGACGAGCCGGGACACGGTGACGGGGCGCGTCTGACCGATGCGGTGCGCCCGGTCCGTGGCCTGGTCCTCCACCGCGGGGTTCCACCAGGGGTCCAGGTGGATGACATGGTCCGCGGCGGTGAGGTTGAGGCCCGTGCCGCCCGCCTTCAGTGAGATGAGGAACAAGTCACCCTGCCCCCCCTGGAAGGCCTCCACGCGAGCCTGCCGCTCCGCCGGCGGTGTCTGCCCATCCAGGTACTGCATGGACACGCCTCGTGCCGCCAGCGCCTCGCGCGCCAGCGCCAGGTGCTTCACGAACTGGCTGAAGACGAGCGCCCGGCCCCCCGAGGCGCGCACCGTGTCCACCAGCTCCAGCAGCCGCTCCAGCTTGGAGGACGGCAAGACTGAGTCCTCGTCGACGAGCCGCGGGTGGCACGCGGCCAGCCGCAGCCGGGTGAGCGCGGCCAGGAGCGCGAAGCGAGCGTCCATCCCTGGCGCCTCCCCGACCTGCGCCAGCGCGGCCAGCCGCACGTCGTCGTAGAGCCGGCGCTCGCCCGCGCTCAGGGCCACGGAGACCACCGTCTCGATTCGCGCGGGCAGCTCGCGCGCCACCTCGCCCTTGGTGCGGCGCAGGAGGAAGGGCCGGACCACCCGCGCCAGCGAGTCCCGGGCCCCCGCATCCCTGTCCCGCTCGATGGGGACGGCGAAGCGTGAACGAAAGGACTCGCGACTGCCCAGCAGCCCCGGGAACAGCAGCGCGTAGAGGCTCCAGAGCTCCGACAGGCGGTTCTCCACGGGCGTGCCCGTCAGCGCGACGCGCGCGCCGGCCTTCACGGCGCGCAGGGCGCGGGCGCGCGCGGTGTCCGGGTTCTTCACCGCCTGGGCCTCGTCCACCACCAGGGTGGCGAAGGACACATCCGCGAAGCGCTTCGCGTCCTTGACCAGCAGGCCGTAGCTGGCGACGAGCACGTCCCCGGGCCCCAGCGCCTCCAGCAGCGCCTCGCGCTCCGACTCGCGGTAGGAGTGGATGCGCAGCGAGGGGGCGAAGCGCGCCGCCTCGCGCGCCCAGTTGAAGCAGACGGAGGTGGGCGCCACCACCAGCGCCGGTCCCTCGGCCGCGCGGTGCAGCAAGAGCGCGAGCGCCTGGAGCGTCTTCCCCAGCCCCATGTCATCCGCGAGGCACGCGCCACCGCCCCATGAGGCCAGCCGCGCCATCCACACGAAGCCCTCTCGCTGGTAGTCCCGCAGTCCGGCCTTCAACTTCCGGGGCACCGCCACCTTCGACGCCTGCGCCTCCCGGATGCGGGTGGCCAGCTTGCGCCAGTCCGGTGGGGCCTGCACCCGCGCGCCCGCCTCCACCAGTCCGTCCAGCACGGGCGCGGCCGCCGTGCTCACCTCCAGCCCGTTGCGCGTGGGGAAGGTCAGGGCCGCCAGGGGCGCGAGCCGCTCGCGCAGCGAATCGGTGAGGCGCATCCAACGCCCCGGCCCAAGCCGGACGTAGCGGCTGCGGCGGCGCACGGCCTCCAGCAGCACCGCCAGCGCCACGCGCTCGCCGTCCACCTTCAGCTCTCCCTCCACGCCGAACCAGTCCTGCCCGCTCCCCACCCGCACCCGCAGCGCCGACGCGTCGGGCGTGCTGGACACCCGCCAGGGCTGCTGCTGCGCCCACTCCACCCGCACCCCTTCCCCGTCGTCCAGGGGCGCCAGCGCCTCCAGCAAGGCCAGGCTGGACGCCACATCCCCCCGCGTGAAGCGGAGGGCGCCGTGAGGCAGCCCCAGGCGCTCGAGCAGGACGGCGGCCTCGGCGCGCTCCGCCTCCAGGTTCCGCGATACTCGGACGCGCTGGCGGCCACGCACCCCGCGCACCACGGGCGCGCCTTCTCCAGGCACGAGCAGCGGCCCCTCCCGGAGCGGCCGGGCCAGCACCGTGCCCTCCAGCGCCTCCTCGCCCACGGGCCGGAGCCGGACCCACAGGCCCCGCTCGGGCTCGACCTCCGCCCCTTCCATCGACGACGGCAGCGTCAACGGCACGCGGGCCTCCAGCCCGGACAGCCGCGTCAGCAGGTCGCCCCGCGCGGAGGCTGGGAGCCGCGCCCCCGTCTCGCGCAATGTCGCGAGCAGCTCACCGGCTTCAGGCGCCACGGCGAGCAGGGTGACGCGCGGCACCTCCCGCTCCAACAGCAGCCACGGCTGGGACGTCCTCGCCGCGGACGTGGGCGGATGCAGGTCCCCCACCTGGACAGCGGCGCCTTCGACGGCGGGGCGCACGCGCAGCGTCCCGTCGTCCTGCTCCTCGAAGAGGAAGCCCAGCGGAGCCTCGCGGACCTGGAGTGGCACGTCGGGACGCTCCGCCAGGTGCAGCCGCGCGCTATGGGTCAACGCCCGCAGCGCCTGGAGCAGCAGCACCCAATGCCCCTCTTCCGCGGACGGATTGAAGCTGAATCCCGAGGACGCCAACGAGGCGCTCGCCTCCACCAAGGCCAGCGCCTCGCGCTCGCCGGAGGCGGTGAGCAGGGCGAGCGCCGCCGGCCGGTCCCTCCAGCCCAGCTGGGTCCCCTTGGAGAGCTTCCCCGTCTTCGTCGGCCGGTGCAGCCAGGCGCGGAGCGTGAAGGCGAGAGAGGTGCCTTGCTCCAGACGGAAGCTCACCTGTGACTCGGGCGCGAGCGCGTCTTCGGCGGGCGTCGCGAGCGAAGCGGCCTCCAGCCTCTCGAGGATGTACTGCCCGGGGACGTCATAGAGCAGCTCCGCCAGCCGGGCGTTGCGCGGCGCCGCGGCTTTCTCGCCGAGCGAGTCCAGCACCGCGTCCAGCGCCGTGAGCGCGTGCACGCAGCCCCCGTCGGCGTTCCGGGCACACCGACAGCGGACCCCCGCCCCGCCATCCAGCAGCGCATGGGGCTCCACGATGACGCCCTGGAAGTGCGCATCGGAGAGCAGGGGGTGGGCTGGCAACGCGCCCGTCTCCGACACGAGCAGCCGCGCGGGGCGCTCCCGGAGGAGGATGGCCGGTGGGACCTCCAAGACGCGAGGAGGCACCCGCGCGCGGAGGCGCTCACGCTCCTGGACGAGCGCCTCCATCAGCGGCTTCAGCCGGGCCTCCGTGGGCGGCGGTCGCGGCGCGGCGTCCTGCTCCCGCTCCAAGCCTTGGCGCACCCGCTCCGCTTCCCTGCACACATGGCCCCAGGCCGCGTCCTCCAGCAGGGCCCGGTGATGGGCATTGAGGTAGCCCCGGGCGACCTCGGTCCCCAGGATGGACCCCACGGAGGTGTTCGACAGGTGCTGAAGGGCCCCATGCCGCCGGAGGGCATCCGGCAGGTGGGAGCCGAGCACGCTGATGGGGTCCAGCCCCGCGTGAGCCACCTGGTGCGCCTCCATCCAGGCACGAAGCGCGGCGCTGGTGTCGGGACGTCCGGTGACAGGCGCCTCGTCCGACTGGCGCAGCCAGGCGAGCCCCACGGCCACGAGGTGCTTGCAGAACGACAGCGCCAGGAAGTCGGCGCACTCGCAGGAGAAGACGTCCCCTTCGCCGCTCGCCGAGAGTCGGACCGAGTACGGCGCCTGGCGCCCCACGGCGACAGTCCCCTCGACGACCGCCCCTCGTGTCTGGACGGACAGCACCCGCTTCCGGGCGAGCACGTCCTTGCCCTGTTCGTAGAGGTCCTCACCCGCCTCCTCACGGAGCAGGGCATCCGTCAGCCACCGCCCCAGCGTGGAGCGGGCATTCCCCGAAGCCACTTCAAGCATCCGCGCTCTTTATCCCCACCCACCAGGTCGTTCCCGTGTCATTTCCACTCCCGCGGCTGGACGCAACCTGGGGCCGCGCGGCGCACCTGTCCAGACGCCCACGAACGCGAGCGTGGCTTGGATAAACGGCGGGTCTGCGAGCAAGCGCGGCGCCGGAAACGACAAAGGCCCCTGGACTTTGGGTCCAGAGGCCTTCATGTCCGCTGAGTGCCCAGGGGCGGAATCGAACCACCGACACGGGGATTTTCAATCCCCTGCTCTACCGACTGAGCTACCTGGGCGTAAGGGGCACCGCGCGGAACGGCGCCTTCATAGCGAGCCCCTCCCTCCTCCGTCAACAGCATTCTCCGCCACCCGGGCGGGCAGGCGTCAGGCCGCCAGGGACATCGCCTCCCCGTCCCAGGACGTGAGACCGGCCGTCAGCCTGTGGCGCAGCTTCACCCGCAGGCCCTGTTCGATCTGCCGGATGCGCACCGCCGTCACCCCGAAGCGGCGCGCCAGCAGCTCCGCGCTCACCCCGTCCTCCGCCAGCATCCGCTCCTCCACCAGCGCGCGCTCCCGGGCGTCCAGCTCCGGCCAGGCCTCATCCACGCTCGCCCGGAGCCGCCGCGCCCACTTCGCCCGGTCCACCAGGTCCTCCTGCGAGTCCGCGTCCGCCATCAGCCCCTCCAGCCGCGTGGCCTCCGAGTCCGGCGACACCGGCGCGTCCAGCGACACGTCCCGCGACAGCGCCTCCATGGCGCGGGCCACCTCGTCCTCCCGCTTCCCCAGGGCCTCGGCCAGGCGCTTCTCCACCTCCGGGTGGCCCTCTCCCCACCGGGCCTCCAGTCGCGCCCGCTCCCGCCGGAGCTGGAACACCACCCACGGCGCCCGGCCGCCCGCCATGCTCCAGTTGCGGCCCACGTAGGCGCGGATGCGCGCACGAATCCACTGGTTCGCATAGGCCGCGAACGGCACCCCGCGCTCCTCGAACCGCCCTGCCGCCTCCATCAACCCGACGTTGCCCTCCGCCACGAGCTCGTCCATCGGCAGGCCGGTCCACCGGTATTTCCACGCCAACCGCCGCACCAATTCCAGGTGCCCACGGACGCGCGCTTCAACGACCTCGGCCGCAACCACGAGCTCAGGGGATTCAAAGGACACGTTCAGGCTGATGGTTTCCATGGACCTCCTCCGGTTGGACGCGCCCACACGACGGCGCGACGCAGAGGAAATTAAAGGCCCAGGCTCCATAAGAAAATTAGGTAGTTTAACGGTGATACTTCGGCTATCTCTATGGATATGAGCTGGCTCAACTACCACCATCTCCTGTACTTCTGGACGGTTGCGAGGGCGGGCAGCATCGCCAAGGCGGGCGAGGAGCTGCACCTGGCGCAGCCCACCATCAGCAGCCAGCTCAAGCTCCTGGAGGAGTCGCTGGGCCACAAGCTGTTCGAGCGCCAGGGCCGCAAGCTGGTGCTCACCGACGTGGGCCGCACGGTGATGCGCTACGCGGACGAAATCTTCCGCCTGGGCAACGAGCTGAAGAACGTCGTCTCCGGCCTGCCGCCCGGACAACAGCTGCGGCTCAACGTCGGCGTGCTCGACGTCATCCCCAAGCTGGTGGCCGAGCAGCTCCTCAAGCCCGCGCTCGAAGCGGGCCCATCCCTGCGCATCATCTGTCGCGAAGGCCCTCTGCCGCAGTTGCTCGCCTCACTGGCCCTGCATGAGCTGGATGTGGTGCTCGCGGACGCGCCCAGCTCGGAGCCAGTGAGCGTGCGCTCGTTCAATCACTTGCTCGGCAAGTGCGGCGTGTCCTTCTTCGCGGCCGGGAAGCTGCTCGAGCTCAAGGAGAACTTCCCTCAGTCGTTGGACGGCGCGCCCGTGCTGCTGCCGTCGGACGAGTCCTCCGCGCGGCGCTCCATGGACCTGTGGTTCGAGCGCAAGGGCCTGCGCCCCGTCATCGCGGGGGACTTCGATGACAGCGCGCTGCTCCAGGCCTTCGGCCAGCGCGGGCACGGCGTCTTCGCCATGCCCAGCGCCATCGAGGCGGAGGTGGAGCGGCAGTTCAACTGCTCCGTCATCGGGCGCACCGACGAAATCGAGACCTGCTTCTACGCCATCACCGTCGAGCGGAAGATTCGCCACCCCGCCGTCGTCACCATCGCCGAGGCGGCGCGCTCGCACATCTTCAGCGAGTGAGCCGGGAGGCGCCGCGCTCAAGCCACGGACGGCGCGCGGTACACCTCCGCGCCAGCGACCACGGTGGCGAGGACTTGCGCCTTCACCAGCGCCGAGGCGGGCCCCTCCAGCGGGTCTTCCGACAGGGCCACGAAGTCGGCGTCCAGCCCTGGGGCCAGCCTGCCGCGCCGGGCTTCGTCGAAGGACGCCCAGGCAGGCCCGGTGGTGAAGCCCTCCAGCGCCTCGCGCGCCGTCAGCCGCTCCTCCGGCATCCACCCGGCCTCGGGCCAGCCCGCCGCGTCCTGCCGCGTGCGCGCCGCGTACAGTCCCGCCAGCACGTCCGGATTCTCGATGGGGAAGTCACTGCCCAGCGCCAGGTGCGCGCCCGCGTCGCGCAGGCTGCGCCAGGCATAGGCGCCCTTCAGCCGCTCGCGGCCCAACCGCGACTCCGCCCACGGCATGTCGCTGGTCGCATGGGTGGGCTGCACGCTCGCCACCAGCCCGGCGGCCCCCAGGCGGAGGATGTCCTCGCGCCGGAGAATCTGCGCGTGCTCCACGCGGTGCCGCAGCGCCTGCGTGCCCGTCTCCGCGGCGCCGCGCAGCAGCACGTCCAGCACCAAGGTATTGGCACGGTCTCCAATGGCGTGGATGCACACCTGGAAGCCCCGGGACATGAAGGCCTGGGCGCGTGAGGCGAGCTCCTCGGGTGGCAGCAGCAGCAGGCCGCGCTGGCCTGGCTCGTCGCAGTAGTCCTCATGCAGCGCGGCGCCGCGGCTGCCCAGCGCGCCGTCTGCCAGGAACTTCACCGAGCGCATCGCCAGCATCCGCCCCTGCCACGGGCCCTGCTCGAGGTATGCGTGCCGCTCGTCGCCCTGGCCCGCCGCCATCGCGTAGACGCGCAGCGGCAACGTGCCCGCGGCGTCCCACGCCTGGAGCACGCGAAAGGCCTCCCGCTCCATGCCCGCGTCGTGCACGCCGGTCAGCCCCACCTGCGCGCAACGCATCAACGCGGCCCGCAGCCGTGTCTCCAGTTGCGCGGTGGAAGGCGGAGGCATCGCGGCGGCGACCACGTCCATGGCGTTGTCCACCAGCATGCCCGTGGGCTCGCCGTGCGCGTCCTTGAGGATGCGGCCTCCCTCCGGGTCCGGCGTGTCGCGGGTGATGCCAGCGCGCCGCAGGGCCTCGCCATTCACCCAGGCCGCGTGGTGGTCCACCCGGGTGAGGAACACGGGCGTCGAGGGGAAGCGCGCGTCCAGCTCCTCGCGGCCCGGGAAGGCGCCACCGGACCACTCGTTCTGGTCCCAGCCTCTTCCCAGCAGCCAGTCTCCCTGGAAGCTGGACGCGGGCGCCTCGGTCAGCCGGCGAAGGGCCTCATCGACCGAGCCCGCCTTCTCCAACCGCACCGTCGTCAGGCTCCGGCCCAGCCCGTGGATGTGCGCGTGCGCGTCCACGAGGCCCGGCACCACGGTGGCGGCGCCCAGGTCCACAAGACGCGCATTCGGGCCGGCGGCGGCCTCCGCTTCTTCGCGAGTCCCCACGGCCAGCAGCCGCCCATCCCGCACCGCCAGCGCCTGGGCCCGTGGCCGCGCCGCATCCAACGTCCACACCCGCTCCGCCAGGTAGACTGTCGTCCGCACCGTGACTCCTTCCGCGTGCCTCACCGCTGAACGGCCAGGATGCGCCAGCCGTCCACATCGACCGCGTACGTCGCGCCCACATCCAGGGCAAGGCCTTCTTGAACACAGGCCCCCTCCTTGGGCGAAAACGAAACCAACACGACGCTGTCGGACAGCGCCTTCGCCAACACGTCGTATGAACTTCGCTGCGCGAGGCACACCTCATCGGGTGTCGCCGCCTTGGGCGGCTTCGCGCCCCTCGGCAAGAAGTCATCCATCGCCAGCCCGACCGCGGTGGAGATGGTGGCTGGAATGAAGGTGTGCTCCCCCGGAGGAAAGCCCAAGGGAAACACGAACCTCGCCGACTCGTCGGGCGGTGCGTGCTCGGGGCGGAATGGGCGCTGGAGCAGCGAGCACGCCGATAGAGATACACACGAGAGAAGAAGAACCATGCGGTTCATGAAGACTCCAGGCATCGGGACGGGCCTGAAGATGCACTACGACGTGCTGCGGTACCTCGCTTTCCGTCGCGTGAAGCCACCCGAGGAGATGTGAGCGCCCGACGCGCGTAGACGCTCACCTCCCGGTGGCTCGTTGACAATAAGCGAGCGCACGCTTATTTATTTCCAACCGGGTCTCCCGGCAGCTCTCCCACGGCGCTCCTCCATGCGAATGCTCGGCCTTGCCCTGAAGATGTTGCTCGATGCCCCCGCCAAGAGCATGGGGACGCTCGTGGGGGTGGTCGTGTCCGTCTTCCTCATGTCCCAGCAGCTCTCCATCCTGCTGGGCATCCTCAGCCTCGTCTCTGCGTTCGCGGATGGGACAGACGCGGACATCTGGGTCGCCTCGGCTGCCACCGAGAACACGGACATCACCGATTCGCTGCCCGCCACCCGCGTCGCCGAGGTGGCGAGCACTCCCGGCGTGGCCTGGGCCGCGCCCGTCATCCAGGGCATGAGCCGCATCACCCGCCCGGACGGCGTCCGCGAGTTGGTGAAGGTGGTGGGCGTCGAGCCACCGCGCTACGCGGGGCTGGCCCGGACGCTGGTGGACGGCACGCAGCGTGAGTCCCTGAGAGGCCCCGCTCGCGTCTTCCTCTCCTGGAGCGCCCGGCCCGCGTTTGCCTTCCCAGCCCCGGGCGAGCGGCTCGAAATCGATGGGAAGACGGCCTTCGTCGCCGGCTTCTTCGACAAGGTGGACCCGCACAGCTCGTACACCTACGTCTTCGCGAACCTTGATGACGCGCGCGCCTATACGCAGTTTCCCCAGGACCGCATCACCTTCGTGGCCACCGGCGTCTCCCCCGGAGAGGACGCCGTCACGGTGCGCCAGCGGCTCCAGGCCCGCATCCCCGACGCGCTCGTCGTCACCCGCGGCGAGCTGAGCGCCATGGAGGTCCGTCACTTCCTCCGGCGCACGCCGGTGGGCATGGTCTTCGGCATGGGCACGGCGGTGGCCGCGTTCATCGGGTCCGTCATCGTCGCCATCACCCTCTACTCGTCCGTGGTCGACCGCCTTCGGGACTACGGGACGCTCAAGGCCTTGGGGGCCACGCGCAAGGACCTGGTCCGCTTGCTGCTGGCACAGGCGTGGCTGTTCTTCGCCGTGGGCGCCGGGGTGGGCCTCCTCGCCTTCTTCTTCGTGAAGGCGCATGCCCCGCAGGCGCCCATGCTGGCCCCGCCGTGGATGCTGGCCGGTGTCATGGCCGTGTCCCTCACCTCCTGCACGCTCGCGTCGCTGGCGGCGGTGCGCCGCGCGCTCGCCATCGACCCTGCCATCGTCTTCCGGGGCTGAAGCCATGAGCACTTCCTCCTCCCAGGTGGTCCTCGAAGGTCGCGGTGTCGGCCGTTTGTTCGGTACGGGGCCGCTTGCCGTGCGGGCCCTCCATCCCACGGACATCCAGGTGCGCCGCGGCGAGGTGCTCGTCATCATGGGCCCGTCCGGTAGCGGGAAGACGACGCTGCTGAGCCTCCTCGGGCTCGTCCTCTCGCCGACGGAAGGGGAGGTGATGCTCGACGGACGGACGGTGTCGGGTGGAAGTCCCGATGCGCTGGCCCTCCTGCGGAGAGAGCGGGTGGGCTTCGTCTTCCAGCAGTTCAACCTCATGCCGGGGCTGAGCGCGCTCGACAACGTGGCACTCCCGCTGCTTCTGCGCGGCACGTCAGCCCGGGAGCGGGCCGCACGGGCACGCGTGGCGCTGGCCAGAGTGGGCCTGTCAGACCGCGAGGCGGCGAAGCCCCGGCTCCTGTCGGGAGGTCAGCAGCAGCGCGTGGCCATCGCCCGTGCGCTGGTCACTGACGCGCCCGTCATCCTGTGTGACGAGCCCACGGCCTCGCTGGATGGGGTGACGGGCAAGGCCGTCCTGAACACGCTGAAGGACCTCGCCACGGACCTGGGACGTGCCGTCGTGGTCGTCACGCATGACGACAGGGTGCTCGCCATCGCGGACCGCCTGGTCGAGGTCGTCGACGGGCATGTCCATGAGAGGGCGAGCCCCTCCGCTCGGGAGGTACACGGATGAGGAAGACGCATCGTCTTGGAGTCGCGGCGGCGGGAGTGCTCGGACTGCTGGCGTCGGGTTGCCACGGCCCGCCCCCTGTCGAGCGCAACAGCGTGGTGTCGGGCCCGGCAGGTGGAGGCGTCCAGCCCATGGATGTCCACCGCGTGGTGGCCCCCGGCATCGTCGAGCCCTGGGGCGGGGCGGTGGAACTGGCGGCCCAGGAGTCCGGGCGCGTGGCCGAGGTGCTCGTCCACGAGGGACAGCCCGTCACGCAGGGCGAGGTGCTCGCGCGGCTGGAAGACGAAGCCCAGCGGCACGCCATCACCCTGGCGCGGGCCGAGCTCGCGGAGGCCGAGGCCGTGGCCGAGCGCTACCAGCGGGGCGCCACCTCCGAGGAGCGGGCCCAGGCCCGGGCGGAGCACGAAGCGGCCGCCTCGCGTGCGAAGCAGGCCGCCGTGGATGCGGAGCGGGCCCTCCGGTTGAAGGCGGCGGGCACCACCGCCGCCGCGGACACCGAGCGAGCCACGTCCGAGGCCCGGGCGCTTGAAGCGGCGGCGCTCGCCGCCGAAGCGAAGCTCCAGGCCATCGAGCGGGGCCCCAGGAGGGAGGACCGGAAGGTGGTGCAGGAGCGATTGCAGGCAGCGCGTGCGCGGCTGCGGCAGGCCGAAGCGGCGCTGGCCCGCCGCCAGGTCCTCGCGCCCCTGGCCGCCACGGTGTTGTGGAGTCGGTTCCAGCCAGGCGAGCTCTACACCCAGGGTCCGCAGGCGCTGTTCGTGCTGGGCGACACCTCCCGCATGCAGGTGCGGCTGGAGGTGGATGAAATCGACGCGCCCCGGGTGGAGGTGGGCATGCCGTGTGTCCTCTACACGGATGGCGGGGCACGTCTTGCGGAGGGCCGGGTGGTCCGGCTGTCCCCCATCATGGGGCGGCGCGGGCTCACCACGGAGACGCCGACGGCGAGGGCGGATGTCCGCATCCGCGAGGTCTTCGTCGAGGTGCAGGGCATCGCCTCGCTGGTTCCGGGTCAGCGGGTCTGGGGACACACGGGCCCGCGCTCCCCGCCAGCACAAGGGTGAGAGGCCTGATCGCGCTGCCCTTGCCGCCGTCCCTCCCGGGGCTCATGCTCGCAAGGGGCGGCGGGGTGCGCTGTCCGTGCGATGCCAGGGAGCTGACGTGGGCCGGACGAAGACCATTGATGATGCCGACATCCTCCGCATCGCCGAGCGACTCTTCCGGGACAAGGGGCAAGCGGTGTCCACACGGACGGTTGCCCAGGAGGCGGGCATCTCCGAGGCCGTGCTGTACCAGCGCTTCGGCTCCAAGGACGACCTCTTCGTGGCGGCGATGACGCCCCCCCAGGCCGACGTGGAGAAGCTGCTCGGCACGCCGTCCCCCGAGGATGTGAAGGCCCACCTGCAAGAGGTCGCGGGACGGCTGGCGGCCTACTTCGTGGAGCTGATGCCGACGCTCCTGCACGTCATCACCCATCCCTCGCTGGACCGGCCCACGCTGGCGAAGTGGCACCGGGGACTGCCGTTCATGCAGCTCCAGGAGGCGCTCACCGCGCGGATGGTCCGGTGGCGGGACGAGGGTCGCATTGCCCACGTGGAGCCGGCCGCCGCGGCCCAGGGGTTCATGGCGGCGGTGCACAGCGTGGCCATGTTCGAGACGATGAACGGCCAGCCTCGACGTGAAGGGCGCAAGGCCCATGTCCAGTCGCTCGTGGCCGTCCTGTGGAGCGGCCTGGAACCGCACCCAGCGGCAGCGGGTTCTTCTTCCCGCCGGGGGCGGCTGTAGCCGCGCATTGCCAGTCCGTGCTTGTGGCGGTGGTGGCCGCCGTGTTCATCCTCCGCGCGGGCTGACCATTCCTACTCCGCCGGCGTCTCCGACGTGCCCGCGTCGGTCTCCGGCGTGCCCGCGTCGGTCTCCGGCAGGGGCGTCGCGGGGCCGGCGGGGGAGTCCGCCACGGTCTGCACGGGCTCGCGGATCTGGTCCGGGCCCATCAAAGGCTGACGGTCCTCCGTTCCTTCGGGCTGCGTGGTCTTGCAAGCGAGCGAAGCAACCGCCACGCCCAAGGCAATGAGAACAGCACGACGCATGTAGCCTCCTTGTCGAGTTGCGGACGGACCCTAGGGAGCGTGCCCTCCAGCGACAATCTGGCGACGACAGCGAGCGTCCACCAGCGGATGCCCGGGCACGCCTTGAAGCGCTTGCTCCCCGTGCCGGACAGCAGCCCGGCGGACACACGGCGCGGGATGATGCCGCGTCCCGTGCGCACCGTTGCCTGGAGCGCGCACCTGGGAGGCCGAGGCCATGCTGGACGTCGTCGACGTCGGCAAGCGTTCGCTTGCCACCTATCGCGGGATTGCTCCCGACGAAATCCTCGACGAACTGCACCGGCTCTCCGAGGACCTGCGCGGCGCCCGGTGCATGCACCTGAGCGCCACGCCCTACGGCGGCGGCGTCTCCGAAATCCTCCGCTCCCTGGTCCCGCTCTACAACGACCTGGGCATCGTCACGGACTGGAAGCTCATCCACGGCGACGACTCCTTCTTCCAGGTCACCAAGCGCATCCACAACGGCCTGCAAGGCGCGCCCGGCGAGCTCTCCGAGTCCGAGAAGGCCACCTACCTGGCCAACGCCCAGCTCAACGCCCACCAGCTCGTCTCGGATTCGGAGCACTACGACTTCGTCTTCGTCCATGACCCGCAGCCCGCCGTGCTCGCCACGCTCAGCCCCCGTCTCGATGCGCGCTGGATATGGCGCTGCCACATCGACACCTCGCACCCCAACCCGGCCTTCTGGGACTTCCTGTCGCCCTACCTGCACGCCTACGACGCCGCCATCTTCACGCTGCAAGAGTTCATTCCACCGCGGCTCCCCATCTCCGACGTCCGCATCTACCCGCCCGCCATCGACCCGCTCAGCCCCAAGAACCACCCGCTGCATGTGTCACTCGCGCGCGACGTGCTGGAGTGGATTGGCATCCGCACCCACCGGCCGCTCATCACCCAGGTCAGCCGCTTCGACCGCTGGAAGGACCCGCTCGGCGTCGTCCGCGCCTACCAGCGCGTGCGCCCCCACGTGCCCGACCTCCAGCTCGCGCTCGCGGGCTCACTGGCCCTGGACGACCCGGAGGGTTGGGAGGTGTACGAAGAGCTCCGCGCCGCCACCGCAGGCGACAGCCTCATCCACATCCTCACCAACCTGGTCGGCGTGGGAAACATCGAGGTCAACGCGCTCCAGGCCTTCTCCGACGTCGTCGTCCAGAAGTCCCTGCGCGAGGGCTTCGGGCTCGTCGTCGCGGAGACGCTGTGGAAGAGCACCCCCGTCGTCGCCAGCCGCGTGGGCGGCATTCCCATTCAGATGCCCGAGGGCACCGGCGGCTTCCTCGTGGACACCGTGGAGGAGTGCGCGGAGGCCATGCTCCACCTGCTCCGCCGTCCCGACGAGGCCCGGCTGCTGGGCGCGCGCGGACACGAGCATGTGCGTCAGCACTTCCTCATGCCCCGGATGCTGAGGGACCACCTGCGGCTGCTCAAGCACCTGGCCGCCGTGCGCCCCCTGCCGCCGCGCGGCATCGTCCCTGTTTCCTTCAACCCCGCCAGCCTCCAGGGGGTGTGAGATGCACGCACGGGCACGATGGCGACTCGCGGGCCCGGCCCTCCTGTGTGTCCTCACGGCGGGCCTGCTCGCGTCCGCGGCCGAGGCACCCACGACAGGCGGCCAGCCCACCGTGGCGCGCTGCGACCTGGAGGGCGTGGTCGACGCCGGCACCAGCGACTACCTGTCCGACTGCGTGGCGCGCGCCGAGGCCGCGGGGCATGACGCGCTGCTCGTCCGGCTGGACACCCCCGGCGGCTCGCTGGAGGCCACGCGCCACATCGTCCGGGCCTTCCTCTCGTCACCTGTCCCGGTGCTCGTTTGGGTCGGCCCCTCCGGCGCACACGCGGGCAGCGCGGGCGTCTTCATCGCCCTGGCGTCCAACGTCGCGGCCATGGCGCCGGGCACCAACATCGGGGCCGCGCATCCGGTGGTGGGCCCCTCCGGCCAGTCCCCGGAGGCCGTGGGCGGCGAGCAACTGGCCCGCAAGGTGGAGAACGACGCCGTCGCGTTCGCGGAGAGCATCGCCCAGCAGCGGGGCCGCAATGCGCAGTGGGCCGCCTCCGCCGTGCGCGACAGCGTCAGCGTGTCCGCGGACGACGCGCGGGCGCTGCGCGTGGTGGAGTACGTCACGCCCACCGAGGCGGAGTTCCTCGCGCAGGCGGACGGGCGGCGCGTGACGGTGGCAGGGGGCGAGTCCGTGCGGCTCTCCACCCGGGATGCACGGCTCGTCACGCTGGAGCCCACGCTGTCCCAGCGCGCCGTGCACGCGCTCGCCAACCCCGGCATCGTCTATCTGCTGTTCCTGGTGGCCGCGTTGGGGCTGGTGGTGGAGCTGTCCCACCCGGGCGCCATCGTCCCGGGGCTCATCGGCGCGGTGGCGCTCGTCCTCGCGCTGGTGGCGTCCTCCGCGCTGCCGGTGCGCGCGGGCGCGGTGCTGCTGATGCTGGTGGGCGCGGCCCTCATCATCGCGGAGCTGTTCGTCGCCAGTGGATTGCTCGGCGCCGCGGGCGTGGTGCTGCTGGGCCTGGGCGGCCTGTTCCTCGTGGACCGCTTCGACCCGGAGTGGTTCGTGGACCGCTCCTTCCACGTGTCGTGGACGTGGCTGGTGCCCACCACCGTGGCGCTGGCGGGCGCGGCGGCCTACGTCGCCTACCGGAGCGCGCAGACGCGGCGGATTCCCCAGCGAGGTGGCGACCTGGGGCTCGTGGGCGAGCGCGGCACCGCCCTGGCCCCGGTGACACCGGAGCGCGGCGAGGTGTTCATCCATGGAGAGCGCTGGCTCGCCACCTCCACCACGCCCATCCGCTCCGGCGCCCACGTCGTGGTGCGGGGAATGGAAGGACTCACCCTCTTCGTCGACGAGGTACCGACATGATGCAATGGACCGGACTGCTCGGAGTGCTCATCCCCGTCGCCATCGTCTTCCTGCTCTTCCTGTCCGGGGTGCGCATCGTCAACGAGTACCAGAACGGCGTGGTGTTCCGGCTCGGGCGGTTCGTGGGCCTCAAGCGCGCGGGCTTCCGCTGGCTCATCCCCTTCGTGGAGCGCATGGTCATCATCGACCTGCGCACCGTCACCCGCGACGTGCCTCCGCAGGACGTCATCACCCGGGACAACGTCAGCGTGAAGGTCAACGCCGTCGTCTACTTCCGCGTCATCCACGCGGACAAGGCCGTGCTCCAGGTGGAGGACTACCTCTATGCCACCAGCCAGCTCGCCCAGACGACGCTGCGCTCCATCCTGGGCCAGGTGGAGTTGGACCAGCTCCTCTCCGAGCGCGACCGCATCAACCAGGACATCCAGCAGGTGCTCGACGCCCGCACCGACCCGTGGGGCATCAAGGTGTCCAACGTGGAGGTGAAGCACATCGACCTGCCCTCGGAGATGCAGCGGGCCATCGCGCGGCAGGCCGAAGCCGAGCGCGAGCGCCGCGCGAAAATCATCGCCGCCGAGGGCGAACACCAGGCCGCCGAGAAGCTCTCCATGGCCGCCAGGGTCCTCGGCCGCTATCCGGCCACCCTCCAGCTCCGCTACCTCCAGACGCTGGTGGAGATTACCTCCGGGGGCAACCACACCATCCTGCCCATCCCGCTGGACCTGCTGCGCACGCTCAGCGGCGTGAAGGCCGGCCTGGAGCAGGCCGACGATGGACACGAGGACCGGCGCTACGCCGACGATGAAGAGGAGGGGCCTCCCGCGGGCGGCCTGTCCTGACCGCCGCTACTCGAAGAGCTCCTGCCGCTCCAGCTTGATGGCGCGCCGGCTCAGCCGCAGCGACGCCAGCACGAGCAGCGCCGTCGCGCCCAGCAGCACCACGCCCAACGAGAAGGACACCACCGGCAGGGCCTCGGGGAGCTGCGTCTGCCGCTTCGTCAGGTACAGCAGCGACGTCACCACGAAGGCCAGCAGCGCCGTGTAGGTGAAGGCAATCGCCCGGGCGAGGATGGCGTGCCGCCGGTCCAGGATGGCGACCTCCTGGCGCAGCACCGCGCGCCGGGTGTGCCCCTCCGGCAGCAGCCGCCACTCCCGCACCATCTCCCGGATGCGCGCCGTCATGCGCGCAATCTGGTTGTCCAGCCCTGTCGCCACGATGCCGCACGCCGACACCATCACCGCGGGCGTCACCGCCGTGCCGATGAGCCGGATGGAAGAGAGGTCCACGACTTCCGCGAGGCCATTCATGCCCTCCTCTGTTCCACCCCACCCCGACTGACGCAACACCTCCGCGCACCTCCCCCGCCACCGGGTCATGACAGCGACCAAGCGCCAGGTATCAGGACTCGGCAGCAGCACTGTCAAGACTCCACCCAGAGCCGCTGACAATTCACCAGTGGCAACTTGACACCATCAATGTCGAGTCATACTGTCTGAACCGTGAGCACGCCGAAGACACAGAGCGAATGGAAGCTGACGGAGCTGGCCGAGGCGGTGGGCGTCTCGCCGCGGACGGTGCGCTACTACGTCCAACGCGGCCTGCTTCCCGCGCCCCCCTTCCGGGGGCCCGACACCGTGTACGGGGAAGCGCACCTCGTGCGGCTCAAGGCCATCCGCGTCCTGCAGGCGCGGTTCCTTCCCCTGGATGCCATCCAGGCGGAGCTGCAGCGCCTGAGCCTCGATGAGCTGCGCCAGCTCGCCGACTCGGACGCGACCCCCACGCCCCCGGTGTACGCGCAGCCGGCGCCGGGGTCCGCCGTGGTGGCGCCACCAGACCCGGCCACGGGCCTGAAGCGTTACGAGCGCTGGGAGCTGCTCCCAGGGCTGGAGCTGCACGTCTCGGAAGCAGCGGACACGAAGACCCGGGCGCTCGCGGAACGCGTTCGCGCCCTCATCGCGGAGTTTCAGGAAAGGGAGAAGCCATGACCAACGAGAAGGCTGGGCTGTACACGCGCAACGGCACGCAGGTCCCCCTCCAGGGTGTTGAAGTCACGGGCGAGCTCCTCGGCGGCCATGCGCGCGTGCGCGTTCGCCAGCGCTATCGCAACGACGAGCACCAGCCGGTGGAGGCCGTCTACACCTTCCCCCTCCCCTCCGATGGCACCCTCTCCGCCTTCTCCATGACGTGCGCCGGGCGGCGCATCGAAGGCGTGGTGCGGGAGCGTGAAGAGGCCTTCCGCACCTACGACGACGCCGTCACCGCGGGCCACGGCGCGGCGCTGCTGGACGAGGAGCGGCGCAACGTCTTCACCGCGCAGGTGGGCAACCTGCTGCCCGGCGAGGAGACGGTGGTGGAGGTGGAGTTCCTCCAGGCCGTCACCGCCGAGGAGGGCAGCGTGCGCTGGATGCTGCCCACGCTGGTGGCGCCTCGCTACATCCCCGGAGCGAGCACGGGCGACCGCACCGGCCACGGCAGCGCGGAGCCCACGGGCCAGGTGCCGGACGCGGACCGCATCACCCCGCCCGTGGGCAACGTGCACTACGGCCTGCGCATGGACCTGCTCGTGGACCTGGGCCGCGAGGTGGTGGTGGAGAGCCCGTCCCACGCCATCACCGTCACGAAGGAGGAAGGCACCCGCGTGCGCGTCGGCTTCTCGCGCGGCGAGGTGTCCCTGGACCGCGACCTGGTGCTGAGCCTGCGCAGCCCGGACAGCAGCGCGGTGTTCACGCCGCTCGTCACCCACCGCAAGGCGGAGGGCGGCCCGGGCACCTTCGCGCTCACCGTGGTGCCGGACCTGCTGGCCATGGCCTCCGCGCCCCCCAAGCAGGAGGTGGTGCTCGTCGTGGACGTCTCCGGCTCCATGGCCGGTGAGAGCCTGCCCCAGGCCCAGGCCGCGCTCCGGCTGTGCCTGCGCCACCTGCGCGAGGGCGACCGGTTCAACGTCATCGCGTTCGAGAGTCGCTTCCGCTCGTTCCAGCCCGAGCCCGTGCCCTTCACGCAGCGCACGCTCGAGGAGGCGGACCGCTGGGTGGCCGCGCTGAACGCCAATGGCGGCACGGAGCTGCTCGCGCCCATGCGCGCCGCGGTGCAGGCGGCTCCCGACGGCGTCATCGTGCTGCTCACGGACGGCCAGGTGGGCAACGAGTCGGAGATTCTCCGCGAGGTGCTCGCGGCGCGGAAGACGGCGCGGGTGTACTCGTTCGGCATCGGCACCAACGTCAGCGACGTGCTGCTGCGGGACCTGGCGAAGCAGACGGGCGGCGACGTGGAGTTCATCCACCCGGGCGAGCGCATCGACGACAAGGTGGTGGCGCAGTTCTCCCGCGCGCTGGCGCCGCGGGTCACCGAGCTGGAGGTCCGCTTCGACGGCGTGGAGTGTGTGGAGCTGGCGCCCGCCGAGCTCCCGCCCCTGGTGGATGGCGTGCCCTGGACGCTGCTGGGCCGCTATGCCTCGCCCGGGACGGGCACGGTGACGCTGCGGGGGCGCTCGGGCCGGGAGCCCTTCTCGCTCACCGTCCGCGTGGACCTGCCCGCGGTGTCGGACCGGCCGGCGGTGGAGAAGTTGTGGGCCGCCGAGCGCATCCGCGGCTGGGAGGCCGCGCAGCTCACCGGACGCCGCGCGGAGTCCATGAAGCAGCGCATCGTCGAGCTGGCCGTCGCGCACCAGATTGTCACCCGGTACACCTCGTTCGTCGTGGTGGAGGAGCGCAAGGGCGAGCGGCGCACCTCTGGGCAGGCCCATACGCGCGTCGTCCCCGTGAATGCGCCCGCGGGCTGGGACATGTTCGGCGGCGCGAAGAAGGAGCAGGCCGAAATCGGTGGCGCCGTTCCCCGGCGCGGACGGATGGCCGCCAGGGGCGGCATGCCGCCTCCGTCGGCCGCAGCTCCCGCCTCCGGGGCTCGTCCGCTGATTCAAGTGCGGCGCATCACCCCTGCCCGAGCAGCGCCCGCGCCCGCGCAGAGCGCGCCCTCCATGGATGCCGATGATGGCACCACGGACTGGATGGAGATGAGGCGCGAGCCGCTCGAGCGGAGCAAGGCCGCCAAGAAGAAGCGCGAGAAGGGAGGCATCCTCTCCCGCTTCTTCGACGGTGCGCCGGCCTCGGAGCCGCTGAAGGAGGCGGAGGCCGAGGAGTCCGACGCGTACCTCGCGGAGGCTCCGGCGTCCGAGGGCGGTGTCGACATGGGCGCGGAGAGCCTGCTGTCGAGGCAGCTCGCCAATGGGCTCTGGGACGGCACCGGCGAAGGCTCCGAGCCCGTGCGGCAGGCACGCGCCACGGCGCTGGCCCTGCTGACGCTGCTGCGCGAGGGCATCACCAGCAGCCACCCGCTGCACGGCGCGCAGGTGAAGAAGGCGGTGGAGGCCCTGCTGTCCCTGGCCGCGAGCATCGGCGGGGACGCGCAGGTGGCGGAGCTGGCGCTGGGCGTGGCGTGGCTGGCCGCGGCGGGGCCGCGCACCCGGGGCCGCATCGAGCAGGCCGCGAGGCCGCTGGCCGGCCTCACCGGCCGGCTGGGCAACGAGGTGGCCCTGCGCGAGCACGTCGACACGCTGGCCGCGCGCTGACGCACCGCGAACAGGCGGCGGCATGACTGACACATGCCGCCGCCGCGCTTCGCATACAGTGCCGGGCGCCATGACGCTCGCCACGCTCCTCCTGCTTGCCACGCTCGCAGCTCAGTCCCCGGAGACTCCGCCCGCTCCCGAGGTCCCGACACCGGAGACGGTCACCTCGCCGCCCCTGGTCTCCACGCCCGAGGCCTGTGCGGCCAGCTCCGAAGCGGATTACTCGGCGGGCTTCGACGCGCTCGTGAGCGGCGATGACGCGAAGGCGCTCGCGCTGTTCGAGCGGGTGCTCGCCGCCTGTCCACAGCACCCCTACGCCACCGAGCTGGCCCGGCTCTCCCGGACCCGGCTCGTGCCCGGGGGCCGGCTGGCCACCGCCGCCGCGAGCGAGCTGGGGCGCGAGCCACACTCCAACGCCGCACGCGCCTCGCTCGTCGTGGCGCAGACGCTGCACGGCGTGGCCCAAGGTGTCCTCCTGTGCGCCATTGGAGATTGCAGCGGCAAGGGGTACGCCGCGGCGTCGCTGCTGGGCGCCGGGGCGGGCGCCGCCAGCTCGTGGCTGCTCACCCGGGGCGGCGTGACGGATGGGCAGGCCGCCGTCATCAACTCCGGCACCGTGTGGGGTTTCTGGTTCGGTGTCGCGACGCTGCTCGCCTTTGACTTGGAGGGTGACGATGCCCTGGGCGCCGCCATCCTCGGCGGGGCCGGCTTCACCGGCGTGGGCGTGCTGCTGGCGCACCTGGTGAGCCCCACCTCGGGGCAGGTGTCCCTGGCCAACTCGGGTGGCCTCTGGGCCGGCGTGGTGACGGCGCTGTTCCTGGCGACTTCGGACAGCAGCGACACGCAGGGCTTCTTCGCCGCCGAGCTGGGCGCCACGGCCGCGGGCATCCTGTCGATGGCCATCCTGTCGAAGTACGTGCCGGTGTCCCGGGGCCGCATGCTCATCATCGACGCGGGCGGCATCCTCGGCGGGCTGGTGGGCGCCAGCGGCGTCTACCTCACCGCGGGCAACGACGCCGGAGACGCCATCCTCCTGGGCACCGGCATTGGCGTGCTGGGCGGCCTGGTCCTCACCACGTACCTCACCCGGAACTTCGACCTCCCGGACGCGCCCCAGGTGACGCTGGCACCGCTCACCACGTCGCGTGGGGGCACGGGCGTGTCCATGGTGGGCCGGTTCTAGCCGCGATCAGCGGCGGCGCAGGCCGTAGATGGACATCACCAGCTGCTCGAAGGTGCGCGAGGGCAGCACCGTCTTCGCCACCACCGCCACCCGCTGCGCCAGTTGGGCCACCGGGTAGCGCACGCGAGGCGCACCGCGCTCCATCACCTCCAGCACCTTCTTCGCCACGGCCTCCGCGGAGAGGCCCTCGCGTTCACCGGACTCGATGGCCTTCAGCCCGGCCTCGAAGCGCTCCTGGTACGCGGAGCCCGCGCCCGCCTTCGCGACACACACGCGGTTCCGGGTGATGTGCGTCCGCACGTCTCCGGGCTGCACCAGCGTCGCCTCGATGCCGAACTCGGCCACCTCCTGGCGCAGCGCCTCGGTGAAGCCCTCCAGGGCGAACTTGCTGGCGCTGTAGAGCGACTGGAAGGGCAACCCCACCTGCCCGCCCAGGGAGCTGACCTGGATGATGCGGCCGGAGCGCCGCTCGCGCATCGACGGCAGCACCGCCTTGCACATGCGCAGCGCACCCAGGAAGTTGACGTCCAGCTGCGCGCGCGCTTCCTCGATGGAGGTGTCCTCGGCGGCGCCCGCGAGCGCGTGGCCCGCGTTGTTCACCACCACGTCGATGCGGCCCTCACGCGCCAGCACCGTCTCCACGGCCCGCTGCACGGAGTCATCCTGGGTGACGTCCAGCGCCAGCATCCGGTAGCCCGGCGGCGCGGCCTCCACGGGGCGGCGGCTGGTGCCGTAGACGGTGTAGCCGCGAGCGCTCAGCAGCTCCGCGCACGCCTTGCCGATGCCGGACGACGCACCGGTGATGAGAACGACGCTTCCTTGCGAACCGGGCATCCAGGCTCCGTGCGGCAGTCTTCCTGGCGCACAAACCACGGGTGCCCCGGGCCCGACAAGGCACTCTCACCCCGCGTCACGGGGGTGCCCAGCGACCTAGACAGTCTTGCTGCTCGCCGGGGCGGCGACACCCGGCTGCGCATCCTCTCCCGCGACGGCGACCTGGTGGCGCTGCACCTCGCGCACCATGAAGAAGGCGGCGGCGGACAACACGCCCAGGTCATCCAGCCAGCCGAGCACCGGAATCACGTCCGGCAGCGCGTCCACGGGCGACAGGAAGTAGACCACCGCCATCACCCCGGCGAGCTTCCGCCAGAGCGCTACGTGCGGGTCGCGCACGTACCGGAAGAAACGGCTCCCCATTCCACGAAGGCCTGCGATGTTCATACCTACCTCTACGCACGAGGGGCCCGGGTGATTGCGGCCCCAGCCCATACCTAGCGTATGCCGTCCGGCCGCCCGGAGGACAGCCAGGCTCAGTCCGGAGTGTCCTCCAGCACCATCGCGCGGCCCACCACCTCCAGCCTCGCCCGGTCGCCCGCGCGCAGCGGCAGGTCCGGCGCGCCGCGCACGGTGAGCTCCAGGCCGTTGCAGGCCACGGTGAACTCGGCGGCGGGTCCCTGGAACTCGCGCGTCAGCACCTCCGCTCGCAGCGCGCCGCCCAGCGCGACGCCGTCCGTGTCCGGAACCAGTCGCATCGCCTCGGGCCGCAGCGACAGCAGCACGTTGCCCTTCGCCGGCGCGCCCGTCACCGGAAGGATGCCGAGCAGCGTCCGGGCGCCATTGCCAAAGCCCACGCCCGGCAGCAGGTTGGTGCCGCCCAGGAAGTACGCCACGAAGGCCGTGCGCGGCGTGGCATAGACGGCCTCCGGCGTGCCCACCTGCTCCACCTTGCCTGCCCGCATCACCGCCAGCCGGTCCGCGAAGGCCATGGCCTCCTGCTGGTCATGCGTGACGAGCATCACCGTGGCCCCCAGCGACTTCAGCGCCCGCCGGACCTCCATCCGCGTGGAGGCCCGCAGCGCGCTGTCCAGGCTGGAGAAGGGCTCGTCGAGCAGCAGCACCCGCGGACCTGGAGCCAGCGCGCGGGCCAGCGCCACGCGCTGCTGCTGCCCACCCGAGAGCGCGTGCGGCATGCGCGACTCGAAGCCCTCCAGGCCGAAGAGCTTCAGCATGTGGCTCGCGCGAGCACGGGCCTCCTGGCGCGGCAGCGCGGTGAGGCCAAAGGCCACGTTCTCCACCACGGACAGGTGCGGGAAGAGCGCGTAGTCCTGGAACACCATGCCCACGCTGCGCTGCTCGGGCGGCACGAAGGCGCCGGAGCTGGCCAGGGTGCGGCCCTCCAGCATGACGGTGCCGCCGTTGGGGCGCTCGAAGCCCGCGACCAGCCGCAGCGTCGTCGTCTTGCCACACCCCGACGGGCCCAGCAGGGCCAGCACCTCGCCGGGCTCCACCGCCAGGGACAGGCCGTCCACCGCGGCGGTACCGCTGGAGGCATAACGAAGGGTGACGTCATCGAGCGAAAGCAGGGGCATGGCGGGCGGCGCACCCTACCGCGTTCCCGCGGGTCCGGGCGCTTTGGCTCAACCCGGAGACGCGCTGCCCTCTTGCGACACCAGCAGCCCCACCCCCAGTGTGGAGACGGCCATCAGCACCAGCGCCGGCAGCGCGGCCTCGGCGAAGCGGCCCTCGGCCGTGGCGCCCCAGACGCGCGTGGCGAGCGTCTCGAAGCCGATGGGGGCCAGCAGCAACGTGGCCGGGAGCTCCTTCATCGCCGTGAGGAAGACGAGCGCCGCGCCCGCCAGCAGCCCGGGCCGCAGCAGCGGCGCCGTCACCCGGCGCAGCACGCCGGACGGAGGCTGCCCGAGCGACGCCGCGGCCTCCGGCAGGTGCGGGTTGAGCTGGAGCAGCGACGCGCGCACTACGCCCACCGCCTGCGGCAGGAAGCGCACCACGTAGGCCAGCACCAGCATGACCAGGGTGCCGTAGAGGAAGGGCACCGCCTGCACGCCCAGGAAGACGAGCGACAGCGCCAGCACGATGGGCGGCAGCGCATAGCCCGCGTAGGACACGCGCTCCAGCGCCACCGTGAGGCGGCTCGGGTAGCGCACCGCGAGGAAGGCCAGCGGCAACGCGCCCACCACCGCCGCCACCGCGCCCAGCATGGAGGCGCTCACCGAGTTCCACGTGGGCCCCATCATCGGCCCCGACTCCACCGACAACCCCTGCACGCCCCAGTAGACGAGCACGCCCACCGGCAGCCCCACGCCCACCGCCACCACCGCGCCGCACAGGAGCAGCGCCGGCACGCGCCAGCGGCCCAACTGTACGAGCGAAGAGGCCCGCGCGGCCCCCTTCGCGCTGCGGTGGTAGCTCGCCCGGCCGCGCAGCCACAGCTCCAGGGCCAGCACGCCCACCGTCACGGACACCAGCGCCAGCCCGAGCAGCGCCGCGTAGCTGCGGTCATACGCGCCTTCGTACTGCACATAGATGGCGCGCGAGAAGGCGTCGTACTGCAGCAGCGCGACCGCGCCGAAGTCGGAGAGGACGTACAGGCCCACCAGCAGCGCGCCAGACGCGAAGGCCGGACGCAGCAGGGGCACGGTGATGCGCAAGAAGGCCCGAGCAGGCGTGAGCCCCAGGCTCCTCGCCCCCTCCAGCCACGCCGGGTCCTGGGACTGCAGCCCGGCGCGCAGCGCGAGGAAGAAGTACGGATACGTCGACACCGTCAGCGCCAGCAGCGCTCCGGGAAAGCCATACACGGGTGGCACCGGGAGGCCCCAGCGCGTCAGGGGCTCTTCCAGCGCGCCGCCCACGCCGAACGCCGCCAGCAGCACGTAGCCGCTGACGAACGTGGGCACCGCCAACGGCACACACAGCAACACCGTCCATAGACGGCGCCCCGGCAGGTCCGTGCGCGCGGTGAGCCAGGCCAGCGGCAGCGACAGCAGCGCCGCGCAGCCCGTCACCGCCGCCGCGAGCCCCAACGTGCGGCCCAGCAGGCCCCACGTCCTGTCCCGCAGCAGCAGGCCCCAGGCGTCCGCGTCCGCTTCCACGGCGCGCACGCCCAGGTACACCGCGGGCACCAGCGCCAGCGCGGCCATGGCCACGCCGGCCACCCACAACCCCACCGGGGTACGACGGCGCATCAGAGGACGCCGGTGTCCTGGAGCAGCTTCACGGTGCCGCGCAGGTCATCCAGCCTGGACAGGTCCAGGTCGGGCGAGCCCACCTTGTCGAGCGGGGGCAGGCCTTCGGCCAGCTTCGCGCCCGGCACCAGCGGGAACTCGGACGTCTCCTGCGCGAAGTACGCCTGCGCCTCCGTGTCCAGCAGGTACGCGGCCAGCTTCTTCGCCGCGTCCGTGTTCTTCGAGCCCTTGAGGATGGCCACGCCCGCCACGTTCACCAGCGCGCCCGGGTCCCCCGCGGCGACGAAGTAGTTGGCCACGGGCAGGTCCGGATTGTTCTTCTTCGCGGAGAACAGGTAGTAGTGGTTCACGAAGCCCGCGTCGATTTCACCGCGCCCCAGCGCCTCGATGATGGCGGAGTTGTTCTTGTAGACGCGCGGCGCGTTGGCCTGGATGCCCTTGAGCCACTGCGTCGCGGCCTCGTCGCCCTTGAGCAGGCGCAGCGCGGTGACGAAGGCCTGGAACGAGGCGTTGGTGGGCGCCCAGCCCAGGCGGCCCTTCCACTTCGCATCCGTGAAGCCGAGGATGCTCTTGGGCAGCGTGTCCGCCTTCACCTTCTTCGTGTTGTAGGCCACCACGCGCGCCCGGCCGCTGGTGCCCACCCACACGCCCTGCGGTGAGCGGAAGCGCGCGTCCACCTTGTCCAGCGTCTGCTTGGGCAGCGCCTGCAGCTGGCCCGCCTTCGCCAGCGCGCCGAGCGCCCCCGCGTCCTGCGCGAAGAACACGTCGGCGGGCGTCTTCGCGCCCTCCTCCAGCAACGTGGCGGCGAGCTGCGGCGTCTCGCCGTAGCGCACCTTCACCTCGACGCCCGTCTTCGCGGTGAACTTCTTGAGGAGCGGGCCCACGAGCTTCTCGTTGCGGCCGGAGTAGATGGTGAGCGTCTCCGCCGCGAGCGCGGGGGAGGCCAGGGTCAGGACCAGGGAGGCGAGGAGGAGTCGAACCATGGGCCGGCACCCTAACGGACGGCCTCCCCCGCTTCCACCGATTGCGCGCGGGCGCCGGGTGAAGCGCGAAGCAGGTGACGCCAGCGTTCCTTCGCGGCCCGGAGTAGCCTCGCGGGCCCCCACCTCCCGCCACCGTGGAGACACCATGCCGCGCCCGCTCGTCGCCGCCTGTGCCGCCGCCGCTCTGCTCGCCGCGCCCGCCGCCCTCGCGCAGGCGCCCGCGTCCCCGAAGCCTGCCGTCTCCACGCCCAACCCGATGAAGGCCGCCGCCGAGCGAACCCGGAGCGCGCTCCAGCTCGCCCCCGCGCCTCGCCCCGAGGACGTGCGCTCCATCGACGCCGTCATCGCCGCGCTCTACGACGTCATCAGCGGCCCGGCGGGACAGGCGCGCGACTGGCGGCGCTTCCGCGCCCTCTTCCACCCGGGCGCGCAGATGATTCCCATCCGCCGGCCGAAGGACGGCAAGGGGCCCGCGGCCACGCCCTTCACGCCGGATGACTACGCCACCTCCGCCTCGGTGGCCTTCGACAAGCGGGGGTTCTTCGAGAAGGAGACGCGTCGGCAGGTGTCTGGCTATGGCGACCTGGTCCAGGTGCTGAGCGCGTATGAGACGCGTGAAGCCGTGGACGGGCCGGTGATGGCCACGGGCGTCAACAGCTTGCAGCTCGTCTTCGATGGGAAGCGCTGGTGGATTCTCAACATCGCCTGGACGGACGACAAAGCCGCGGGGGTTCCCGTGCCGAAAGACTTCACCCGGAAGTAGAACGCGCGGTCATGGGTGACGCGTCCCTGCGCGATGTGCTGGTGGTAGGGAGCTACTGCCACGACCTGCTCCGGCATGGCCCCGGGCGGCAGACACATGCGCTCGGCGGGTCGGCGGCGTACATCGCGTCCGTCCTGGAGGCGATGGGACTGGAGTACGCGGTGGCCGCGGTGGCTGGCGAGGACTTCCGCTACAGCGACGCGGTCCGGTATCCGCCGCGCATCGTTCCGGGGACGCGCACCACGCAGTTCATCGCGGACTTCGAGGGGGAGGCGCGGACCCTTCGCGTCAGCGCGAAGGCGGAGCCGATTCTCCCCACGGACATCACTGTGGACGCGCGCGTGGCGCTGGCGTGCGGCGTGGCGGGTGAGGTGCTGCCGGAGACGCTGCTCCGCGCCTCCGAGCGGGCGCGGCATGTGCTGGCGGACGCGCAGGGGTTGCTTCGGGCATTCGATGATGACGGACGGGTGCTCAACCTCCGCTTGGAGGACACGCCCTTCGCGGGGCTGCTGGAGCGGCTCCGGGTGCTGAAGGCCAGCGAGGAGGAAGCCCGGGCGATGGACATCGAGCGGGTGCGCCAGCGAACGTGCCTGGTGGTGACGCGCGGGGCGCGGGGCTGCACGGTGCTCACGGCGGATGCGCGCATCGACGTGCCCACGGTGGCGGTGGCGGAAGTGGATGCCACGGGCGCGGGGGACTGCTTCCTCGCGGGCTTCACGCTGGGACTGCTGCGGGGGCTGCCGTTCGAGCGCTGCGCCGCGCTGGCGAACTGGTTTGGCGCGCAGGCGGTGACGCAGGTGGGTGTGCCGAAGTTGGATGTCAGCCGGCTTCCCGCGGAACTGCGCTAAGCAGTATTCAATGAAAATCAAGAACACTGCCACACCTTTGGGATGTGTGCTCGTAAGCCTTGGGATGTACCAACACAAGCGCGCGGGTGACCTCGACAGTGCCCGCCAGGAAATGCGGGACGTGTTGGCCGCCGAGGTGGTGCCACACTACCGTGCCGTTGCGCAGGGTCAGCTCAACCTGCTGGATGATGCGCCTTGAGTGACAACGGGGACGCGACTTCCGCCGCGTCCCCGTCAGTCAGCCTTCCGGCAATTCAACGGACGATTCAGCCCTGAGTGGGCTCCTCGTCACCCGGGGTACCACCCTCCTCGGGCGCCGGGGCCGGCTCGGCAGCGGCTTCCACCGAGGCCGTGGCCTCACCCGTGGCCTCCACCGGAGCCGCGGCCTCACCCGTGGCGTCCACGCTCTCCACGGGAGTCACCGCCTCGCCGTTCTCCTCCGTCTCATCGCTCTCGGGCAGCTTGGAGATGGCCATGACCTTCTCCTGCTCGTTCTCCAGCGCAATCAGCCGCACGCCCTGCGTGTTGCGGCCGATGACGGAGATTTCCTTCACCCGCATGCGGATGAGCATGCCGCCGTTGGTGACGATCATCACCTCGTCCGACTCCTTCACCTGGAGCAGACCCACCACCTTGCCGTTCCGCTCGGTGGTCTTGATGTCGATGATGCCCTTGCCGCCACGGCCCTGCTGCCGGTACTCGGTCTCCTGCGTCCGCTTGCCGTAGCCGTTCTCCGTCACCGTGAGGATGGCCGTGTCCGTCTCCACCATGTCGGCGCCCACCACCTGGTCGCCGTCCTCCAGCGTGATTCCCTTCACGCCGTAGGCCTGGCGGCCCATGGAGCGGACCTCCGTCTCCGGGAAGCGGATGCTCATGCCCGACGCCGTCGACAGCAGGATGTCCTTGCTGCCGTCGGTAATCATCACCGCCACCAGTTCGTCCCCGTCGTCGATGCCCAGCGCGATGATGCCGCTGGAGCGGACGTTCTCGAACGCGCTCAGGTCCGTGCGCTTCACCACGCCCCGCTTCGTCACGAAGAAGACGTAGCGGTTCTCCGGGAAGTCCCGCGTCACCAGCACCTGCGCCAGCCGCTCGCCCTCGCCGAACTGCACCAGGTTCACCATGGCCTTGCCGCGCGACGTGCGGCTGGCCTGCGGAATCTGGTGCACCTTCAGCGAGTACAGCTTGCCCTTCGTGGTAATCGGCATCAGGAACGCGTGCGTGCTGGCCACGAACAGCTTGCTGACGAAGTCGTCTTCCTTCGTCGCGGCGCCCGTCTTCCCGCGCCCACCGCGCTTCTGCGCCCGGTACTCCGTCAGCGGCGAGCGCTTCACATAGCCCGTGTGCGACAGGGTGACGACCATCGTCTCTTCGGCGATGAGGTCCTCGCGGGTCATCTCATCCACGGCGCCGGTGATTTCCGTGCGGCGCTTGTCGCCGTAGCGCTCGCGAATCTCCACGAGCTCCGTCTTGATGACGCTGAGCAGGCTGCTCTCGTTGGCCAGGATGTCCCGCAGCCGCGCGATGTCGCGCACCAGGCCAATCAGCTCGCGGAACAGCTCCTCGCGCTGCAGGCCGGTGAGCCGCTGCAGCCGCATCTCCAGGATGTTCTGCGCCTGGCCCTCGCTGAAGCCCGCGCCCTCGTACTTGTGCGCCAGGCCGCCGTAGCTGGGTTCCTCGTTGCGCGCGCGGGAGACGAGCAGCTCCATCTGCGCCTTCGCCTGCGCGTAGTCGATGCGCTGGAGGGTCGCGAAGCGCTCGTGCTCGTACAGCGCGGGCGACAGGATGTGCATCAGGCCCCAGCGCGCCTCGTCCGGGTCCTTGGACGCGCGGATGAGGCTGACCACCAGGTCGATGAGGTCCTGCGCGACGAGCAGACCTTCGACGATGTGCATGCGCGCCAGCGCCTTGCGCAGCTCGTAGCGCGTGCGGCGCGTCACCACGTCGCGGCGGTGCGCGATGAACCGGTCCAGCATCTCCTTCAGGTTGAGCGTGCGCGGCTGGCCCCCGTCGATGGCCAGCATCACCGCGCCGAAGGTCGTCTCCAGCGACGTCATCGCGTACAGGTTGTTGAGCACCACCTGCGCAATCGCATCGCGCTTGAGCTCGATGACGATGCGCATGCCCTGGCGGTCGCTCTCGTCGCGGATGTCGCTGATGCCCTCCAGCTTCTTCTCGCGCACCAGCTCGGCGATCTTCTCGATGAGCCGCGCCTTGTTCACCTGGTACGGAATCTCCGTGAAGATGAGGGCCTCGCGGTCCCCCTTCTTGGAGGTCTCGACGTCCGAGCGCGCCCGGATGGTGACCTGACCGCGGCCCGTCTCGTAGGCGCGGACGATGCCCTCGCGCCCGGTGATGATGGCGCCGGTGGGGAAGTCCGGACCGGTGATGAACTCCATCAAGTCACGGACCGTGCAGCCCGGGTTGTCGATGAGGTGCAGCGTGCCGGTGATGACCTCGGTCATGTTGTGCGGCGGGATGTTGGTGGTCATGCCCACCGCGATGCCGCTGCTGCCGTTGACCAGGAGGTTGGGGAACTTCGATGGGAGGACGAGCGGCTCTTCCAGCGAGTCGTCGTAGTTGGGACCGAAGTCCACCGTCTCCTTGTCGATGTCCGCCAGCAGGTCCTCCGCCAGCCGCTCCATGCGCACTTCCGTGTAGCGCATGGCCGCGGGCGAGTCGCCGTCCACCGAGCCGAAGTTGCCCTGGCCGTCCACCAGCAGGTAGCGGAGGCTCCACTCCTGCGCCAGGCGCACCATGGCGTCATACACCGACGAGTCACCGTGCGGGTGGTACTTACCGATGACGTCACCCACCACGCGGGCGGACTTCTTGTAGGCCCGGTTGTGGAGGTTGCCCAGGTCATTCATCGCGAACAGCACGCGGCGATGCACGGGCTTGAGTCCGTCACGCACGTCGGGCAGCGCGCGCCCCACGATGACGGACATGGAGTAGTCGAGATACGAACGGCGCATCTCGTCTTCGATGTTGACGGGAATGAGCTCTCCAGCGCTGTCCGGGGGAGGAGGCGCGGAGGGCGATGCCGGCTTGTCGGTCGTGTCGTCAGCCATGAGCTCTGGAAGTCTGCGGAGGGGCCCGCGAATGGGGGCCGCCGTCCAGTGGGTGAGCGTTCGTAACCCCTGGATTTCCCAGCGTCAACAGGGGAAACAAGGGGCTTTCGCCCCGAACGGCGGGATGCCGGGATGGGACTCTTTTTTGAACGCTTGAGCGGGCCTTTTTCAGCCCCGCGGGCGCAGGGGAGCAGCCAGGCGCTCGGCTCCGGTTCCCACTGGTCCTTCCGGGTCTCGTTCCTTCGCTTTTTCGAACGCCGCCAGGGCCCCTTCCCGGTCGCCCTTGAGCTTCAAGGCCACGCCCACGTTGAGGTGCGCGGCGGGAGCGTCCCGGTCCATGGCCACGGCCTCCCGGAAGAGCACCAGCGCCTGGTCCACGTCGCCCGACAGCAGGGCCTCCTTGCCCGCCTGGACGCGCTTCTCCGCGTCATTCACGAGCTCCACCTGGAACACGCTGCCGCCCACCACGTTCGCGACGAGCACGCGCAGGATGCCGCCCCAGTAGAACGTGAGCCCCTCCGCGGCCACCACGGCGGCCAGCGGCAGGTCCGGGAGCAGCTGCTTGCCCCGGAACTTGAAGCGCACCCGCGTGTAGCGGCCCTTGTTGGCCCAGTGGACCATCTCCCCCTGGAGCTTGCGCAGCCCTTCTTCCATGCGCTTGGGGTCGATTTCGAAGGGCAGCACGCGGCCCGCGGGCTCGCCGGACGGGAGCGCCTTGGGGCCAGGGCGGCGCGGCGTGGGCTCGGCCTCCAGCACGGGCTCGGCTTCCAGCACGGGGGGCCGAGGCGCCTCGGCCGCGGGCTCGGACACCGGCGCGCTGGCCCGACGGGGCGCGGCGCGAGCCCTGGAGGCGGCCTTCTTCGGGGCGGCGGCCTTCTTCGGGGCGGCGGCCTCCTTCGCCGCTGCCTTCGACGCGGAGGGCTTCTTCGCCTTCGACGGACGCTTCTGGGACGTGCGCTTGGCCATGGACACACCTTAAACGAGCCACGGCGGCAACGCTTGCACGGCGCAGCCGGATGGCGGGCTTCGCACGGTTCTTCGCACGCACGCCACACGACTTCACGCCGCGCGAGTCCCTTCCCGCCGGGCGCTCGGGGATGATGGGGCCTCTTCCTCAAAGGACCTTCCCCGCATGACTCGCGTCCGGCACGCCCTGCTCTCCGCCCTGCTCCTCGCCGCCCCCATCGCCAGCGC
>NZ_JAAIYB010000270.1 GCF_010894475.1 Myxococcus vastator
AGCCAGGACGTGCCCAGCCACGCCGTGCCCACCGCCGCCACGTCGTTCGGCGTGAAGCCCTCATAGGTGAGCCCGGGCCCTACATCCGCCTGACGGCCGTCACGGAGGGACAGCCCGTAGCGAAGGCGCAACGAGGCGTGCTCGGCCACCACCTCCGCGTGGGCGGAGGGCGTGGCCAGCATGACGAGGAGCACCAGCGCCAGGCGCGCCACGGAGCAACGCGGGAGAAGCGGGAGCGGCAAAACGCGGCGGAGTATAGAGAAAGCCGGGAAGGCCCCCAACTCCGTGGACCAGGCCCGCTCCACCTCCTCGCGCTCAGGGTGCGGATCCGTGGCCTCCACCCCACAGGGCGTCCGGAGGGCATGGGAACGGGCACGGAACCGCTTCCAGGAAGCGGAAGGCTTCTTGCTGGAGTGGAGACGCTTTGCTAAGCATCCTGACGGTCGGTAGCGCCTCGTCTAACCTCGTGGATTCACTCTAGAAACATCGGAGCGTCGCCATGAGCGGGACGAGCGAACGCTGAGGAGCGCATACGCCCATGGGCACGCAACTGGTGATGTACGAAGAGGAGTTCACCAAGATCAACGCCGTTTGCGACCGGCTTACCAAGGACGCGAACGCGAAGGTGGTCTTCCTCGTCGACAAGAACGGGCAGCTCATCTCCTCCGCGGGTCAGACGCAGAACATCGACACCACGTCACTGGCCTCGCTGACGGCCGGCAACGTGGCGGCGATGGGGGGCCTGGCCAAGCTGATTGGGGAGAACGAGTTCCCCAACCAGTTCCACGAGGGGGCCAAGGACTCGCTGTACATGACCATCGTCGGCAGCCGGGTCGTGCTGGTCGTCATCTTCGACAACCGCACCAGCCTCGGCCTCGTCCGCCTTCGCATCAAGAAGGCCAGCGACGAGCTCACGAAGATCTTCGAGAGCCTGGTGAAGAAGACGGACAGTCCTGGAGCTGGGTCGCCCTTCGCCGAGATCTCCGACGACGATATCGACAACCTCTTCAGCGAGTAACCCGGGAAGCCATGTCCTTCATCAATTACTCATCCCGCGAAATCAACTGCAAGATTGTCTATTACGGGCCCGGGCTCTGCGGGAAGACGACGAACCTTCAGTACATCTACAACAAGACCGCCGCGGAGACGAAGGGCAAGCTCATCTCCCTCTCCACGGAGACGGACCGCACGCTCTTCTTCGACTTCCTGCCGCTGTCGCTCGGTGAGATTCGCGGCTTCAAGACGCGCTTCCACCTGTACACGGTGCCCGGTCAGGTCTTCTACGACGCCAGCCGCAAGCTCATCCTCAAGGGCGTGGACGGTGTCGTGTTCGTGGCAGACAGTCAGATCGAGCGTATGGAAGCGAACATGGAGTCGCTCGAGAACCTCCGCATCAACCTTGCGGAGCAGGGCTACGACCTGAACAAGATTCCGTACGTCATCCAGTACAACAAGCGCGACCTGCCCAACGCGGTGACGGTGGAGGAGATGCGCAAGGCGCTCAACCCCCGCAACATCCCGGAGTACCAGGCCGTGGCTCCCACGGGCGTGGGCGTGTTCGACACGCTCAAGGCCGTGGCGAAGCTCGTGCTCACCGAGCTCAAGAAGGGTGGTTGAAGCAAGCGCCCAGGCGGGCGACCCCGGTCCCCGCCCACGGCGTGGCAAGACGTCCTACAGGCAAGGGTGCTATGTCCTCCCTTGCCGTCAGGTCGGACCGTCTGCCCACTGAGGTCGTACCGTGCGTGTCGCCGCCCCCTTCCCGCTCCTCGCCCTGCTGGGCGCCGCCCTCTGTGGGCCGGCGCTCGCGCAGGAGCCCGCCGCCGCTCCTCCCTCCGCGCAGGCCACTGCGACCGCGGACGAGGCGTTCGACACCCGCGTGAAGACGCTGGAGGAGAACGTCGTCGACCTGAAGGAGAAGATCTACCGCTCCAAGGCGCGCCTGCTGCTGCTGCAGGAGACGGTGCTGGGCGGTGACGTCTCCACCGGCGCCCGGGCCGTCATCGTCCACAAGAACGAGATGGGCGGCTCCTTCGAGCTGGAGTCCGTGGCGTACGCGCTCGACGGCGCGCCCGTCTACACGCAGGTGGATGAAGAGGGCCAGACGGACCTGGGCAAGCGCGAGCGCTTCGAGGTCTTCAACGGCCGCATCGTCCCCGGGCAGCACCAGCTCGCCGTGCGCCTCGTGTACCGGGGCAAGGGCTACGGCGTGTTCAGCTACCTGGAGGGCTACAAGTTCAAGGTGCAGTCCAGCTACACCTTCAATTCGGAGCCGGGGAAGACGTCCACCGTGCACGTGGTGGGCTACGAGCAGGGCGGCATCACCACGGACCTGAAGGACCGGCCCGCGGTGCGCTACGACGTCTCCGTCGCGCGGGAGTCGGGCCGCAAGGCCGCGCCGCCGCCCGTCACCCGCTCCACTCCCGGGCAGTAGAGGGCCAGACGGTGAACGCGTCTCTCCGTGCCCTCGCTCTCGCGGCGGCCCTGCTGGGGCCGGCGGCCGTCCGTTCCGCCCAGCCCGCGCAGGTGCCCGCGCCCCCGCCGACCGCGCGGGACCTGTCGCCGCGGCTCGACGCGGTGGAGACGGGGCTGCTCGGCATCGAGGAGAGCCTCCACTTCGTGGAGACGCAGTTCACCCAGCGCGCCGAGCCCAGTGACGACGACGCCCGCGCGCGCCGCTTCTCCGACGGCGAAATCCACTACCTGCTGGGCGACTGGCCGGCGGCGTCCGTCCTCTTCTACGACCTGGTGAGCGACCCACGCTTCCGCCCGCATCCGCGCTATCCGGACGCGCTGTTCTACCTGGCGGACTCGCTCCTGGCGCAGCGCAACTTCATTGGCGCGCGCTTGTACCTGCGCGAGCTGCTGGCCCTGCCCCCCACCTCCGGCCACTACCGCGAGGCCCTGTCGCGCTACCTGACGGTGGCCGGCCGCCTCAACTACTTCGACGGTGTCGAGGCCTACGTGGCGCAGGCCCGCGCGCTGTCCGGCGGAGCGCTGCCCCCGGAGGCGGCCTACGTCCACGCGAAGTGGCTGTTCCGGCGCACGGACCTGGCGCCCGCGGACCGCATCGCCCAGGCCCGCGCCGCCTTCACGCCGCTGGCGCAGGCGCCCGACGGCGCCTTCCGGCTCCAGGCCGCCTACCACCTGGGCGTGTTGTCCATGCAGGAAGGTGACCTGCCCGCGGCCATCACCCGCTTCCAGCAGCTGGCCACCCCCCTCTCCGACCAGGCCGCGCAGGCCGCTCCGGGCAGGACGGGCCCGCGCCGCGCCGCGCCCACGCCGGAGGAGGAAGCCCTCCGCGTGCGGGAGCTGGCGCTGATGTCGCTGGGGCGGCTGCTGTATGAGACGGGCCGCTTCGACGACGCGCTGGACCGCTACGGCCAGGTGCCCCGTGACAGCGAGTCCTTCCCGGACGCGCTCTACGAATCCGCCTGGGTCCACGTGCGCCAGGGCCACTACCAGCAGGCGAAGAACGCCATCGACATCCTGCTGCTGGTGGCGCCCGACTCGCAGCTCGCGGCCGAAGGCCGCATCCTCCAGGGCAACCTGCTCCAGAAGCTGCGCCGGTACGACGAGGCCACCGACGCCTATACCCACGTCATCGACACCTTCCAGCCCCCCAGGGAGCAGGTGGACGCGCTGCTGGGCTCGCACAGCGACCCGGTGGCGTACTTCGACCGGCTGCTGGTGCGCGCGGACGGCCCGCTGGACCTGCGCACGGTGCTGCCGCACCTGGTGCTCAAGTACGCCACCACGCAGCGCGAGGTGACGGACGCGGTGCGGCTGGTGGAGGACCTCGACAGCGGCCGCCGGGGCCGGAGCGAGGCCGCGGCCATTGCCCAGCGCATCCTCCACGCCCTGGACACGCGCGGCCTGGAGACCTTCCCGGAGCTGCAGGAAGTCAACGCGCGCGCGGACGCGGTCGACACCTCCCTCACCCAGGCGGAGGCGGAGCTGGTGCGGGTGGAGACGCTCGCCATGCAGGGCGTGCTCACGCCCGATGAAGTGGCGCGGCTGACGCAGGCCCGGCAGGCGCGCGAGGCCCTGGAGCGCCGCTTCTCCGCGCTGCCCACCTCGCTGAAGGCGATGGAGGACCGCCGCGAGCGCATGCAGCGGCGCGTGGACGCGGTGGACCGCGAGGCCCACCGGCTCGACGTCGAGCTCCAGTCGCTCCACGCCATCGCCGCCTCGGTGCGCAAGTGGGTGGATGACTCGCGGCCGCTCCGGCAGACGCCTCCGGACGAGGAGCGCGAGTTCCTGGTGCAGTTGCAGGGGGAGGTCCAGACGCTGAAGGACCTCAAGGCGGAGCTGACCGCCACGCGCGCGCGGCTGGCGGACGAGCGCAACGCCGTGGACACCACCCTGGCCGGCGAGCACGCCATCCGCACCGCCTACGCGGACTCCCTGCGGCGCGAGCACGCGCTCCTGCGCCAGGCGGAGCCCCGGGCGGACGCGGAGGTCCTGGCCACGCTGCGGCGCACCCAGGGCGCGCGCGGCAGGCTGGACGTCCTGCGCGGACGGGTGACGGCGGCCCGGGCCGTGGTGCGCGAGCGGCTGGAGCGCCAGGGCCGCGTCATCCGCGAGAAGGTCGTGGCCGAGCAACAGCTCCTGAAGCGCTACGAGGCCGAAGTGGCCACCGTGTCCGGTGACGCCCGGCAGTTGGTGGGCCGCATCGCCTACGACAGCATCCGCCGCGTGCGGCAGCAGTTCTACGACCTGGTGCTCAAGGCGGACGTGGGCGTGGTGGACGTGGCCTTCAACGAGAAGCAGGACAAGACGACGGCCATCCAGACGCTCTCCGCGCAGAAGGACGAGGCCCTGCGCGAGCTGGACGCCGAGTTCCAGGACGTCCTGTCCGAGGTGAAGGAGTGATGCGCGCCCGTCTCCTCGCCGCGCTGCTCGCCCTGGGGGGCCCCGCGTCCGCCGCGGAGGCTCCCGCCGCGCCCGCATCCCCCTACCTCCAGGGCATGGGACGCACGCCCGAGCAGGAGGCGCTGTTCCAGGAGGTGAGCAGCGCGCTCGAGCTCTACGAGTCCGAGTCGCGTGAGTTCCACCGCGAGGTGCAGGAGTTGGTGGAGCAGCGCTACGAGCAGAAGCGTGGCGCGCTGGCGGCCTCCTACGAGAAGCGCATCAAGGACCTGGAGGCCCAGGAGCGCCGCGAGCGGCTGGACGCCATCGCCCGGTTCGAGGCGTTCCTGCGCCGCTACCCCGCCGAGCCGCGCTTCACGCCGGACGTGATGTTCCGCCTGGCGGAGCTCTATTACGAGCGGTCGTCAGATGACCACCTGCTGGCGATGCGGGACTACGCGGAGCGACTGGAGGCGCACGACCAGGACCCGGGCGCGGAGTTCCCCACCGAGCCGCGCGTGGACTACGCGCCGTCCATCGCGCTCTACCGCGAGCTGCTGGCCACCTTCCCGGACTACCGCCTCAACGACGGCGCCTGGTACCTGCTGGCCTACTGCCTGGAGAAGCAGGACCAGTACGACGACAGCCTCCACGCGTACGAGCAGCTCATCGCCCGCTACCCACAGAGCCGCTTCGCCACCGAGTCCTGGGTGCGCATTGGCGAGTACTGGTTCGACAACTACGAGGACCCGCAGGCCCTGCCCAGGGCCGCGCGGGCCTACGAGGCCGCCACGCGCGACGCCTCGCACCCGCTCTACGACAAGGCGCTCTACAAGCTCGGCTGGACGTACTACCGCATGGACCGCTTCGAGCCGGCGGTGGCGTCCTTCCTGACGCTGGTGGAGTTCTACGAAGCCCAGCGCGTGGCGAAGGGCGACGCGACGGCCGGCGGCGACCTGCGCGAGGAAGCGCTCCAGTACGTGGCCATCTCCCTGGCGGACGACACCTGGGGCGGCATCGCCCGAGCGGACGCGCTCTTCGCGGAGCGGGGCCCGCGCCCCTACGAGGCCGAGGTGTACCAGCGGCTGGGCAACGTCTACTTCGACCAGACGAAGCACGCGCCGGCCATCGAGGCCTATCGCCGGGTGCTGCAGAAGGCGCCGGACGCACCGGACGCGCCCCTGGTGCAGCAGCGCATCGTCCAGGCCTACGAGCGGGACCGCCTGCTGGGCCTGTCCTTCGCCGAGTCCGAGGCCCTGGCCAACCTCTACCAGCCCGGCGGCGCCTGGCACGAGAAGAACAAGGGCGACACGGCGGCCATCACCCGCGCCAACACCCTGGTCGAGCGCAGCCTGTACGGCAGCGCCACCTACCACCACCAGCAGGCCCTGGTCTTCAAGCAGGAGGGCAAGTTCGAGCAGGCCCGGAGCGCCTTCGACGTCGCCGCCCGCGCGTATGGCACGTACCTGGAGCGCTTCCCGCGGACGAAGAGCGCGGGCGACATGCGCTTCTATTACGCGGAGTGCCTCTACAACGCCTTCCAGTTCGCCGCCGCCGCGCGCGTCTATGAAGAGGTGCGCGACACGGACGCGGCCAACAAGCACCGCCCGGACGCGGCCCTCAACGCGGTGCTCGCGTGGCAGCAGCAGCTCACGCTGGACCTCCAGGCGGGCACGGTGCCGGAGTCCAGGACGCTGCGCTCGACGGAGCGGCCCCAGGGCCAGGCGGTGAAGCCCCGCCCCTTCGCGCCCACCGAGCAGAAGCTGGTGGCCGCCGCGGACGCCTACGTGGCCCTGCTGCCCGCCGGAGAGAAGGCGCCCGGCATCGCCTACCAGGCCGCGGAGCTGTACTACTCGCACGACGACTTCCCCGAGGCGCGCCGCCGCTTCGAGGCCATCATCCAGGCGTACCCCAGCCACGAGGTGGCCCGCTACGCCACCAACCTCACCATCGAGACCTTCCTCATCGACGAGGACTGGCGGAGCGTGGAGTCCGTCAGCGCGCGGCTGGCCAGCAACGACAAGGTCATCGACCCGTCCAGCGACCTGCACGCGCAGCTGGTGAAGTTCAAGCTCGCCGGCCGCTTCAAGCTCGCCGACCAGCTCATGGCCGAGTCCAAGTACGAAGAGGCCGCGGCGAAGTACATCGAGCTGGTGGACGAGTCACCCCGCCACGAGTTCGCGGACAAGGCCCTCAACAACGCCGCGGTGGCGAATGAGAACACGCGCCGCTTCGACTCCGCGCTGAAGCTGTACGAGCGCATCTACCGCGAATACCCGTCGTCGCTGCTGGCGGGCGGGGCGCTGTTCCGCGTGGCGGTGAACGCGGAGAACTCCTACGACTTCGACAAGGCCGTCGTCAGCTACCAGAAGCTGGTGAAGGACTACCCGGCCTCGAAGGACCGGGAGGCCGCGCTCTTCAACGCCGCGCGCCTGCTGGAAGGCCAGCAGCGCTACCCGGAGGCGGCCGCCGCCTTCATGCGCTACTCGGACCTGTTCCCCAAGGCGGAGGACGCGCCGAAGAATCAGTACCGCGCCGCCATCATCTACGCGAAGCAGGGCAACCCCCGCGGAGAGGTCCGCGCGCTGCAGGAGTTCGTGCGCAAGTTCGCCTCGCGGTCCAGCCAGGTGGAGCTGGTGGTGGACGCGCACCGGCGCATGGGCGACGCCCACCAGAAGCTGGGCAGCACGCGCGAGGCCCAGCGCGCCTGGGAGCGCTCCGCCGCGGAGTTCGACCGGCGCAAGCTCCAGCCGGACACGCACCCGCTGGCCGCGGATGCCGCCGCCTACAGCCGCTTCCAGCTGGCCGAGCTGGAGTTCCAGAAGTTCGACAAGCTGAAGATTGGCGGCAAGGGCAAGGCGCTGGAGCGCAGCTTCACGGCGAAGCGCAACGGCGTGAAGGCCGTCAACACCGCGTACGCGCGCGTCTACCCGTACAAGCAGCTGGAGTGGACGCTGGCCGCGCTCTACCGCCGGGGGTACGCGCTGGAGCGCTTCGCCAACACCATCATCGAGACGCCCGTCCCGGTGGAGGTGAAGCGGATGGGCGAGGAGGCGGTGGTCGTCTACCAGGACGCGCTGGTCCAGCAGACCACCTCGCTGGAAGAGGCCGCCGTGGAGAGCTACGCCGCCACGCTGGCCGAGGCGCGGAAGAACCGCCTCAACAACGCGTGGACGCGCCGCACGCTGGAGTCCCTCAACCGCTTCCGGCCCAAGGAGTATCCGGTGCTCAAGGAGCCCAAGCAGGAGCTGGCCGCGGACGCCACCTATCCGGATGGGCTGGTGGGCAGCCTCACCGGGCCCGTGCGCTCCACGCCGCAAGAGGGCCCGCGCCTGTCCGGGGAGGCAACGAAGTGAGTCCTGGCCCGCGTCCTTCCCGCGCCCGCGCGCTGACCTCCGGGGTGCTGGCCGCCAGCCTCTGGCTGTCCGCGTGCGCCACCACCCCCGCCGTCACCCGGCCAACGCCCGACAAGGCAGCCTCCACCGAGGACGCGGGCACCGCCGCGACGCCGCCGGACGCGGGCGCCGCCGCGGAGCCGCAATCGCGGCCCCTGCCCCGCCCGGAAGCGCCGCGCGGCCCCGAGCGTGACTTCGTCGAGGCGGTGGAGATTGCCCGCCGGGGAGAGCTGACCGCGGCCGAAGCGGCGCTGCGCACCCTGGTCGAGCTGGACCCGAAGCTGGACTACGCGTGGACGAACCTGGGCATCGTCCAGGAGCGGCTGGGGAAGACGGCGGACGCGGAGCGCGCCTACCGCGAGGCGCTGGACGCGGCCCCCGAACAGCAGTCCGCGTGGGACTGCCTGGCGCGCCTGTATGGCCGCACCGGCCGCACGGCGAAGCTGGAAGCCGAGCTGCGCGAGCGGCTGTCGTCCCAGCCGGAGTCGGTGGCGCTGCGCACCGCGCTGGCCATCACCCTGCTCCAGGCGAAGAACCACGCGGGCGCCTCGGCCGAGGCCAAGCAGGCGCTGAAGGGCGACGAGCGGCACGTGCGCGCCATGCAGGTGCTGGCGCAGGTCTACTACCGCGAGGGCAAGCACGAGCTGGCGCGCATGGTGCTGGAGAACGCCCGCGCCATCGACCCGAAGGACGCGGCCACGCACAACGCGCTGGGGCTGGTGTCCCTGGCGCTCGACGCGCGCCCCCAGGCCCTGGAGTCCTTCAAGACGGCCGCGCGGCTGCGGCCGGACTTCGCGGAGGCGCGCAACAACTTCGGCGCCATGCTCAACGAGGCCCAGGACTACGCGGCCGCCGTCACCGAGCTGGAGGCCGCGGTGCGCGCCGCGCCGGACTTCGCGTCGGCCCGCCTCAACCTGGGCAACGCCCACCGGGGCCAGGGCAACTTCGCGCGGGCCCGCGCCGAGTATGAACAGGTGCTGCTGCTGATGCCGGGCGCCGCGGACGCGTACTTCAACCTGGCCATCCTCTACCTCGACGTGGAGCCGCCGGGGATGGAGACGCTGAAGCGCTACAAGACGGCCCTCACCCACTTCGACAACTACCAGGCGCGCGGCGGACGCGATGAGCGCATCCCCCAGTACGTGAAGGACGCCCGCAAGCTCATGGAGCGCGAGGAGCGGCGGCTGGAGCGCGAGCAGAAGGACCAGCTCCGCAAGGCCGCCGAGGCGCAGAAAGCCGCCGAGGCCACGCCGCCCGAGGGAACACCGCCCGCCCCCACGGTGTCCAACCCGGAGCCAGGCACGCGCGTCGCGGCGCCTGGCGCCTCACCTTCCACCACCTCCGCCCCCAGCAGCCCGGCACCGTCACCGGACGGCGCGTCCGCTGCCCCGGTGCCCACCGGCTCGGGTAGACTCACCACCGACGCCCAGTGAATCCGCCATGCGCTCCGCCTTCGCCCTCATCGTGCTGCTCGCCGCCGCGCCCGTGCTGGCCCAGGACGCCAGTCAGGCCTCCTCGTCCAGCAGCGGCGCCGCGGCGCCGAAGAAGGCCCCGCGCAGAGTCATCCGCCTGGAAGCCCTCACCGTCGAAGGCCGCATCCAGAAGCCCCAGGCCATGTACATCCTCCAGCGCTCCAACCTGAGCTTCGACGACCTCAGCCGCACCGAGAGCTTCGTGCCCAAGGTCGAGAAGAGCGTGGAACAGGAACCCTTCTAGTCCCATGGCCGCCACCTCGCAGAACAAGCTGCTCCGCGTCGGCGTCATCCAGAACGGCCGCATCGTCGAAGAGCACCACGTCCGCCGCGAAGCGGTCACCATCGGCCACGACGCGAAGAACACCATCGTCCTGCCCGCCACCGAGGGCCGCCCCGCCCGCTTCGCCCTGCTGGAGAACCAGAACCAGCAGTTCCAGCTCGTCATCGCGCCGGACATGAAGGGCCGCGTCAACCTGGGCTCATCCGACGTGGACTTCGAAGCCCTGCGCGCGCAGGGCCTGGCCACCCGCCGCGGCGACCTGCACGTCCTGCCCTTGCCGGAGAGCGCGCGCGGCAAGGTGGAGCTGGGGGACGCCACCCTCTTCTTCCAGTTCGTCACGCCGCCGCCCGACGAGGCGAAGCCGGTGCTGCCCGCGGACGTCATGGTCAGCCGATGGAAGACGATGGACCGCGTCTTCTTCGGCATCCTCGCCGCCTCGCTCCTGGTCCACTTCTCCGGCGCCGCGCTCATCATCACCTCGGAGACGCCGCAGGTGGCCGAGCTGGAGCTGGACGAGCTGGATGACCGCTTCGTGCGCGCCATCATCCCCCAGCGCCCGGTGGAGGCCCTCAAGCCGGCGGACACCGGCGCCGCGGAAGCGCCCAGGAGCGACACGCCCGATGCCGCGCCCAAGGAGGACACGCCCGCGCAGGACAAGCCCGCGGGTGACGCCGCCCAGCAGCGCCGCGCGGAGGTGGTGAAGAAGGTCTCCGGCAAGGGCCTGCTGAAGATTCTGGGCTCCAACAGCGGCGGCGGCCAGGGGGCCTTCGCGGACGTGCTGGGCGGTGCCAGTGGCGGCGGTGACATCGCCGAGGCCCTGGCGGGCGCGGGCGGCGTGGGCGTGGCCCGCGAGGCCTCCGTGGGCGCCACCGGCGGTCCTCGCGGCGGCGGCGCGGGCACGGTGACGGACATCGGCGCCATCGGCACCCAGGGCGGCGGCAAGGTGGACCTGGGCGACAAGAAGGAGGCGGTGGTGAGGGGCCGCGTGCAGGACGCCACGCCCGAAGTCGAGAGCTCCGACGTGGACCGCGACGCCCTGGCCCGCTACGTCCGCGCGCGAAAGGCCGCCATCCAGAGCTGCTACGAGAAGGAGCTCAAGCGAAACCCCCGCCTCAAGGGCAAGGTGGTGGTGCGCTTCACCATCAAGACGTCCGGCCGCGCCGGGGACATTGAAATCGAGGAGAACACCCTGGGCAGCGAGGCGGTGGGCAGCTGCATCCGCACCACCATCCGCAGCTGGGTGTTCCCCTTCAAACCCGACGACGAGACAGCCGTTTCCTACCCCTTCGTCTTCGCGCCGGCGGGCTAGTCCTCAGACTGCGCGAAGTTAAGGCATGAGCCGCTGGTTGTATGAGGGGGTGGCTCATGAAGCCCACGGCAAGGAAGCAGGCGGCGCCCATCAAGGTGAAGTTGAAGGCGGAGGACCGCCGAC
>NZ_JAAIYB010000271.1 GCF_010894475.1 Myxococcus vastator
CCGGTGCCCACCCCCTGGGCGCTCCACGTGCCGGATACAGCGCCGTGCGTAGCAGACCCCATGCGGGGAGGCGAGCATCCTCGCGAGGCACCTGGCCAGCGATTGCCCCCGCTATGCTCCGGCGAGGCGAACGTTCACGTGGGAGACCGGCACGTCCTCCCGGAGTCCATTGGCATGAAGTCGCGCATCACGGTCGCCTGGAGCACCATCGCGTCCCTCCTGGCCTGGCTGCCTGGAGTGGCGGCGCATGCCCACGCGGGCCTCCCGGAGACGTCCAACGTCACCCTCCGCCGAGGCCACCCCCAGGACTTCTTCTCCGGGACGACGTTCGGCGCGGTCATCTCCCGCGACAGCGGCAAGACGTGGCGCTGGGTGTGTCCGGATGCCATGGGGTATGGCGGATGGCGCCCGGAGGCCTACCTGTGGCGGGAGACCGGAGACATCCTCGCCGCCACCGGCAGCGCGCTGCTGCACTCCCCGGACGAGGGCTGCTCCTGGCGCACGCACCCCTTCTTCAAGTCGACCTGGGTGACGGGGCTGGCGGCCCACCCCACCGATGACCGCGTCTTCCACGCCGTCACCGGGCGGCCCGGCATCGCCAACGGCGTGTACCGCTCCGACGACGGCGGGGAGACGTGGACCGCCACGCCGCTGCTGCGCACGGGGCTGGAGCTGAACGCGGTGCGCGTGTCCCCGGTGGACCCGCGCCGCCTCTACGTGTCGGGCGTCTCCAACAACCAGATGGTGGTGCTGCGCAGCGACGACGCGGGCGACACCTGGCAGGAGTTCCCCCACGCGCTGCCGGAGCTGCTGCGGCCCTATGCGCTGACGGTGGTGGCGGTGGACCCCGTCGCCGTGGACGGGGTGTGGGTGCGCGTGTCCGCGCAGGGCTACACGCACCTGCTGCGCAGCGAGGATGGGGGCCGCACGCTGACGCAGGTGACGGTGCTGGATGACACGTTCATCAACATGGACCTGTCCTCCGATGGCGGCACCGCCTGGGTGGGCACCCTCAATTACTTCTTCATGGGCGCCAGCACCGGCCCGCTGGAGAAGCAGCCCCTGCCCACTGGCAACGCGTGCGTGCTGCGCGACGGAGAGACGCTCTACGGCTGCGGCTCCACCTGGCTGCACGACTGGGCCCTGGCGCGCAGCACGGACCAGGGCCGCACCTGGGAGCACATCTTCGCGCTGTACGAAATCCAGGGCACGCAGCTGTGCCCGCGTGGCACGCCCGTGAGGGACCTGTGCCCGGCCCGCTGGCCGCAGCTCGCGGAGCAGCTGGGCGCTCCGCTCTACCCGGATGGTGGCGTGGAGGAGCCACCGCCACCGCCGGACGCGGGCACGCCCGACGCGGGCACCGCCGACGCGGGGCAACAGCCACCCGAGCCGAAGTCCGGTGGCTGCGCCGCCGCCTCGGGTCCCACCCTGCCCCTGCTGTTGCTGCTGTCCTTCCTCCTCCCGAGGCGCCGTGGCCCACGGCGTCCACACCGATAGGCTCCTGATGACACTCCCGATTCGAAAGCGGCTGTGGGCCCCCTGCGCGGCCGCGCTGCTGGCGCTGGGCACCGCCTGCGACGGCGGCGAGGACGCGCCACCGGTCGAAGCATGCGGCGAGCCGCTCTACAGCGGAGATGCCACCGACGAGGCGTGGCGCACGTTCGTCGACGCGCAAGGCCGGCCCACCGACAGCTCCATGGCGGTGACGCTGGAGTCCCCCGTCCAAGGTCAGGCCTATGCTTCGGACGCGGCGCCGCCCACGTGGCGCTGGTTCTCTCCGCTGGCCTCCCGGCTTCCGTCCCACGCGCCCCTGACGCCCGTCCGCCCGCGCGAGACACCCCGGGCCATGCTGGCGTGGCTGGGCGACCTGCTGCTGCCGTCCGCCCAGGCGCACCTGCCGTCCGTCACCGGCGACTTCTACTGGGTGCAGGTCACCGTGCCCGGGCGGCGGTGTCCGGTGGAGCTGCTGACGTCGGACATGGAGTGGCGGCTCGACGCGGCGACCTGGGACACGCTCCGTGCGGCCTCGGGCCAGGACCTCCGCGTCCAGGTGACCAGCGCCTACCTGGTCCAGAACCGGCTGCGGGAAGGTCCGTACCGCCTGGAGTCACCCCGCACCGTCCGCATGGAGGATTCGCGATGAGCCACCGGACCCCGTGGTGGATGCCGGCGCTGGCGCTGCTGATGGCCGGCTGTGATGAGAGCTCGGCGCGGGTGGCGGGCGTGACGCCGCCGGAAGGGCTGGACTACGCGCACGAGGAGCCCTGGCGGGAAGGAACGTTCATTCCACCGCCGGGCCCCGGCGGACGCATCCTGGTCACCAACAGCCTGGATGACACGCTGAGCCTGGTGGAGCTGGCCACCGTGGGCACGCCGGACTTCCGCGAGCTTGCGCGCGTGCCGGTGGGGCTCAACCCGGTGGAGCTGGAAGGACCGCACCACACCGCCGTGTCGCCGGCGGGGGACTTCTATTACGTCGGCATCTCCAACTACGTGCCAGGAGGGGGCTCGGGGCCGCATGGGGCCCACGGCACGGGCGCGGATGACGGCTACTGCCTGAAGCTGGACGCGCGCGACAACCGGCTCGTGGGCTCGGTGCGGGTGAACCCCAATCCCGGCGACGTCATCATCACCGCGGATGGGAACACGCTGTACCAGACGCACTTCGACACGCTGAAGATTGCGGAGATGGCGCGCCAGGGCCGCCCCGAATCCGACATGAACGCGAACCTGGCCATCATCGACGCGCGGACGATGACCCGGAAGGCCATGGTGGAGGTGTGCCCCGCGCCTCACGCGGTGCGCCTGTCCGCGGACGAGCGCACGGCCTACATCGCCTGCTGGTCGGACGAGGTGGCCATCGTCGACCTCGCGGAGGCGGACACGCCGGTGACGCGGGTGAAGGTGGCGGCGGGCTCGGGCGGCGCGGTGGCCCCCCGGCACCAGCCCTACGCGCTGACGCAGTCCCCCACCACAGGCGAGGTCTGGGTCAGCTCCATGGCCAGCCGGCAGGTGCAGGTGCTCAATCCCCAGACGCGCGCCATGGTGCCCGAGCGCGCCGTGCCGATGCGCGGGCCGCCGATGTTCGGCGCCTTCACCGCGGATGGGCGCACGCTGTACATGCCCTACCAGTTGGTGGACGCGCTGGCCGTCATCGACCCGGAGACGGGCACCGTGCTGCGCGAGGTGCAGTTGGCGGACGCGGGCTGTCTCAACGTGCATCAAGTCACGCTGACACCCGACGAGCGCATCGGCCTGGTCGTCTGCGAAGGCGACCACGTGGGGCCGGGCACGTTGCACGCGGTGGACCTGGAGGAAGGCACGGTGGTGGGCACGGTGGAGGTGGGCATCTTCCCGGACTCGGTGAGCATCCTGTGGGGGCAGCCATGAAGCGCGCGGCATGGGGTGTGGTGGCGCTGGCCCTGGTGATGACGGGCTGTGACGACGGCGGCGATGGCCGCGTGCCGGCGGCGGAGTACGGCGAGGTGCTGTTCAACGACTCGCGGCTGTCGGAGAGCGGATTCAACAGCTTCTCGTGCGCGACGTGCCACGCGACGACGCCCACCGCGCCGGCGGGGCGGATGGACTCCGGCTACACGCTGTATGACTCGGCGTTCCGGGAGCGCTGGTGGGGCGGCTTCGAGACGCGCCTGCTGGACGCGGTGAACTTCTGCTACGTGAACTTCATGCGGGGCGTGACGCCGCTGCCGAAGGACTCGCCGCAGAGCCGGGCGCTGTACGAGTACCTGGTGAGCATCAGCCCGAGCCCGTCCGCGCCGGCCCGTCCCTTCACGGTGGTGAAGGACATCGTCGAAGTCACGCGCGGTGACGTGACGCGCGGACAGCAGGTCTACGTGGAGGCCTGCCAGAGCTGCCACGGCGAGCCCCACACCGGCGCGGGCCGGCTGACCGAGCTGGCGTCGATTCTGCCGGAGGTGACGGACGACTACGATGCGCTGTTCCCTGGCGTGCCCAAGTCCCTGGTCGTCATCGAGAAGGTGCGGCACGGCCAGTTCTTCGGTGTCGGGGGCAACATGCCGCTCTACAGCCTGGAGACCCTGTCCGACGAGGACCTGGGCGCATTGCTCGCGTTCCTGGCTTTGTGACAGGACCTGCGTGTTCCGGTGGAGCCCACGGGCCACCGGACATAACCTCGCCGCGGACACACACGTGGGAGCGAGCATGGGGTTCTGGGGCAGGCTTTTCGGGAGGAAGACACCAACGGCCGCCGAGGTTCCTCCCGGCCCCTCCACGGACTGGGCGGTGGAGCCGCGCGAAGCGCTGATGCGGCAGGTGGAGGCCCTGCTGCGCGCCGACCCGGCGGTGGAGAAGGTGGCGCGGCGCACGCAGGACTACGGGCTCGACATCACCCGCGCCGGGAGTGACGGCACCTTCTTCCTGGACAACCTCTTCGCGGACACGCGCGAGCTGCCGCCCGAGCAGCGCGTCCAGCTCATCCAGCGCTACCTGCGCGCGCTGTGGCAGGAGTCGCCGGATTCGCTCCACTGGGAGCAGGCCCGCGAGCTGCTGCTGCTCGTGCTGCGCGCGTCCACCTTCGGCCTGTCGCTGCGGAAGCACGCGGAGGCGGACCGGGAGATGGTGGGACGGCGCACGCTGCCCTTCCTGCGCGAGCTGCTGGTGATGGACCTTCCGGAGTCCGCCATGTTCGTCCAGCGCCGGCACCTGGAGACCTGGGGCGTCACCGAGGCGGAGGCCTTCACGGCGGCCCACGCGAACCTGGCCCGCCTTCCGGACGAAGGCGTGGAGCTCTACGACGAGGAGCACGGCCCGCTGTGGACGGTGGAGACGCGCGACACCTACGAGACGTCCCGGTTGCTGCGCCCGGGGTTCCTCGCGTCCTTCGCCGGTCGCGTGGAGGGCCGGCCCATCGCCGTCCTCCCGGAGCGCTCCACGCTGCTCATCGGGGGTGACGCGCGTCCGGAGCTGGTGGCACGGCTGAGCGAGAGCGCCGAGCGCGAGTACGCCGCCGCGTCCCGGTGCCTGACGCCCGCCCTGTACACGGTGGACGACGCGGGACGCGTGGTGCCCTACGTGCACCCCGGGCAGGACGCGCTGGCGAACCGGGTGCGGCTGGCCCACGTCCGCCTGGCGCTGGCGGAGTACAGCGCGCAGAAGGAGGCGCTCGACGCGCTTCATGCGGAACAGGAGCTGGACCTGTTCGTCGCCAGCTACAGCGCGACGGCGCGCAAGCGGGACGAGTTCCCCATCTCCTGGTGTGTCTGGTCGCACGACGTGGACGCCCTGCTGCCGGAGGCGGACATGGTCGCCGTGCGTCCCACGGCGGAAGGCGAGGAGTTCTTCACCGTGCCGTGGCGGGAGGTGCAGCGCATCGCGGGCGGATGTCTCACGCCGGTGCCGGAGCTGTGGCCGCCGCGCTACCGCACCACGCAGGCGCCCTCTCCGGAGATGGTGGAGCAACTTCGCGCCGCGAAGGTCTCCTTCGAGGACTTCCAGGCGCCCTGAGTCGGGAGGACGAAGCGATGCTTGCCTGCGTGGACGTGGACTACCGCCCCGAGCTCACCGTGGCTGGGTGCGTGCTGTTCCGAAACTGGGCGGATGGGCACGAGGCCTCGCACCTGGTGGAGCATGGGCCCGCCGCCGCGCCCTATGAGCCCGGACAGTTCTACCGCCGCGAGCTGCCGCACCTGCTCCGGGTGCTGGCGCGGGTGGAGGTGCCACTGGAGGCCATCATCGTGGATGGCTATGCGTGGCTCGGCGAGGACCGGCCCGGGCTGGGGGCGCACCTGTACGAGGCGCTCAACCGGGAGGTGCCCGTCATTGGCGTGGCGAAGACGGCCTATGTCACCACGGGGTCCTCGGTGCCCGTGGTGCGGGGGAAGAGCCTGCGGCCGTTGTTCGTCGGAGCGGCGGGCATGGACGCGGCCACGGCGGCGGAGCACATCCGGCGGATGCATGGAGCGTCTCGCACGCCCACGATGCTGAACCGGGTGGACCGGCTCTGCCGCGCGTCCTGAGCGAGCGGCGGCGGCGATAAACCCCCGACATTTCCGAACAGCGAGCGGCGCCTCTTCGTCCGGGGGGCGAGCATCCTCCTGGAATCCTCGCGCCGGGAGGCTTACCTTTGACAGTGGATGCCCTCGCACCCGACCTCACAGCTGGGCTTGTTCGACACGGCGGCGCCTGAGCGCGCGGACGTGGAGACGGAGCCGCGCGCGAGCACTGGCGCGCGGAGCCGGCTCCCGGTGCGCGAGGAAGCGCTCCCACTGGCGGCGGACCTGGCGCGGCGGTTGTCTTCGATTCTCGGCGTTCCGGTCCACCTGCGGCTCACGGACAACCGGGCCACGCTGGTGAGCTTTCGTCGGGGAGAAGAAGGCCTGCGTCTGCGCGTGCATCACCTCTTCCTTGGCGCGCCGGATGCGGTGGTGCAGGCCATGGCGGCCTATGCGGGCCGGGCGGATGCACAGGCGGGCGAGGTGCTGGAGTCCTACGCGCACGCGCACAGCGAACGGGTCCGTCGGGAGCGACGGCCGGGGAAGCCGCTGCGCACGCGGGGCCGCTGCTTCGACCTGCAAGCCATCTTCGCTCGAATCAACGCGAGCTGGTTCGACGGCCGGGTGCAGGTGGACGTGGGGTGGGCGCGCAAGCCGGCCGGCACGAAGCGTCGCAGCATCCACGTCGGCGGCTATGACGCGCGGCTGCGAGAGATTCGAATCCATCCCGCGCTGGACCGGCCGCATGTGCCCGCATTCGTGGTGGACTACCTCGTCTTCCATGCGATGTTGCACGCGGACCTCGACGATGGAACGAGCAACGAGGGGCGTTGCGCACCCGAGCACACGCCAGCCTTCCGTGAGCGCGAAGCCCTGTTCCCGCTGCGTGAAGCAGCGCAGCGCTGGCTGGGCGACAATCACGCCTCCCTGCTGCGCGGCCGATAGCGCGCGCGCCTGCTACTTCTGCACAGAGAGAATGACCCACCTGGCCGTATCCACGGCGTAGACGATGGGAACGTCCGACAGGGGAGGTCCTTCCATGTCGCGGCAGGCGTCCGGCCGGGCGGAGAAGCTGACGAAGACCACGGCATCCGCCCCCGGAACAGCCGTCACGTCATAGGACTGGCGCTGCGAGGCACAAACCTCCGTGGGAGTCGCGCCCCGACGAGGCTGTGCACCCAGCGGCAGGAAGTCCTCCATGGCGAACGCGACAGCAGCGGCAATCGCCCCCGGCAGGACGTGCTGCCCATCAGTGGGTAGCACCACGGGAAATCGGTAGCGCGCGGCTTCGTCAGGCGGCGCCTTCGCGGGCCGAGGCGCGCGCGACAACACACAGCCCGAGAGCAGCGCCAAGCAGAGCGGAACGAAACGCCAATGCCTCATTCAATTTGCGACCCTATGAGTTTTGACCGCATTCCCATACACATATTACGCCCACCGATAGATTAGGCCTGTCCCCGCGTGACGCAGCCCAGCGCGGACTGGGCGACAAGCTTGCGCCCCCGCGCGCCGGGACAGTAGCGGGCGCATGCCCTGCCGATGCATGCTCGGGGGATGCGCTACTTCAGCGTGGAAGAAGCCAACCGGCTGGTGCCGCTGTTGACGCGCACCTTCGAACGGGTTCGCCCGTGGGTGGAGCGCGCCCAGCAGCTCGCGGATGAGCTGGGCGCCGCGCCCAACCCCAAGGACTCAAGCCTGGCCTCCCTGCGCGACGAGCGCGACACCCTCCTCGAGCGCATCCGCGGCGAGCTCCTCCAACTCCAGGAGATGGGGCTGGAAATCAAGGGCGCCGACGGCCTCGTGGACTTCCGCGCCCACCGGGGCGGCGAGCAAGTCTACCTGTGCTGGCGCTTCGGAGACCCCGCCGTCTCCCACTGGCACGCCATGCTCGACGGCTTCTCGGGACGGCGCCCCATCGAAAGCCCGGACGACTTCGCCCCCACGTACCTCAGCTAGCCGCCCCACCGCCGAAGCTCGCCTGCAACAGCGACATCTTGTTCCGCGCCGACAACAGCTGCTGACGCAGGGAGTCCGCCTGCCGGCCCACGTCGAGGAACGCCTGCTCCTCCGCGGCCCGCGCCAGCGAATGGGCCTCGTCCGCCACCTGGGACATCCGCTCCTGGAGCGCCTGGAAGGTCCCCGCCAGCGCGGCGTTCTCCTCCGGCGTCTTCGCCGCCTGCCGCTGCTGCGCGAACTGCTGCATCTGCACGTTCAGCTCGCCCGCGTTCTGTCCCAGGGCGCCGTAGCGCACGAGCAGGTCCTTGAAGACCTCGGTGCGCCGCTGGAGCTCCTGCGCGCGCAGGTGGATGGCCTCGGCCTGCGTCTGCTGCCGGTCTCTCACCTTCGAGACGGCCCCCACCAGCGCCGCCACCCGCCCTCGGAGCTGCTCATCCAGGTCCGCCAGCCCCTGCAGCATCGCCGAGGCGCGCTCCAGGTGCTTCTCGGCTTGAAGTGGCGCCTTCTCGAGCTGCTCGGCCTGGGCTTCGAAGCGCACCAACTCCGCGTCGAGTGCCCGGGCGGCCATCACCAGCTCGGAGTCCTGAAGCTTGTCACGCTTGCTCATCGTGAGCGGGACCATGACATTTCCCACGAGAAGGCGCCGCACCCAAGCAAGCACCGAGCGCCCCAAAGGTCTTCGGAACGACGCGGCGAGGCAGCAGACGCCCAGGCCGCCTGCTGGCCCGGCCGCCCGGCAACCCCTGGCCGTGAGGCTCGATGCGCCCACGGTGTGCTCGCCAGCGGCGTCCGTCATCCCCAACTTCCGGACATCTGTCGTCACGAGGTGCACACATGCCCATGGGTTTCTCACGCTCCGTGCTCGTTACCGGCGCCACTGGCCAGCAGGGCGGTGCCGTCGCACGGAAGCTCTTGCAGCGCGGCCACCGCGTCACCGCCTTCGTCCACCATCCGGACTCCCCCGCCGCCCGGGAGCTCGAGTCGCTCGGCGCCGAGCTGGCCGTCGGGGACTACGACGACCTGGACTCCATCGCCCACGCCGCCCACGACATGGAGACCATGTTCGCCGCCGCCACGCCCTTTGGCCCGGGCGGCGTGCAGGCGGAGGTCCGCCACGGGAAGAACCTGGCGGACGCGGCCCGGCTCGCGCGCGTGCAGCACTACGTCTACTCGTCGGTGGCCGGAGCGGACCGCCTGACGGGCATCCCCCACTTCGACAGCAAGCACCGCATCGAGATGCACGTGCGCGCCAGCGGCCTGCCCTACACCCTCCTGGGGCCCACCTTCTTCATGGAGAACTTCACCAGCGGCATGTTCGAGGAGGGGCTGAAGGCGGGCGTGCTCGCCATGGGTCTGTCCCCCACGCGCGGCCTGCAGATGGTGGCCCTGGAGGACCTGGCGGCCTTCTCCGTCCGCGTCATGGAGGAGCCGGAGCGCTTCGAGGAGCAACGCATCGAAGTCGCCTCCGACGAGGTGACGGGCCAGCAGGCCGCCGGGCTGCTGTCCATGGTGAGCGGGCACCGCATCCACTACGAGCAGCTCTCCCTGGACTACATCCGCGAGCGCAGCGAGGACCTGGCCGCCATGTACGAGTGGCTGGACCGCAAGGGCTACCAGGCCGACGTCCTCACGCTGCGGCACCGCTTCCCGGAGGTCCGCTGGCACACCTTCGAGGACTGGGCGCGCGGACAGGACTGGAGCGCCCTGACTTCTCCCGCGTGGCCCCATGCCGCCGCGGAGCCCGTGTCCCCATGAACCCCTGAGGAGAATGTCCATGCGAGCCCTCATGCCCACCGCGGCGCTGTTCATCCTGGCGGGGTGCGCGGCCCAGACGCAGCTGCGCCCCTCGCCGGGGGCCCAGGTCCTCCAGAGCGACGCGAACGCCGCGAAGGCGGCGACGGACGGCATCGTCCTGGTCGCGGATGGCACGGCCTGGGAGGGCACGCCGAAGAACCTGGAGCGCAGCCTCACGCCCGTCTTCATTCAATTGGAGAACCGCGGCCAGCGCCCCCTGCGCATCCAGTACGACGTCTTCTCACTCGTGGGCACGCAGTCGCGCTTCCGCTACGCGGCGCTGGCGCCGCTGTCGCTGGGAGACACCGTCATCTCGGGCCAGGAGGGCATGGGAGGCTCGGGGGCCGCGCTGGGCTTCTCCTCGGGCTGGGGCTACGGGCGCTACCGGCCGTTTGGCGGCTTCGGCGTGGGCTCGTACATGGGCCCGTACTACCCGGACCCGTACTACGCCGGCTACCAGTGCCGTGAGCCCCTGCCCACGCGGGACATGCTGCAACGGGCCTTGCCGGAGGGGACGCTCGAGCCCGGTGGCCGCATGTCGGGCTTCCTCTACTTCCAGGGCGTGGGCTCGCGCGAAGGCCAGGTGGTGCTCCAGGCCCGGCTCGTGGACGCGGAGAGCGGCGCGCCGCTGGGCACGCTCGACATCCCCTTCCAGGTCCGCAAGGGCTGAGCCCCTGAGGCCCGACGCGGCGGGCCGTCCTTCAGTGCAGCGTCGGCGACACGTCCCGCATGGACGCGCGAGGGAAGCCCTCCAGCAACGACGCCTCGTCGGACACCCCCAGCTCGCGCCGCAGCGTCGGGCCGTCCATGGGCAGGCCGAAGAGCGCCGCCATGGGCACCCAGTCCAGGGCCGCGGCCACCAGGGGCCCCAGGCCCAAGAGCGCCACCGCCGCGCCTCGCGACGTCCCTGACGCCAGTCCGCCCACCACCATCCCAGCGCCCGTCACGATGCGGAGCCACCGCCCCGGCCGCGACGCCAAGAATCCAACGACCATATGCACCTCCCCAGGGGCGAAGATGGCCACGTCCTGGCGGGCGGCCACCCGGGCCAGAGCCCCGCACGGGTGGAACGCCGGGCAGCCGGGCAGGCACCCGGTGGCGACGCCACACGGCCCCGCTCGCGCGGCGGCCCCCACCGAGCGCCCGCCCGCAGTCTCACGCGGGCTCCACCGCGCCCCGGGCAGTCCCACTCGCGGAAGCCCTGACGGCTCAGGCGCCGCGGCCCGTCTCCGGCGCGCCCTCCAGGGCCGAGGTGGCCTCCGGTGCGACGTCGCCGCGCCACCCTGCCCGCGCCTCCGCGTCCCGGGCCGCGCGTCGCCCCTCGGCCACGTCCACCCGGGACAGCACCGCCGCGCCCGTCACGAAGAAGAAGAGCAGGGACAGCACCGCCTGCCGGCTGGAGCCCGTCAGCTCCACCGTGGCCGCGAACACCAGCGGGCCCGCCACCGCGGTGACTTTCTCGAAGACGCTGAAGAGGCCGAAGAACTCCGCCGCCCTGTCCCGGGGCACCAATTGCGCGAAGAGCGAACGGCTCAAGGCCTGACTGCCGCCCTGCACCATGCCCACCAGCAACGCGAGCGCGAAGAAGTGCGCCGGCGTGCGCATGAAGTAGCCCAGGAACGTCACCCCCATGTACACCGACAGCGCGAACATCAGCGCGCGCTTCACCCCCACCCGCCCCGCGG
>NZ_JAAIYB010000272.1 GCF_010894475.1 Myxococcus vastator
GGGGGAATGGGCTCGGCACGACCGGCGGGAGTCTCCACGGACCCTTATGCCAGTTTTCAGGGGGTCGGCGGCGAGGGACTTCGCGCGGAGCCGGCGTGGCTCCGCGGTGTCCTCGTGCGACACCCAGGCGGCACAGACAGGAGCGCCGCGTGGGCGCGCCGTTCACCGCGCCCGGGGCTCCCAGGTGAGCAGGGAGCCCCGGGACGCGGAGCTGCGGTACGGACCTCAGCAGCCGGCGGGCTTGTGGTCGAGCACGTAGAGGAAGAGCGCGAAGTTGGCCACGAGCTGGAGCATCACGATGGCCACGTAGGCGCCGCCCGTCGCCCACAGCGCGGCGACCTGCAGCATGAGCATGGCGCAGTTGGCGGCGATGGTGAACCAGCTCCCCGTCAGCACGGCGCCGAAGATCTTCCCCAGGGTCCCCGCCGTGTAGAACGCCTTGATGATTCGGATGATGCTGTCGGCGTCCCTGACGGAGCTCTCCGCCACGCTCTTCACCGTGTTGAGCAACACGGTGCTCTCCGTGACGGCCTTCTGGATGGGGGAGATGAGCTTCGCCCCCGCGAAGCCCACGCCGAACGCCGACAGCAGCATCGAGAAGCCGGTCGCCGCGACGGAGACAATCCACCCGACGCACTCGGTGTTGACGCTCAGCTCCATCCGGCCGGCCTCCACCTTGCCCCGCGCGGTGTGGTGGTAATAGACGAAGTGGTTTCCTTCCACCTGGCCGGTGAAGGCGCCCACGGGCGCGCCGCCGGGGCCGCCCACCCGCGCCAGCCCCTGGTACAGGTTGTCTCGGGAGAGCGAGCGCATCCGCTCACGGGTCGACTCGGGGAGCGTGGCCAGCAGGGGCTCCAGCGAGGCGAGGACGTTCCGCGCCTGGTCCTGCGTCAGCAGCTTCTGGTCGGGGAATGCCACCGGCTCCGCGAAGAGCATCTGGGCGGAGGGCAGCGGCGGGTCGGCCTTCGCCAGCTGCTGCGTCGTGGAGGCCGAGCCCGGGGGCGGCGTGGAGGCCGACGGCGGCGTGACGACGATGCTGGGGGTGACTGTGTTCTGGAACAGCGCCGGGTAGCCGGTCACCTGGTTGCCCAGGACGGTGCCGTTCCAAGCGTAGTACGCCACGCAGCCGTCGACGTCGCTGGGGTCCCGCGACATGTACTGCTGCACCTCGCTGGCGCTGAGCGCGCGGGACCAGAGCCCCGCCGCCTGGACATGACCTTGGAAGTCGTAGGCGGCCCCGCCGGCGACATTGGACTTGGGTTGGGCGCCGAAGAGCCAGACGGGCTGCGACAGCGTGGGCTGGACGACGCCAGGGATGTTCAGGCTGACCTCGCCGTCCAGATAGATGGTCAGCGCACTGCCGTCATAGCTGGCCGCCAGGTGGTGCCACTCGCCGGGAGGCAACTGCGACGTGTGTCCCCAGCCCCGCCAGCTGCCGTCCGCGACGTATCCGGTGGTGTGGACGTTGTACCCGGTGCCGTCCCACTGCATGCCCAGCGTGAAGCCCTTGTTGCTGACGCTGTCCAGGCACGCGAACAGGGTGTGCGTTTCGGACTGGAACGGAGACGGCGCGTCGAGGTGGAACCACGCCTGCACACTGAAGGGGCCGCCGTCCGCCGACATCGTGAGGTTGTCGCGGGGCGAGGGCTGCACCGCCCCGTTCACCAGCCGCAGCGACGGCGCCAGCATCACCACCTGCGCGCCGTGCTCCAGGCTCGCCTGGCCCAGGTTGTGGCCGGAGACATCCGTGCTGGAGCCGTCGCTGAAGCTGTAACAGGCGGCGAGCGTCGGGTCCGGCTGTGGGACGTCCCACACCGGCTTGAGCGCGTCTCCCGACCGCGCGGCGGACCAGAAGGCGACGTTGTAGAACTGCGCGTCGCAGGACGTGCCCAGCACGAACGGTGACGTGCTGCCGGTGATGTTGGACTGGCTTCCTTCGATGAGGGTCGTGCCGTCCACGTACACCGTGTAGTTGCCAGCGCGGGTGCCGGTCGACTCGAAGTTGATGAGGACGTACTGCCACTCGTCGGGCCGCAGTTCGATTTCCGAGACCTGATGCGGCGACATGCCCGGGAGGCAGAACGTCAGCTTCAGGCCGTGCAGGCCCAGGGACCAGCTCGAGCCGGACTCCAGCAGCTTGCCGTCATAGGCTGGCGCGCGCGGGCGCAGCCAGAAGCCGATGGCGTAGGACGCGGTGCCACTCAGGTCGAGCGGGCAGCTCCCCCCGAGCTGGATGGACTGGCCGTAGCGAACGTCGGCCGCGCCGTATTGATACATGGGTCTCATGTTGTTGACTCCTGGGTGAAAGGGAGGCCCGCGCCCGCCGGAGGTGGCGGGCGCCGGGACCGCTTCCGCGCAAGAGCAAGGGGTGCGCCATGGCGTACGCGCGCGCGTTCCCCCGGAGTCGCGCGGCGTGAGCGCGCCGAATGCGTCCCGGCAACACGCACCTGAGTCGGGCCGGGACGCACGCTCGGACGGACCGCGCCGTGATGAGACGCGTCGTGTCCCTGCCCTGTCGCGAGCTTCGCCGCGTGCGCGGCGCACGCGCCTGGGCTTCAGGTCGATGGGGCGCTTGAGCAGGCGGCCCACCCCGGTGTTTCTTCACCTGCGCCGGATCCGCATGGAAGGTGCGCGACACCCCATGCAGGTGCGGAGAACGGGGACGCGCAATTGGGGGCAGCGGCTCGGCAGCACCTGCGCCCCATGAACGGGCGCCTCACCGCGCGGCGCATGCTGGCACGGCGCGCCGTCGGACCGGCGATGCGGTCGTGAGCGCCGCCGCGCCTCAAACCGGCCCACGCCACGGACGGGCCGCTGGGCGGACGCATGCGGAGCACCGATGCACCGCGAAGCTCGCCACGCGTTCCACGTGGAACTGGCGCTGCGTGCTGGATGAGCAGCGGCCTCCCCTTCATGACCGCGCCCGATGAGCGCATGGCGGAGCACGCACCCGTGACTGCGGCGTGAGCGCCGCGCGACATGGACGCGAAGCAGGAGTCGGCGGACGCTTCTGCGGCGAGTACGAGCCTGCGCCCTCCCCCATCGCCTTCTACGAGGGGCAACGCCTGAGCGGCCCGCGGAGGAGCGTTCACCTCCACTTCGTGGAGTCGCATGCCTCACCTCTTCAGGCGCACGAACTCACGCTGAGCACTCCGCTGACGCGAAACGATGCGGCGCCCAGGAGGCATCCACCTTCATCAATGCCCCCGCCAAGCACGCATGCGGTGCGGCGGCTCCAACCACCGCGACGCGCCACCCCGGGCGAGGTCTCTTCCTTCCCTGTAAGCACCAGCCCCGCGAAGCACGCATGCGGTGCGGCGGCTCCAGCCACCGCGACGTGCCACGCCGGCGAGGTCTCTTCCTTCCCTGTAGGCACCAGCCCCGCGAAGCACGCATGCGGTGCGGCGACTCCAGCCACCGCGACGTGCCACGCCGGCGAGGTCTCTTCCTTCCCTGTAAGCACCAGCTCCGCGACGCGCGCTTGCGGCACGGCGGCTCCTGCCACCGCGACCCGCCACGAAGCGCCGCTGCTCCGTTCCACGTGGAACGAGTGTTCGCGAACTCGCCGCGGCGGTCCCTGATGAAGCCGAGTTCGCGCTCCACGTGGACAGGCATCCGCGAACTCGCGGACACGCCGCGGCGGCCCACCTGATGAAGCAGAGTCCGTGTTCCACGTGGAACTGGCGAGGCGCCGCGAACACGCATCAGCGCGGGCACCGTGCTCGCGTTCCACGTGGAACTGGCGAGGCGCTGCGGACACGCATCAGCGCGGGCACCGTGCTCGCGTTCCACGTGGAACTGGCGAGGCGCTGCGGACACGCATCAGCGCGGGCACCGTGCTCGCGTTCCACGTGGAACAAGCGAGGGGGCGCGGACATGACCAGGGGCCCGCTCAACTGCCGCATCGGCATACCCACGCGGCGCCCGCATCCCGTGTGGACCGGTGCGCGAGCCGCTCCATCTGGAAGGTGAAGCAAGCCGATGGCCGATGCTCCCCGGCGTGGCACCGGCCCGGGGGCTTATGTGCCGCCGCGTTCCACGTGGAACAAGCCACCGGACCCGCCGCACGCCCAGGCGCCTTCATGGCGCGAGCTTTCGGGCCCAAGCTCCACGTGAGCACGTGACGAGCGCGGTCCTGAGCACGAGCACGCTCAACCGCCGTGTTGGCATGCCCATGCGCCCCCCCGTGTTCCACGTGGAACGGCTCGAAGCAGCACACGCGAGCATGCTCAACCACCCTGCAGGGCGACCTCTTGCCGTCCCCATGTTCCACGTGGAACCCAGGACACGCTCAAGCGCACCTGCTGCGCTCAACACGCCAACATCCCCATCACTCCGGCGCTCCACATGGAACAAGCCGCGAGCTGGGCACGCGTGGAAGCAGGCGCTCGCGCATCATCCTCAGGCCCGCCGCTCCATGTTCCACGTGGAACGGGCAGCGAGCGCCGCGTGTGTCCACGCCGCCTCGCGCACCGCGGCCACTCGCTCCTGACCTCGTGTTCCACGTGGAACGGAGGATGGCGTGAGCGCCTGAGCGAACAGCGCCGGTTCTCCACCATGACGTGCTCACAGGCCGGCCATGTTCCACGTGGAACGAGCACCGGCTCCGCGTGGGAACCTCCAGCACTCGCGCATCCCAGCGATGTGTCCGGATCGATGAGTCCACGCCATCTCGCTGCGCCGTGTGGAACGGACAGGCCGCTGAGCTGCGCACGCAGCAGACCCCTGCGCGTACCCATGTCTCCCGCACCACGTGCAAGGCGATGGCACCGCGCATGGGAAAGCCCCCCGCTCAACCCAGCCACGCACCAACGCCTCCTCCTGCTCCGCATGGAACCGTGGAGAGCACGCGCGACCGAGCCAACTCGTTCAAGCACGGCCACGTGCTTTCGCCGTCCTCCTGTTCCACGTGGAACCACGGAGGCCATCGCGTGCGAACGAGCCACACCTACTCAGCAAGGCCACGCACCAGCGCCTCCTTCCTGTTCCACGTGGAACCACGGAGCCCATCGCGTGCGAACGAGCCGCACCCACTCAGCGAGACCACGCACCCGCGCCTCCTTCCTGTTCCACGTGGACCCAAAGAGGTCATCGCGCACGAACGAGCCGCACCCACTCAGCAAGGCCACGCACCAGCGCCTCCTCCTGTTCCACGTGGAACCACGGAGGCCGTCGCGCACGAACGAGTCGCATCCGCTCAGCAAGGCCACGCACCCGCGCCTCCTCCTGTTCCACGTGGAACCACGGAGGCCATCGCGCGCGGACGAGTCGCACCCGCTCAGCGAGACCACACACCAGCGCCTCCTTCCTGTTCCACGTGGAACGGTGAGGGCTGCGCATGAACCCACCGTGCTCACTCAACGTGCCCACGCGCTCGCTCCTGCTTCACCAGGCACGCTGAAGGAACTCGCAACGCGCCGCCTCCGTTCCACCTGTCTCCCCGTGCGCCCCCTCCCCGTTCAACGTGAAGAAGCATGGGCCCGCGCATGAGCGCGTCGCGCCCGTTCAACGCGACCCTGCGTTCGCTCCTTCTTGCTCAACGGAGAACGACGGTGGCACCGCGCATGAGCAAGCCGCTCCGGTCGCGCGACGGCCCGCGCTTCCCACCTTCCCGTTCCACGTGGAACGGTCCGGCCCAGGAGGATGAGCACTCATCGAAGCCATGTGCTCGCGGCGCCCCACGCTCCGATTGAGTGGTGCGGGAACCCAGGTGCGCACGCGAACAGCCGACGACCTCTTCTCGAGGTGAGGCGCTCCCGGTTCCATGTGGAACGAGCGCCAGGCCGAAGACGAAGTCATCCGCTGCCGTTCACCGCGATGACCTGCGCACGCAGGCTGAGGCCGCGAACACCTGACGGCCGGCACCCACGCTCCGCCCGCCTGAAGCACTCGATGCTCTGGGCGCGGCCAGACGCGCTCTTCCACCACGACGCATGCGCATGCCGAGCGTCCCGTTCCACGTGGAACGGGGACCTGGGCCAGTCGCGTGAGCGAACGACATCCGCCCGTCACATGCAGTGCACGCCTCCGCGGCGGTCCGGTCATCACCTCCACAGCGCATCCGGGTCGGCGCGTGGGTCTCGCTCCACGCATCCATCGCGAAGCCACGCTCGACGCCCGCCTCCATCAACATGCGGTTCGTCCAGAACAAGCACGCGTCCGCTCATGCCGATGCGGCCGCTCGCGCGTCGCGACGCACAGAGCGCTTCCATGCCGAACCCGGTGGCCACCACGGTCCGCATGAGGCACTGACCGGATGAACGCCCCGCGCGAAGCCGTGCGGCCATCACGCATCACCGCTCGCATCTGCCTGAGCCAGAGGTCCCGCGAACAGCGCCGTCAGGCACCAACACGCAGCCCGACTTGGAGGGCCTCGGGAAAGCGAACCGCGGCGCCCACTGAACGCAAAGGTGACTCGCGTGCACATGACCCTCGCGAAGCCCCAAGCAGCACCGCGCACGAAGAGGCCGGACGCGAAGCTCCACCCCGGACGCTCTCGCGCCCCCAACTGAGCGCAACCGGGGAGACATCGCGCCCCAACGAGACGGCATCGCCGAGTCGGCCATGCGCTGCATCCCCATTCATCCGAATGCCTCGAAGGCTCACGGAGACGGACCGCTCCACACAGGACGGACGCGCAGCCACGTGTGAACGAACCCCGTCGAGGATGCACTTCGTGGTCACCCCATCCCGACGTGCCTCAAGCAGCCCGAGGCACCGTGTCGCGACGTTCGCTCGCGCCCGCTACGCGACGGTCCCGAGCACCGGGAGGGAGCACGGATGCAGCGTTCAGCAAGCAGCCCCACTGCCGCACGGACTCCGTGCATCCGACAGCACGAGCGTTGTGATGCCTGCCCGGAGGACGAGCGAAGCCCCTGCTCACGCAGCACTCAACCCACAGGCCGCGCCTCGACAGGGACCTCGGCAACCCGTGACGCGGCCGTGCTGGCCCATCATCCAACCGCTCGTCCTCCCGCATGCCGCAGCCACGTGCGACGCAGGTCCCCAACGATGCTCCCGAGGCGCTGTAAGCAAGGCCATGCACCGAGCACGGTGATGCAGCCTCCAACCGCTCGCCAGCCTGCATGGCTCGAGGTGCGCGCATCCCGCTCGACACGCCCACCATGCACCCGCGGAAACAGCTCAGGGACGTGGAGCCACGGGCTCCACGAAGTACGTCTGCTTGTGCCGAGGGTCCGCCTCATAGACCTCGGCGAAGGCGCGCGCCCCCTGCTCACACTGAAGCCGGGCCACCTCCGCGCGATTGCCGTACTCATCCTGGCGGATGACGGCCCAGACCTTCCACGCGGCGTCCTCATGGGCCGGCGGCCCGCGGAACTCGACGGAGTACGACTGCTTGTGCGCACGCGCTTCGAGGATGCGCGCGAAGCACGCCACATGCGCGCGCTCGGGCGACTGCGCGACGTCGTAGCGATTGCCCGTCTCATCCATGCGCGTGAGAACCCAGCCTTCAGGCTGGATGCGGACCCCCACGTCCGCTCGCCACTCCACGACCTCGTCCTTCAACCCCAGGTGGGCCAGGGCGTGGTCGACCTCCATGGGCTCGATGAACACATGGAACCGGTCGGCCTCTCGCATCGAGACGACCACCAGCTCGAGCCCACACTCACCGCGCCACCCCCAGTGCGCCTCCTGGAAGCGGCCCTCATCGCGAGTCACCACCCGGTGCGGCGGGCCCCACTGGCGCTCGAAGTCAGCGCGCGAGGCCTTCAACGTGGCAGCGTGAGCGTGACGCTCGAACAACCAAACGCGAGGACGGTCCGTCGGCAGCGGCTTCATGCGCAGAACCTTCGCCGTGAAACCTAACGAGGGCCCCGGCGCGCGCCCACCCAATCTCGCGAAGCGCGAGCCCGTCAAAGGCGCTCAGAGTCCGAAACGCCACGCCGCGAAGCTGAACATGAGCAGCAGCGCAGCCACGCCCCCCGCGCCAGCAGCGCCCAGCCACAGCTCCATGAACGCGTCGATGCGGCCGTCCTCGGGTGACTCCGCCAGGTAGAGCACGGAGACAATCTCCCCGTTCTCATACTCGGGCGGGTCACCGGCCATGCCGGTGATCCACGCCTCGTCACCGCTCGGGGTGACGAAGCGGACATGGGGTTGGTACGTCGTGATTTCGCGGTCGCGATTCGAGTGCCGACGCAGGGGCTCCGTCACCACGACCATCTTCACGGTGCCTTCGGCGCGCACGGCCTCACGCAGGAACAGCGCGGTGCGCGTCACCAGGAAGGCGGCCAGGCACGACACGAGCACACCGAGTCCGAGGAGCATCTTCCAGGGCGCTGGCATGCGAACACGGCGGGACAGAGCAAAAGACAGTCGCATGTTCGAGGCGCTCGGGGTGGTGTTCGCCCAGAAGTTTCATCCCCTCCCCGGGATGTCCAGCGAACTCACACCCGGCACGCACTCCGTCGCAGGCCCGGCATGACTCACGGGCCTGCGCTCCCCTCCCCTACTCCTTCGCGAACACCGCCACCTGGCGCTCGGCGCCGGAGAACGGCAGCCGGTACGAGCGCGCGGACACGACGCGCAGTTGCCGCTCCGCCGCGCGCGCCGCCAGCTCCGCGTCCGGCTGCGCCTTGCCGAGCATCGCCACCACGCGCCCGCCCGGCTCCACATACGCCGGCGCCAGCCCGAGCCAATCCGGCAGGTCCATGAAGGCGCGCGCAATCAGCACCTCGGCGCGCGGAATCCCCTCCGTCTCCGGCGCACCTTCCGCGCGCGCGTGCAGACCGCGCACGCCTTGCAACCCCAGGCTCGCCGCCGCGGCCTTGATGAACGCGGCCTTCTTGCCCACCGTGTCCACCAGCGTGACGCCCAGCGAGGGCAGCGCCAGCTTCAACGGCAGCCCCGGGAAGCCCGCGCCCGCGCCCAAGTCCAGCAACGTCGCCGCGCCCGTCACCTCCGGCAACACCGCGAGCGAATCCAGGAAGTGCTTCTCCAGCACCTCCTCCGGCGCCGTAATCGCCGTGAGGTTCACCTTCGCATTCCACTTGAGCAGCTCGCTCATCAACCGCTGGAGCCGCGGCCCCAGGTCCGCCGCCACCGTCACTCCCAGCGCCCGGCACCCCGCCGCGAGCTGATCCTCGAACCGCGCGTTATCCACAAGCCCTCCGCGTCAAACCTACCTACAACCCACTGGAATCATTCAGGAGACAGCCACCCGAAAAGTTTCCCACACGTTGTCCACAGCCCCTTATTTGATCAGTCCTCGGGCCGCGAGCAGACTGCGGGCGCCCCGGTTCCGCGCTTGAGCGCCACCAGCAGCAGCGACACCGCGGCGGGCGTCAGTCCCGGAATCCTGCGCGCCTGCCCCACCGTCCCGGGCCGATGCGCGGTCAGCTTCTCCACCGCCTCCGCGCTCAGCCCCCGCACCTCGTTGAAGCGGTAGCCCTCCGGAATCCGCCACCGGTCCGTGGACTCGGCCTCGCGCGCCGCCGCCCTCGCGGCCTGGGCCACATAGCCCTCGTACTTCACCTCGACCTCCACCTCCTCGGCGACGTCAGGTGACAGCGCCGGCCAGTCCTCGCGGCCCTCGCCCAGCTGCGCGTAGGTCAGCTCCGGCCGCCGCAGCCGCGCCGCCAGCCCGGTGCGCTTCAGCCGCGCCACCTCCTCCGTCACCGCGCGGCCTCGCGCCTCCGCCCGCTCCAGGGCCTCGCGCGGCAGCAGCCCCACCCGGTGCCCGTGACGGGCCAGCCGCAGGTCCGCGTTGCCCTCGCGCAGCTTCAGCCGGTGCTCGGAGCGGCTGGTGAACATGCGGAACGGCTCGTCCACGCCCTTGGTCACCAGGTCATCCACCAGCACCGCGCCGTGGGCCTCGTCGCGGCCCGGCAGGAGCGGCGGCTCGCCCTTCACCTGGAGCGCCGCGTTGATGCCGGCCCACAGGCCCTGGAAGGCCGCCTCCTCGTAGCCCGAGGTGCCGTTGAGCTGCCCCGCGAAGTACAGGCCGGCGATGGCCTTCGTCTCCAGCGTGGCCTTGAGCTGCGTGGGCGGCGCGTAGTCGTACTCCACCGCGTAGCCGAAGCGGACCACCTCCACCTGCTCCAGGCCTGGAATGGTGCGCAGGAAGGTGAGCTGCACGTCCGCCGGCAGGCTGGTGGACAGGCCCGCCGGGTACACCAGCGGCGACGTGGGCCCCTCCGGCTCCAGGAACACCTGGTGCTTCTCGCGCGAGGCGAAGCGCACCACCTTGTCCTCCAGCGACGGGCAGTAGCGCGGCCCCCGCCCGACGATGTCGCCCTGGTACAGCGGCGAGCGGTGCAGGTTGTCGCGCAGCACCGCGTGCGTGCGCGGCGTCGTCGCCGTGAGCGCGCACGTCACCGAGGGCTGACGGGGAAACGGCAGGCCGCCCTCCCCTTCCACCTTCGTGCGCCAGGAGAAGGGCCGCGCGCGGGTGTCCCCCGGCTGCGGCTCCAGCGCGTCCCAGTCGATGCTCGCGCGCGCCAGCCGCGCCGGCGTGCCCGTCTTGAAGCGGCCCAGGGTGAAGCCCAGCGCGCGCAGCGACTCCGACAACCCCCGCGCCGCCTCGTCCCCCAGCCGGCCGCCGACCTCCTTCTGCTCGCCCACGTGCATCAACGCCTGGAGGAAGGTGCCCGTGGTGAGCAGCACCGCGGAGGCCGCCACCTGCGCGCCGTCCTTCAGCACCACGCCCTCGATGCGGCCACCCCCGACCACCAGCGCGGCGACCTCGCCCTCGCGCACCGTGAGGTTCGGCTGCGAGAAGAGCACCGCCTGCATGCCGGCCGCGTAGGCGTCCCGGTCGCAGAGCAGGCGCGAGGCCTGCACCGCGGGCCCCTTGGAGGCATTCAGCGTCTTGAAGTGCGTGCCGGCCTGGTCGGCGGCGCGCCCCATCTCTCCGCCGAGCGCGTCCAGCTCCCGCACCAGGTGGCCCTTGGCCGTGCCACCCACCGCCGGGTTGCAGCTCATCACCGCCGAGCGCTCGCGCTTCAGCGTCAGGCCCAGCGTGGCCAATCCCATCCGCGCACAGGCGAGCGCCGCCTCACTGCCCGCATGGCCCAGCCCCACCACGATGACGTCGTACCGGAGTCCCATGTCTCACGAAGGTCGCGGGCGACGCGGGCAGGCTGACCTGCCTCGCCGCCGTTTCGCGCCTTCGTATGGCGCCCAACCCGGGCCCTTGGCAAGCAAAGGCCCCGACAGCGGCAGGGCGCCCGGTGGAGCGAGCGCCCTGCCCTGCCCTCGTTCGAGAATTTACGGAAGCGCGCGAGGCAGCCAGTGGGAGGGGATGAGGCGCTGTCTGCCTCGCGCGCACCGGCCACCCGGCGGAAGGTCGGGCCAGGCCATCAAGCCTGACCGCGCCCCCCGTCCCGGGCGGCAAAAACCAGGTCATCGCGTGGGGAGAAAG
>NZ_JAAIYB010000273.1 GCF_010894475.1 Myxococcus vastator
GGGTGCGCAGCGCGGGGACGCGGCCCAGGCCCAGGAAGGCGCGCGTGCGCTCATGGCGTGGATGGGCGAGCACCCGGGCGGGCGGGCCCTCTTCGATGATGTGCCCGCCGTGCAGCACCAGCACGCGCGAGGCCAGCTCGTGCGCGAAGCGCATCTCGTGCGTCACCGCCACCAGGGTGAGGCCGTCGGCGCGCAGTTCCTCCAACAAGTCAATCAGCGCCCCCACCCGCTCCGGGTCCAACGCGCTGGTGGGCTCGTCCATCAACAGCACCTCCGGCTCCATGGCCAGGGCCCGGGCGATGGCCACCCGCTGCTGCTCGCCGCCGGAGAGCTCGGAGGGATACGCGGCCTCGCGGTGGGACAGGCCGACCTTCTCCAGCAGCGCCCGGCCCCGCTCGGTGGCCTCCTGGCGGCCCACGCCCTTCACGTGCATGGGGGCCTCCGTCACGTTGCCCAGCGCCGTGCGGTGCGCGAACAGGTGCCACTGCTGGAAGACGAAGCCGACGCGGCGGCGGATGCGGCGCACCTTCTCACCCTGCGCGCGGACGTCGCCCGGCGCCAGCGTGTCCGGGCCCACGCGCACCAGGCCCTCGTCGAAGGACTCCAGCCCATTGAGGCACCGCAGCAGCGTGCTCTTGCCGCCGCCGGAGGGGCCCACCAGCGCCGTCACCTCGCCCGGGGAGAAGACGGCGTCGATGCCCTCCAGCACCTGCCGCCCCTCGTAGCGCTTGCTCAGCTTCTCGACTTCAATCATCCGCGCTCCAGCCTCGCTTCCAGGTGCCTCGCCAGCCGGGACAAGGGATAGCTCATCGCCAGGTACATCAATGCGCACAACGCGCCAGGTATCAGCCAGCTCCGAACATCCACCGCGGTAATCGTCATCCGCTTCGTGAGCTCCACCACGGAGATGACGGAGACCAGGGAGCTGTCCTTGAGCAGCGCGATGAAGTCGTTCGTCACCCCCGGCAGCGCCACGCGGAAGGCCTGGGGGAGGATGACCCGCCGCAGCGCCAGCCGCAGGGGCATGCCCAGCGCCATCGCCGCCTCCAGCTGACCTCGCGGCACGGCCAGCACGCCCGCCCGGTAGACCTCCGCCTCGTAGGCCGCGTAGTTCAGGCCCAGCCCGAGGATGGCCGCGCTGAGAGGGTCCAACCGGAGCACTCCGGCCAGCCCGTAGTAGAGGACGTAGAGCTGAAGCAACACCGGCGTGCCGCGAAACAGCTCCACGTAGCCGGTGGACAGCCGCGCCGCCCAGCCAGGCCCGTACAGCCGCGTCAGCGCCAGCCCCACGCCCAGGGGAATGGCCAGCGCCATGGCGCCCGCGGACACCAGCAGCGTCACGCCCGCGGCCTGGAGGAACAGCACGAGCTGTCCCCAGCCCATGCGCGCCGTCCGCGTGGGCGCCAGCACCTCGCGCGTCTGGGCGTCCGTCCAGTCGACCATGCGCTGCTGCTCGGCGTTGTCGATGCCCCAGCGCTGGAAGATGGCGCGCAGCTCGCCGGAGCGAGCGATGTTCCCCAGCGCCGTGCCCAGCGCTGCCCGCAGGTCCTCCTCACCGGGCCGCACGGCGATGGCGTAGTAGCCTTCACCCACGTCGCCCACCACCCGGAGCCCCGGACGTGGCTGCCCGTAGCGCTGCGCGATGAGGTCGTCCATCAACACGGCGCGCACCCGCCCCTGCTCCAGGTCGATGTAGGGCTCCTCCACGCCCTCGTAGGGCACCGCCTCCACGCCGCCGCGCTGGAGCAGCTCCCACGCCAGGGAGTTGGCCAGCGTCCCCACCCGCTGGCCCTTCAGCGCCTCCAGCCCGGTGACGGCCGCATCGTCCCGCCGCGCCAGCAAGCGCAGGTTGAAGACGTAGTAGGGCCGCGTGAAGAGGATGCGCCCGGCGCGCGACGGCGTGACTTCAAGGCCGTTGAGCGCCACGTCGAACGAGCCGCGCTCCAGCGAGGGGACCAGGCTGGACCAGTCGTTCTGGACGAACCGGGCCCGAACCCCCAACTCCCGCGCCAGGGCCTCCGCCAGCTCCACCTCGAAGCCCCGCATGCCTCCGGGGGCGTCCGGGTCCTCCATGGCGTAGGGCTCTCCCCCCTGCGCATCCGCGCCCCAACGCAGCTCCCCCGTGCGGCGCACCCGCGCCAGTCCCGAGTCCTGCTCCGCGCCACACGCGCTCAGCAGCGCCAGCAGCGCCAGCACGGAGGGCAGGAGGAATGAAGGCCTTCTTGCCGGGGACAGTGACGGGCTCCTTCGGGCGTGTGTGCGGCCCCCGCCATACGTCAGGAGCCGCCCCACCGCCAGCAGCCCCACGCGCGCGTGCATTGCCGACGATGAAATGAACCCATGGCGCAATGTGATGAAGCAATCACACCCACCCTGTCGCAGGTGCGCACATGACCCGGCATTCATTTTCCAGATGCCGGGATTTTCCGGAGGTGCCCGGTCTAGAGTGCGCGCCCGAGGAGCGACGTTGTCATGGATGCGTTCAAGGTTCTGGTGGTCGACGATGAGCAGCCCATCGCACGCGCGCTGCAGCGGCTGTTGAAGCGAGAGGGATTCGAGGTCCAGATTGCCTTCAATGGCAACGAGGCGCTGGAGCGGCTGGAAGGGTTCAGCCCGGACATCGTCCTGACGGATTTCCGGATGCCAGGAATGACGGGCAGCGAGCTGCTCCAGCGCCTCAAACGCACCCATCCGCTGGCCCTGCGCCTCATCATCTCCGGCTACGCGGACTTCAAGTCCGTGGTGGCCTCCGTGAACGAGGGCGAAATCTGCCGCTTCATCAGCAAGCCCTGGGACGACGCGGAACTGGTGACGTACCTCAAGGGTCTGCTGCGGCACCGCGAGACGATGGCGTGCCTCTACGCGCCCTTCCGGGAAGCGCCGGACGGCGTGAACGCGGAGGTGGGCATGTCGGCCGCGTCCATGGTGCTCAAGGTGCAGGTGGCCGACCCGTCCTTCCCGGCGGACCAGGCCGTCTCGCTCATCGAGCGCTTCGCGGGCCTGCTGGCCAATGACAGCCTCAAGGTGGTGGGCGGCTTGCTCGAGCGCTACGGCGGGCGCCTGTCCTTCATGGCCGACGTGGGTGGCCCCCAGCGGCTCCGGCTGGAGGTGCCGGTGCCCACCCTGGAGACCGTCAACGCCCTCCGCCCTGGCGCGAGCGACGCCTGACAGCGACGCGGTCCGCCGGACCTCCGCGCACCATCCTCGTCCGATAACGCACCGCGCCGTCCGATTTCACCGAAGGGAATCCCTTCGGCCCGTTCTCACCGTGCGCAGGGGGCAGCCCACCGGTGGAACGACACGAGAGCAGCACGACAGAGGGCCTCGCCAGGCCGGGCGATGGGCACCGCCGTCAATTCGACGCGTTCGCGCGAGCGCGGCGGCCGGCATTGGTGCGAATCGCCCGGCGCTTGTGCTCGGGTGGAGCCATTGACCCGGAGGACCTGGTGCAGGAGACGCTGGAGCGCGCCTACCGCCACTTCGACAAGCTGATGGAGGAGAACGCGGGGGCGGTGAGCGTCTGGTTGAGCACCACGATGAGCAACCGCTTCCTGGACCACTGCCGGCGGCGGCGCACCGAGGTCATGGGCGCGCCCATGCTGCGCCTGGTGCAGGACCTGGACGCCGAAGACGAAGCGGCGCCCCAGGAGCGGTGGGAGCGGGTGTCTCGCGACGAGTTCCAGCGGGCCATCGACCAGCTGCGCCCCCCGCACCTGCGGGACGCCTACCGGCTGCACGTCGCGGGGTTGCGGTACCGGGCCATTGCCCAGCAGCTCCGCTCGACGGAAGGGACGGTGGGCCGGTGGCTCACGGAGGCGCGGCAGGCGCTGCGCGAGCTGTTGGGTGGCAACGACGCCTCGCACGAAGGCCTGGCTGAATCATGAGCAGCGTCTGTGACAACCTGGAGCGCTTCGTCGACGGGGAGATGCTCCCCGCGGACGCGGAGAACTTCCGCCACCACCTGGCCCGCTGCGCGGCGTGCGAGTCGCGGATGAAGGAGCTGCTCGCCCTGGAGCTGCTCGCCGACGACGCGCTGAACAGCCCCGGGCCGGAGCGGCTCGGCGCGCGTTCGCCCTGGCGGAACAAGTCCTGGCTGATGGTGGTGCCGCTCGCGCTGGCCGCGGGCCTGGCCGCGCTGGTGCTGGTGCCCCGGACGCTGCCCACGGGCTCCGCCCCCGAGCTCTGGCTGGCGGAGGCGGCCACCCGGCCCCTGGAAGCCCGCCTCACCCATCCCGGCGCGGATGGACACCGGCCCTACCAGGTGATGCGCAGCGGCACGGGCGCCCGGCCCCAGGCCCTGGCGCTGCGCGAGCTGGCCCGGCTGGAGGAAGCGGCGGACCACCGGGGCATCGCCTCGGCCTTCCTGCTGCGCGGGGACCTGGCCCAGGCGTCCGCGTTCCTCGACAAGCTGCCCGCCTCCGCCGACCTGGACACGGACCGCGCGGCCCTGGCGCTCCAGCAGGATGAACCGGAGAAGGCGCTCGCCCTGCTGGAGCGCGCGCTGAAGCGCAGGCCTCGCCATGCCCAGGCGCTCTGGAACCAGGCGCTGGCGCTCCAGCGGCTCGGCCTGTCACTGCGCGCCGCGGAGTCCTTCGAGCAGGTGGCGAAGCTCGGCGAGCGCGGCTGGAGCGACGAGGCGGCCCAGCGCGCCCAGGCGCTGCGAAGCGCGGCGGAGCAGGAGCGGCGGGACTGGAAGGGCATGCGCCAGGACTGCCAGCGCATGGTGGACGGCGGTGCGCCGCTCTCCACCGCGCAGGCGGAGGCCCTTCCGGGCATGGCGCGCGTGTGCCTCTACAACGCCCTGCGCGCCGCGGCCTCGCCCGAGCGCGTGGAGTCCCTGCGCCCCCTGGCGGTGGTGTTGGACGGCAAGGAGGACGGCACGCACCTGGAAGACGCCGTGCGCCGCACCGCGCGGCGGGACTTCTCCGCGCGCGCGCCCCTGGCCAGCGAGTACGCGCGCCTCACCCGGGGAGAGGTGAAGGGCCCCGCGCTGGAGTCCTTCCTGTCGCGGCTGCGCGAGGCCCGGCAGGAGGACCTGCTGCTGGGCGCGCTCGCCTACGCGGACCCGCGCCAGCTCTCGGACGTGTACCGGGCGCTCGCGCTGGAGACGAGGGACCCGTGGTTCGCGCTGCTGGCGGAGGAGCGGCAGGCCCGGGCGGAGGCCCTGTCGGAGGCTCCGCGGCGCGCGCGGGAGCGGCTCCAGGCGGAGGTGAAGACGTGCACGGCCTCCGGGAAGCAGCCCTACCGCTGCATGTTGATGCAGCGGGAGCTGGGGCTGGTGATGGCGCGGCTGCACCGCCCCGTCGACGCACGCGCCAGCTTCCTGGGCGCCCTGCGGGCCGCGCGCGACAGCCGGGAGTGGGGCTCTCAGCGGAACCTGCTCCAGGATTTGGGCCAGGTGGCCCGGACGCAGGGAGACCTGGTGCTGGCGCGGGCCTACGTGGAGGAGCTGCTGCTCCAGACGCCCGAGGGCTGCGCGGACTCCGAGGTGGCGCTCACCAGCCTGGCGCTCGCGCACCACCGCGCGCTGGACGTCGCGGGGGCGCGGGAGCTGCTGGACCGGGCCATCCAGTGCAGTCAGCGGCCCTCCATGGCGCGGCTGGCCCTGCTGGCCGACCTGGCCCGCACGCCCTTCCGCAAGCCGGAGGACGCGCGGCTGCTGGAGCAGGGACTGGAGGCGCTGCGCGGCTCGGGCACGCAGGACGCGGGGGACCTCGCGCTGCTGCGCCACATCGAGGGGCGCTTCTACCTGGAGCAGGACGCGCGCCGGGGACAGGCGCTGCTGCGGCAGGCGCTGGCCGACGCCGCCACCCTGCCGGCGGCGAACGTGAGCGCGCGCAAGGCGCGCGTCTACAGCTACACCTCCCTCATCCTCGACGCGGGCCGGACGGGCGAGCTGGCGCAGGGGCTGGCGCTCTTCGCCGAGGAGCACGCCCTGCCCGCGCCGGAGCGCTGCGTGCTGGGCGTCACGGTGGACGACGAGCGGACCTTCGTCGTGGCCCGGGACGCGGAGGGACGCCTCCTGGGCCACCACGACACGGGCCGGACGGCGCCGCTGCTGGGCGTCGATGGCCTGGTGCCCGACGCGGTGGTGAAGGCCCTGCGCGCCTGCCCCAGCGTGGAGGTCCTCGCGCGTCCGCCGGTGCAGGGGCGCGCGGGGCTGCTGCCGTCCGACATCGCCTGGTCCTACCGGGTGGTGGGCGGGCTGCCCGGCACGCCGCCGCCCCCAGCGAAGGCCCAGCGGCTCATCGTGACGGACGTGCTGGCGCCCGCGTCGCTGCACCTGCCCGCGCTGCGCGCGTGGAGCCCGGCCAGTGCCCCGGACGAAGGGCTCACCCTGCTCCGCGGCGCGGAGGCCACGCCGCCGCGCGTCCTCGCCGCCATGCGGGACGCCACGGAGGTGCAGGTCCACGCGCACGGCATCATCGACCCGTCGGTGGCGGATGCCTCCGTCCTCGTGCTGTCGCCGGAGGCGTCGGGCGGACGCTTCGCGCTCACCACCGGAGACGTGAAGGGACAGCGGCTGCGGGGCCGGCCGGTGGTGCTGCTCGCGGCCTGCTACGCGGGCCACACCAGCGCGTATCTGCATGAGAGCTTCGGACTGCCGCTGGCCTTCATCGAATCCGGAGCGCGGGCCGTCCTCGCCGCCACGCAGGAGATTCCCGACGACGAGGCGCACGCCTTCTTCGAGCCCGTCCTGGCGCGGATTCGCGAAGGCGTCCCCGCGGCCGTGGCCCTGCGCGACGAGCGGCAGGCCTGGTCGCGGCGCCACGCCAGCGCATGGGTCCAGCAGGTGCTCCTCTTCGAGTAGTCCCCTCACCTCATCCATCGAGCGAGTTCATCCCATGACGAAGCGCCTCCTCCCCCTCTCGTGTCTGCTGCTGGCCTCGGCCTGCCAGCACATCGGCAACACGCCGGACGGGAACCCCGCCAAGGACATCCCCGCGGGCACCTATGTCCACATCACCCTGCAAGACATCCGAAATCCCGAGCGGCGCTCCACCTACCTGGTGGACCCCCGCACGGACACGGTGGTGGAGCGGCGGGATGGCAAGCGGGCCTCCGCGGCCGAGGCCTCTGTCACCGCGTCGAAGGCGGCCCCCGCGCCCACCAGCAACGTCTCCCTGGCCATGTCCGTCAACTGCCGAATCACCAAGACGGCGAGGGAGGGCTGCGTGGACCTGGCCATCGACCCCAAGCACGAGACGTCCGGAGACCCGAACCCCATCAAGGAGGAGTCGCGGCGCATCGCCCTCACGGAGCGCTACGTGAAGCAGCTGGCCGTGAACGTCCTGCAGACGGCGCGCCGCACCGGCGTCCGGGTGCAGGTCCCCGCGGGCAAGGCAGCGGCGCGATAACGGTCCGCGAGGGACTACCGCGCGTCCGCCCCCGAGGCGCCCTCGTGAGGCGGCGCGACCGGCGCGAGTCCCCCCAGCGTCTCCACGTAGGTGGCGGCCACGCGGAGGAAGCGCGCGCCCTTCACCCCGGTGAGGTACTGCCGCTTCATCGCGCGCGTCGCGCCCACGTAGAACATGGCGCGGCGGATGCGCTCGTTCTCTCGGGCCGAGCGCTCGCGGGCGCCCGCCATCCACTGCTCCGCGGTGTCCAGCGCGTCCAGGCCCGCGAAGAAGACGATGGGGCATTCGTGCCCCTTGCAGGAGAACACCGTGGTGGCGCGCACGTGGTCCACGCCGCTGACGCGGAAGTCCGTCACGTTGCGCCCGCCCTTGCCGCCGTAGGCCTCCGCGGGCACGCCCGCGCGCTTGAGCGCCTCGGTGTACTGGGACGGCATGACGGGGGCCACCACGAGGATGTCGCTGGGGTGGACGCCCTCCTCGCGGATGAGGCGGGCCACCTCGCGAGCCACCTGCCGCGCCTCACTGGCGCTGGAGGCGAAGCCGCGCACCTGGGGCAGCACGCCGCCGCGCTCGGTGGACTGCACGCGGAAGAGGCCCTCCAGCGTCTCCTCCGGGAGCCAGACGAGCCCCTCGCGCGCCAGCTCGCCCACCTTCATGTATTCGCGCATGCCGGGCTCGGCCGCGTGGTGCTGGCGCAGTGGGTCCAGCACCACGTTGAAGGCCACGTCGAGGATGTCGCGGGTGGCGCGGAACGTCTCCTTGAGGACGCGGGTGCGGCCACGGAACGACAGCCCTTCGGGGAGCTGCTCCTTGAGCGCGTCGATGGGCACCTGGCCATAGACGTTCTGCGAGTCATCCATGAAGAGCTGGAAGCAGCGCACCTCGCGCCCGTCCGGCAGCGTGTCCGGCCGCACCAGCGTGTGGAGCATGGCCAGCGCCTGGGCGTCCATGTCCTGCGCCTCGTCCACGAAGACGCCGTCGAAGGAGGCGGGGGCATGACGGCGCAGCGCGCCCACGTGCCGCACCGTCACCCGCGCGCGCAGCTCGCGCACCCGCAGGCGGCCCGCGCGCTGGGCCAGCGCCTCCACCAACAACTTGTCCACCAGCGGGGCCAGCGCCCGGTTGAAGAAGGACACCAGCACCTGCGCCTCGGCGTGCTCCAGCAGGTAGCGCGCCACCCAGTGCGCCAGCACGTACGTCTTGCCGCTGCCGGCCACGCCGCGCACCAGGTGGTGCCCGTCATCGAAGCGGCGCTCGAAGAGGGACACCTGTTCGTGCGTGAAGAGGGGCTGGCCGGGCCGCGCGCCCGAGATTTCCGCGCCCAGGTCCACCGGCACCGGCGGGGGTGGCGGCGGCGGCGCGCGCTGCGGCACGGGCAGCGGCTCCAGGCGCAGCGGCTCACCGGGGTGCACGCGCAGGCGCGGCAGCAGCGCCAGGAAGCGCTGGGGAATGGTGGCGGCGCGGGCCTCGTCGCGGGAGGCCAGCACCAGCAGGTAGTCCTTCGCGCGGCTGGCGGCCACGTTGAGCATGGGCACCAGCGTGTGGGGCGGAAAGGGCCTGCCCCCGGCGACGGTGTCCACCAGCACCACGTCGTACTGGGTGCCCTGCTGGCGGTGGATGGTGGACGCGCTGAAGACGTCCCCGCGCAGCCCCGCGGCGTTGCCCAGCCGGCGCAGCAGCGCGGCCTGCGCGCGGTAGGGCGTGACACACAGGACGCTGAGGCCCGAGCGCACCGCCTCGCGCGCCAGGGACACGGCGAGGTTGGCGGACAGCTCGCGCTGGTAGCCGGAGCCCGTCTCCCCGCGTCCGTGCGTGAGGCGCTTTGAATCTCGCGTGAGCCCGTCCAGCACCACCCAGCCCGCGCGCACCGAAGGGAACGAGGCCACCGGCGCGGGCCGCTCCGCGCGCTGCTTGACGACGTCGCCATCCTCCAGCGCGCCGCCGTAGCAGAAGTGGCTCACCACCTTCGCGATGTCAGGGTGCATGCGGTGCTGGGTGCGCAGCAGCAACACGTCCGCGCGCGCCGCGTCCTTCACCGCGTCTTCCAGGTGCGACAGCCCGCTGCCGCGAAGCCACTTCTGCGTGCCCTTGCCCGCGCCCTCCGCGGCGCGGCTCACCGGGCCAATCTGCTTCGGGTCACCCGCCAGCGTCACCCGCTCCGCCAACGGCCCCATCAACGCGGTGGCCGCGCGCGTCACCATGCCGGCCTCGTCCACCACCAGCCGCGCGAAGTGCCGCTTCCCCTCCAGCTCCGACACCAGCCGCAACGCGCGGTGCACGGTGACCACCACCAGCGGGCAGTCCCCCTTCTCCACTTCCTTGAGCGTGGGGTCCTTCACCTTGCCGCGCAGCCCGCGCAGCTCCGCCTGGAGCCTGGCCAGCTCATGGGCGGGGCCGCCGCGCACCCGCTGGAGGATGAGCTCCCGCTCCCGCTCCTCGATGCTGGCGCGCAGCTTGCCGCCCTTGGTGTCCTCCAGCGTGACGGTGGGCAGCTTCACCAGCGCCTCGCTCGCGCCGGTGCCTCCCCGGAAGATGCTGCGCGCCAGGGGCCGCAGCGGGATGGGCTCGCGCTCCAGCAGCGCGCTGACGCGCAGGACCAGCTCGTCCGCGGCGCGGTTGGTGGGCGCCACCGCGAGGATGCGCTCGCCAGGGAAGGCGCGCAGCGCCCGCGCGATGAGGTCCGCCACGGCCGTCGTCTTGCCCGTACCGGGAGGGCCCCAGATGCAGCCCCAGGGCTGGCGCCACAGCCGGTCGGCCGGAGTCAGGGCCTCGTCCCGAGGCGTCAGGGCGACGGGAGGCGCCTCCCCGCAGGCGCGGCTCAGGGACTCGGTGAGGGCCTCCTGCCGCTCCTCGTAGGCGGAGGCCGCCGCGCACAGGGCCTCGGCGAAGTCATAGGGCCGGTAGCACCAGCGGTCCGCGGACAGCGCGCGGCGGTCCACGTCATCCCCGTGGCTGGGCGCGGCGAACACCCGCCCCGACTCGAAGTCCAGGTGGACGACGTCTCCGCCGAAGACGCACTCCTCCCCCAGGAAGCCGAGCACCGAGCCTCCCGACCAGTCCGGGTCCGCCGCCGGACGCGGGATGAGCGACAGCACCCCGGGCCCCTGGAGGCTGACCTCGCGCACGTCCTGCAGCAGCTGCGCGCGGTACTGGCTGCGCTCGGACAGCAGCGCCTCCCGCAGGTCCTCCGGCAGATACGCGGGCGGAGCCCAGAGCTCGCGGCGCTTCCCGCTGGCCACCGCGGCGCGCATCGCCTCGCGCTCGGTGGGACTGACGTCCTCTGGCGCGGAGACATCGCGGGCTGGAACGTCCTCCCCGCCTTCCCGTCCTCGCGCCATCCGCGAGACGAGCAGCAACGGGTTCGGCGCCCGGGCCACGTCCGCCTTCTCCTCGGTGGGCGCGGGGGCCTGGGGTGGCTCCACGGGCGCGGCGTTCTCGGTGCGCCGCAGCGCCACGTCCTCTTCACGCGGCGGCTCGGGGGCCTGGAACGTGTTGCGCCAGCGCGGCACGGAGCCTGCCCGCCGGGGCGGAGCGGCGTCGGGCGGCGGCGCATCGTCGTATTCGACATGCAGCTCACGCGTGGACGCAGGCGCCTGCGAGTCCCCGTCTCCGGGCTCCGCCGCCTCGCCCGCACGTCCCGCCTCCGGCCCCCGCATCATCGGACGCGCGGCCTCCACGCCTCGCCGCGCACCGGCCCTGAGCCACCGGTGCCACGCGGGGCCGTTACCTCCGGCAGGGCTGGAGAAGACGCTGCGGCTGCCATGACGAACACTCGCGAAGCCCACACTTCATGACCTGCCCACCCGAACAGGTCGCCACATGTAAGAGGCCGGCCAAGGTAGGGGAGGCTTGGATCGCCGTCAATGCGCCACACCCAGGGTGCATGCGCGGTGGGTAGGAAGGCAGGCCGCCCCGGTGTACACCCTCTCCAGCCGGGCTTGCTTCCGCGTCCTCCCGATGTTCTGGGTGGAAGCCCCCCGCCCCCC
>NZ_JAAIYB010000274.1 GCF_010894475.1 Myxococcus vastator
CCCACCCGCACCGGCACCCCTTCTCGCACCATCCGCCGGGCCACCAGCCCCAGGGCCGCCAGCTCGTAGGTGTACGCGGCCGCTCCCAGCGGATGACGCCCACCGTGTTTGAAGGCCACCACCACGGCCTCCCCTGGGGGGGATTCCCACAGCAGGTCCACCGCGCCCTCGACACCCACCTCACCCTCCAGGGCAAGCATGAAGGGCAAGCCCCGGTGAATTGTCTGTGACGGCGCCCCCGCCAGTTCACGTGCGAACGCCGACGTCAGGAAGCGCTCCACGGTGTCCAGCACCGCGTCCATGCCCTCTTCGTCCGGCAGCGCGCCCGCGTCACGCAGCACCGTCTCCAGGTGGGCCCGCCGCTCCGAAGCGTCCACCTCCGGCGCCGCCAGTCGGAGGTCTACGGCGCGGAGCAGCCGCTGCATCAGGTCCTCGGGCCGCTCGGCGGGAAGCCAACCGTCGGGCTCCACCAGCGGCGGCGCGCCACGGGGCAACACCTCCCAGGGCCACGGCGCACCACGGAGCCCCAGCCGGTGCACGTAGTGGAAGCGGCGCGGACAGGCGATGAAGTCCTGCAGCGCCTCCGCGGAGGCCACCGCGGCGCCCAGGGATTCGGCTTGCGCGACACGCTGCCCCCGCACCCGCAGCAGCGCGGCTTCGACGCGCGCCTCGGCGAGCAACAGGGCCTCTGGGCCGGGCGGCTCCGGGTCCGCGGGCGGAGGGAGCGTGTCGACGTCCAGCTCATCGACCAGGCCCCGCAGCTCCGCGTCCACTTCCAGGCGCCCGTCGATGAGGTGCCACCAGGAGTCCTTGCCACCGCGCGGCTCCGCGCCGCCCGCCAGCACCAACCTGTCCTTGGCCCGCGTGAGCGCGACATAGAGCAGGCGGCGGTACTCGGCGTCCTCGCGCGCCTTCAGCTCCGCGCGCACCGCGTCGAAGCGGCTGGAGGTGTAGTCATCATCCAGCGAATCCGGCACCCACGGCCGCAGGGAGATGCCATGCGTGCGCTCGAAGTGGGCGCGGCCCGAGGTGCTGCGCCTCCGGCCGCCCATCGAAGGCACCACCACCACCGGCCACTCCAGTCCCTTGGCGCTGTGGATGGTGAGGAGCTGCACCGCGCGCGGGTCGCTCGCGTCCAGCAGGTCCGCCTGGGCCTCCGTCGGGTTGTTCTCCGCCAGCATCCGCAGCTCGCGCGCGAAGGCCACGCAGCCGCCCGTGCCGCGCTCGTCCCGCCGCGACGCCAGCGCCAGCAGCTTCTCCACGTTGGCGCTGGCCTGCTCCGCGTAGGGCGAGCCCGCCAGCGTCTCGCGGTAGCCCGTCACGTCCAGCGCGGACACCAGCAGCTCCCGCACGCCCATCCGGTCGCGCTCCCGCCGCAGGCCTGGGAGCGCGGCGAGGAAACGCTCCAGGCGCTGCCGCTCACGCTCGGACAACGATGCCAACACCTCCGGGTCCGTCAGCCGGGGCGACGCCAAGGACAGGGGCGCGTCTCCCGCCAGGCGGAACAGTGACGCGTCCTTCAACCCCACCAGGGGAGAGCGCAGCACCGCGGCGAAGGCCAGCGCATCCTCGGCGTCCGCCAGCAGCGCGAGCAGCGAGGCCAGGTCCAGCACCTCCTGCGCGCCGTAGAAGCCGCGGCCGCGCAGCACGCGGTGCGGGACACCGTGGCGGATGAGCGCCTGCCGGTACACCTCCAGGTGCGTGAAGGTCCGGAAGAGCATGGCCACGTCACCGCCCCGCGCGGGACGCAGCCCTTCGCCATCCTCGCGCGCCACGGAGGCAGGTGCCCCCGGCGCCAGCAGGCACCGGAGCCTGCGGGCAATCGCATCCGCGTCCAGCCAGCGCAGGTCCGCCGCCGTGTCCGCTTCCTCCAATTGCAGCCGCTCCACCACGGGCGCGTCCGTCAGCGACGGCCTCACCGCGGCGAGGTCGTCCTGCTCCGGTACGTAGATGACCTCGAAGGGCCGAGGCGCCTGGGAATCAGCGGCGACGAGCACCCCCGCGAAGGTGCGGTTGAAGAACGACAGCAGCCCTGGCACGGAGCGGCGGTTGTGCTGGAGGAAGCCGCGCGTGCCGCCCTCGTCCACCAGCTTCTTCGCCAGCACGGAGAAGACGGACACGTCCGCGCCGCGGAACTCGTAGATGGACTGCTTGCGGTCACCCACCGCGCAGAGGAAGGCGGGCTCCAGCGGCAGCGCCGTCACCAGGTCCACGTCCGGCGCCAGTTCGCGCGGCCCGTCCTCGCGCTTCTCCGCCAGCAGCAGCACCAGCTCCAACTGGAGGCGGTTGGTGTCCTGGAACTCGTCCACCAGCAGCGCGCCGATGCGCTCCTGCACCTGGCGGCGGAACTCGGGATGCGCGCGGAGCAGGTCGCGCGACTTCACCAGCAGGGACGTGAAGTCCAACACGTTGCGGCGGGACAGCTCCGTGTCGTGCCGCGTCTCCACCCGCGTCAGCAGCTCGCGGAATGTCACCTCGAAGGGCGCGGTGCGCCATGCGGCCCAGGCATCATCCAACCGGGGCACGGAGCCATCGCTCTTGCCGAAGACGCGCCAGTAGAGCGCTCGCACGGGCCCCGCGGCGCCCTTGCTGAGCCGCGCGAAGTTGCGACCGTCCGCCTTGAAGCACGCGCGCAACCACGGGAAACGCTCGCCCTGCCCGAAGTTCTCGGGCGTCATGCCGTTGAGCGCGCGCTCCAGGCCACCCAGCAGCCGGCTCCACTCGCCCTTCGCGTCCAGGCCCCGCGCCTCGGCGCACAGCTCCAGGCACCGGGTGACCGACGACTCCAGCTCCGCGCGCGCTTCGGCGGCGTCACTCACGGCGGCCTGCTCCGCGCGCAACCCCTCTTCGCGCAGCTTGCCGTAGACGGCCATCAACGCGGCCACCAGCCCGTCGGAGAAGCCCGAGCCGGAGAAGCCCAGCTCCTGGCACAGCTCCCGGACCTGCGCGTCACCGGCCTCCAGCGCGTCCAGCACCACGCGCTCGCAGACGTCCTGCACCAGCCCCGTCGCCTCGAGCGAGTCCAGCACCTCGAAGTTCGGGTCGATTCCCACCGCGGGCGGCGCGCGGCGCAGCAACTGGCCGCACAGCGAGTGGAAGGTGCCCACCGTGGCCGCGCCCAGCTCCTCGCGCAGCTGCCGCCAGGCATCCGGCAGCGGGAACGGCTTGTCCAGCCGCGCCAGCGACGCCCGCAACTCCACTTCCTGGTCCAGGCGCGTGTCGCCCTGCGCCAGCCCGTCCAGACGCTGGCGGACGCGCGAGCGCATCTCCGCGGCGGCCTTGTCCGTGAACGTGAGCATGCACAGCCGCGACGGACGCACCGCACCGCCGGCTTCGCGCGCGCCGGCCAGCAGGTGCAACGTCATGGTGACCAGGCTGTACGTCTTGCCCGCGCCAGCGCCCGCCATCAGGGCGAGGTTGCGCTCCAGCGCGAAGAGGGACGGCTCGGCGCTCATCCCCCATCCTCCGTCACGCGCCGGTCCGTAATCCGGCACACCGCGCGATAGCCACACGCCCCGCAGTCCTGGGGCCGCGCGGCGAACTGGCCTTGCCGCAGCGTGCCTACCAGCGCCTCCACCGCGTTGGGCAGGTTGAGGCCTGCCTTCTCCGCCACCTTCGCGCGGACCTCGGGGTCCTTCGACAGCAGTTCGTCCAGCTCCGCGTCGGAGATGACCTCGGACAGGCGGATGGCCATGCCCGTGCGCAGGGAGAACCACGCGGCCTGCCGCGCGTCCGCGTGGCCGCTCTCCCGCGCCGCGTAGAGGTACAGCGGGAGCTGGAAGTCCGACGTGAGCAGCCGCTCCTTCAACGAGCGCTTCTCCAGCTTGCCCGACTTGTAGTCGATGACGCCCACCTCGCCGCCCGACGTGTCGAGCCGGTCGATGGTACCCTCGAAGTACACGGGCTCCTCGCCCGCGTGCAGCACGACGTTGCTCCACTTGTCGTCACGGGCGGCGGGGCCGAAGCGGAACTCGAAGTTCTCCGGCGTCATCGCGTCGAAGGGCAGGCCGCGCCGCTCATCCACGAGGATGCGGCGGGCCATCGCCCGGGCCCGCTCGTGCGCCAGCTTCCACAGCTCCGGATGCCCAACGTGGTGCATGCGCTCGAAGTCCTTGATGGCGGCCTTGAGCGCGGCGTCCAGCACCTCGTCCGGAACCTCCTCCGGCGCCTTGCCCAACAACCCCTTCTCCTTCAGCGCCGCGAAGACCTCCTCCACCACCTTGTGCCAGAAGGTGCCGCGGCCCCGGGCGTCGAACTCCTCGCCCGGCACATCCGGCTCGGCCACCTTCAGGCCGTACGAGAGGAAGCCCTGGAAGCCGCAGTTGCCGAAGCGCGCCAGCGCCGACGCGGAGAGCGGCCGGGTGATGTCGAACCGGAACGTCTCGCGCAGGGACTCGCGCTGCGTGTCGACGTCCACCGAGCCGGAGTACGGGCCGGGCTGCACCTTCGGATCGCCAAAGAAGAACAGGCGCTCCAGCTCCACCTCCGACAGCTCGCGCGCGCCCGCGTACCAGGCTTCGGGCGCGAAGCGACGCCGGAGCACCGAGGCCGCCGCGTCGGGTTCGGTGACGCGCAGCTTCGGCTGGGACAGGGCTTCCAGCGCCACGCAGCGGCGCAACTCGGACTCGGTGAGCACTTCGTCCAGCGGCGGAATGGGCGACAACGAGCGCGGCGCCCACTTCAGGGCCGTGAGCCGGCGCACCTCTTCCAGGAACGCCGACGGCACCTGCTCCTGCCCCCCCGAGGACTCCACCGCGAAGGACAGGCTGACGGTCGCCTCGGAGGCCGCCAGGGCGCTGGCGAACAGCAGGCGGTCCTCGGTGAGGCGCCAGGCCGCGCGGTCGTCGAACTCGCCGCCCGTGAGCCGGAAGACATCGCGGCCCAGGTGCTTGTTGAGCGCGGCGCGCTCCGCGTCCGCCAGCAACGGTGACGGAGCGTCACGCCCGGGGAAGCGGCCTTCCGTCAGCCCCGCGAGGAAGAGGTGCTGGAAGGAGCGGCCCGGCAGCTCGGCCACGTCGAGCACCTCGACGGCGGCGCCACGAGGCCCGCGCGGAGGAAGGTGCGCATCCGCCATCGCGTCACGCAGCCAACGGCCAAAGGTCCGGCGGCGCATCTTCGGTCCTCCGCCCACCGCCTTCATCATCCGCGTCAGGCCCTGCACCCGCAGGCGGAGCGCTTCGCGCGCGGCGTCGTCCCGGGCCCGCGCATCCGCCGCGCGCGCGCCCAGCCCGCCCTCCTCGCGTGGCGCCAACGCACCCTCCGAAGCCACGAGGCCCAGCCGCTCCACCACCTGCCACCACGCCGCGAGCAGCTCCACGGCGGTGCCTTCTTCGGGGATGCGGCGACAGGCCTCCACCAACATCAGACAGCGCTCACGCAACAGCTTCACGGCGTCGGCGCGGCGGCTGTCCTGCGCCTTGCGCGTCCCGCTGAGCGCGAGCAGCCGCCGGGCCAGCCCATCCAGCCGCACGTCGTAGGCGCCCCGGCCTCGCACCGCGCCCAGCCGGTCATCACGCACGGCGGCCTGGGCGAAGAGCGTCGCGGGCGCGTCCGGCCCACCGCGCGACAGCTTGGGCGCGTAGCGGCTGCTCATCAGGTCCGCCATGCGCTCGACCGGGAAGCCGTCCTCCACCAGCAGCGGCAGGTCCAGCGCCAGCCGCACGGGCCCGGCGAGTCCCAGCGGCTCGCCCCAGGGGAGACGCACCGGCACGCCCAGCTCCCCCAGCGACTCCGCGAGCCACCCGGCCTCGGGCCCCAGCTCGCGATACGCCACCGCGATGTCGCCGGGGGCCACGCCTTCGGCCAGCAGGCGCCGCACGTCCCGCGCCAACAGCCGCGCCTCGTCACGGGCCGTGGCCGCGTTCCACACGCGCAGGGCCGGCACCGCGTCCTTCAACACGTCGCGCGGCGCCGCGGGCGAGAAGAGGTGGCGTCCCAGGTCGATGAAAGGCCGGCCTTCAAACGTCACGTCCGCCTTGAAGAGGTCCACGTGCGTCATGGAGTCGCCGCGGTTCTCGAAGGCGCGGAACAGCGCCGTCAGCGCCGCGTCCGCCGCGGGCGAGCCACCCACCGGCGTCTCCACGCGCAACGTCACCCGGCGGGACTCGCACGCCGCCGCCAACGCCAGGAGCAGCTCCAGCCCCGAGGGCCGCACGTCGTACACCCCGTGCAGCACGAGCGTGCGCAGCCCCTCCCACCCCACGGGCCACGCGCCTCGGCCCAGCGCCTCGCGCGCACCGCGCAGCACGTCCTCGCGGTCGGCGAGGCAGAGCTCCGCCATCCGATGTTCGTACAGGTGATACAGGCGCGCAATCACGCGGACCCGGGTCCTGCGCTCCTGCGGCAGGACTTCCACCGCGTCCTGAAGCTCCCGAGCGGACAGGCGCCCGGCCTTCAGGTCCAGCACCACGTCCAACGCGGCGCGCGCGAAGGCGGGCTCTCGCACATAGTCGCCGAAGGGCGTGGGCCCCAGCTCCAACCCCAGGGAGGCCACCACCGCTCGCGCCGCCACCGCCGGGCACGGACGCCGGTTGAGCTCGCGCGCGCCGCCCATCGCCTGCAGCAGCTCCTCCCAGGTCAGCAGGTGCGCGCCCACGCTCAGCCCACTGGCGTCACCCATGGCCCGCAACGCGGCCTGCCGCCGGCCGGCGTCGGGGAACACGTGGAGGGTGCGGCCAGAGCGGAAGGACATGCGGGGTGGATTCTAGAACGACCGGGCGGGTGACTTTCATGCTCCATTCAAGGCCCGCCGCACAGGTCATTTCCGTGCCTGCCCGGCCGCTGTCCACGTATTCCCGGTCCATCCATCGATATCCGCGCCGGGCAACCCGGCCCTACAGCGAGCCTCGGAGGCTCATGAACGCGCCTCCAGTGGCAGCTCCAGCTCAAGCTGTGTGAGCGGAGTCGCCCCCAACCCCGCGCCCAGGAAGAAGCGCGCCAGGGGGCCCTCCGGAACGACGGCGCTCACGACCAGCGCCTTCCCGGGCCACCGCGCGGCCAGCGCGCCCAGGAGTCTGCGGCCAGCGCCCTGCCCCCGGGCCGAGGGCTCCACGCCCACGGACCGCACCCCCAGCGTGGGCGCCGACACGTCCGCCACCACCGCCACCGCGGCGCCCAGCCGGAACGCACGCGCGGGCAACGCCAGCCCCATGACCGTCGCGGGGGCCAGTTGCCAGGGCAACCCCTGGGGCAGCAGCCGCGCGCACTCCCACGGGTCCACTTCCTCCAGCGCGGAGGCACCCGCCAAGGGCTCGGGCGTCCCCATGAAGCCCACCAGCCGGCGCACGCACTGGAAACCCAGCCGTTCGTAGAGCCTCACCGCGGGCGCGTTCTGTTCGATGACCTCCAGCACCAGCCGGGTGTCGCCCCGCGCTCGCGCGTCCTCCAGCAGGGGACGCAACATGGCGCCGCCCAGCTTGCGATTCCGCCAGGCGGGCACCACCCCCATCCCCGCCACGCGGCGCTCCCGCCCCCTGCGGGCCATCAACACGAGCCCCACGGGCTCCCCGTCCACGCGCGCGACGCGGCTCTCCTCCAGCGAGATGTGCTCACTGCGCACGCGCGCGTCGAACAGGCCGGGGGCGTCCGGCACGGTGACGAAATAATCCTCGAAGGCGCGGGCGAACAGCGTGGAGAGGGCGCGCAGCGGCAGTTCCGACGCGGGGGTCAATTGCATGAGGGGGGCACGCCTCCAAAGACATGCGCGGCCAGTCTACGCATGAAGTCATGGAACAGCGCTGGAACCCGACGGGAGTGCGCCCCTATGCTGCCCCTGTGCGCCTCCCTTATCGAGCGTTTGCCATTGCCGTCCTGCTGGCCGTCGTCCCCTGCTTCCCCGCCGCCGCGCAAGACGGCTCGGACGAGCCGCGGCTCCATGAACTCCGCTTCGACTGGACCCGGGATGGCGTCATCACCGGCGCGGCCGGCGTGTTGTGGATTTCCAGTGAGGCGTTCTTCAAGGACGACCTGGCCCCGGCGCAGTGTCGCTGGTGCGACCGCGCGCCAGATGGGACGGACCGCCTCAACCGGCTGGACCGCTGGGGACGGGGCCTCGCCGGGTCGACGCCGTCCGCACGCAAACGGGCCCACGACTGGAGCAACATCATCGGCTTCGGCGCGCTGCCCGCGGGAGTGCTCGGCATCCAGTACGCCGTGGGCCAGGGCTCGGGCGCGCCGACGCGCTACTTCGCCCAGGACGCCACCATCATCGTCCAGAGCGCGGTGCTCGCCTCCCTGGCGAACCAGACGGTGAAGTTCATCGCCGGCCGTGAGCGCCCCTTCGTCCACGTGCTGCCCGAGGACCAGAAGGGCCTCACCGACCACCCCAGCGACAACAACCTGTCCTTCTACAGCGGCCACACCAACCTCGCCTTCTCCCTGGTGGTGTCTGCGGGCACCGTCGCCGCGCTGCGCGGCTACAAGCACCAGGCGTGGATCTGGGCGGTGGGCGTGCCCGTGGCCACCTCCGTGGGCCTGCTGCGCATGGGCGCCGACAAGCACTACCTCACGGACGTGGCCACCGGCGCATTGCTCGGCTCGGCGGTCGGCGTCGCCGTGCCCCTGCTGCTCCATGGCCGGAAGGGCGAGGCCACGCCGAACGTCCAGCCAGGGCAGCTTCAGATGACGCCCGTGGCCAGCGCGCGGATGATGGGCATCTCCGGCACCTTCTAGCGCCGCGCCGGCGCCGCTCAGAGGCCGAACTCCGCGGGGGCTCCCTCGCCCTCCGCGGCCAGCGGTGGCAGCGAGTTCATGTCCCAGCGCTGGCCCGCGGTCCATGACACCGCGCCCGACAGGCCCCAGCCCGCGCGCAGGGCCTGACGCTCCTCGTACTCCAACCAGAAGATGGACTCCTGGGATTTGGCCGCCTGGTCCAGGCAGGCGATGCGGGTGGCCGGACGTCCCGGGCCCTCCAGCGTCACCGCGAAGCCCTTGTGTGAATGGCCGCACAGCATCCACTTCGGCAACACCGTGTCCACGAGCCGCCGCGTCACGGGATTGCCAATCCAATAGGAGGGCAGCGGCCTCGGCGGTGACGGGTTCTCCTCCCGCGCGCGCTGGACGATGCCGCGCGGCCACTCGTGGACCAGCATCAGGTCCACGTCGCACAGGGCCGCCACCTGCTCGACCTCCGGCGTGCGGAAGTAGCCGGCCTGCTTCACCATGTCCGGCGAGGAGGGGGGCTTCAGCGGCTGGTCGATGAACCGCGGCGCGTGGATGCCCGACAGGTACGCCACCCGCAGTCCGCTCAGCTCGCGGACGCCCGCGCGGCCCAGGTACGTCACGTTCGGCGCCAGCGTGCCGCCCTCCTGGAGGTCGTGCAGCGCCTCGAAGTCCTCGTTGTTGCCGCCAATGAAGTACAGGGGCCGCTTCACCTGCCGGAGCCCATCCGCGTATTCCGCGAACTCGGCGGGCATGGCTCGCTTGGCGGCCTTGCGCCGGTGGTCATCCGCGCGGCGGAAGGCCTCCACGTCGCCTACCGCCAACACCAGGTCCACCCGGCGGCCTCGCGCCTGCTCCAGCGCGTCCAGCCACGTCTCCACGCGGTGAAAGCGGCCATGAATGTCGCCCACGGCCGCGACAAGTAGGGGTTCCGGCATCTTGCTTGAAAGGCTGCACGCGCCCTACCGCCCTGTCGAGTCGAGATCATCCCATGTCGCCAATGGCTGACAGAACGCAACCTCTCCTGGCGGCCAATCCCGCCTCACGGTGGCTGACGCACCCCGACACACCCGCGCCATTGAGGTCCGAAAGCGGCCAGACAGGGGCCACCGGGTATGGGAGTTTGCCTCCCATGAACGGCCTGGACGCCAGTGCGTGCTACCGCGCGATGCAGACCCGAGATGCCCGCTTCGACGGGCGGTTCTTCACCGCCGTCCGGACGACGCGCATCTATTGCCGGCCCATCTGCCCGGCCCGGACGCCCCGGTTCGAGAACTGCACTTTCTATCCCAGCGCTGCCGGGGCGCAGGAGGCGGGCTACCGGCCCTGCCTGCGCTGCCGCCCGGAGACGTCACCGGACCTCGCCTTCTGGCGGGGCACCTCCAACACCGTCGCCCGGGCCCTGGCGCTCATCGCCGAGGGCGGCCTGGATGATGACGGCGCCGGGGTGGAGACGCTCGCGGGCCGGCTGGGCGTGGGCGACCGGCAGCTGCGGCGGTTGTTCCAGCAGCACCTGGGGGCCTCGCCCGTGGCCGTCGCCCAGACGCGGCGCGTGCTGTTCGCCCGGCAGCTCCTGCACGAGACGACCCTGCCCATGGCCGAGGTGGCGCTGGCCTCGGGGTTCCGCAGCGTCCGCCGCTTCAACGACGTGTTCCGCGCCCTATATGGACGGCCTCCCAGCGCGCTCCGCCGGAGCCGGGCCCCCGTGGGCGATGCCGCCGCGGGTGTCACGCTCTTCATCCCCTACCAGCCCCCCTATGACTGGGAGGCGATGCTGACGCACCTGGAGGCCCGGGCCCTGCCGGGCCTGGAGCACCTTGAGGCCGGACGCTACCGGCGGACCGTGGCGACCGCGGGCGGACAGGGCACCGTCGAGGTCTTCCGGGCCCCTGGCCGCGACGGGTTGCTCGCGACGCTCCGCCTCCCCCAGGTTCAAGCCCTGCCCACGGTGGTGGCGCAGGTCCGGCGCGTCTTCGACGTGGGCGCGAACATGGACGTCATCCGGGAACACCTGTCCCGGGACGCGCGGCTCGCTCCGTTGGTGGCCCTGCGGCCAGGACTGCGAGCACCCGGAGGCTGGGACGGCTTCGAGCTCGCGGTCCGGGCCGTGCTGGGCCAGCAAGTCACGGTCGCCGCGGCGCGAGGACTCGGAGCGCGGCTGGTCGCGGCGTATGGCGAGCCCATGGGCGTCGAGTCGACGGGAGACAGCCGGCTGACGCGCACCTTTCCCCGGCCGGAACGACTGGCGCAGGCGGACTTGAGCACGCTCGGGATGCCCGCCGCCAGGGCCCGGACCTTGTCGAGCCTGGCCGCCGCGGCCGTCGCGGACCCGAGGCTGTTCCAGCCGCGCGCCACGCTGGAAGAGACGGTCGAACACTTCAAGCGCATCCCCGGCATCGGAGATTGGACGGCGCAGTACATCGCGCTGCGCGCCGTGCGCGAAACGGATGCCTTCCCTTCGGCGGACGTCGCGTTGCTGCGCGCACTCACGGGCGAGGATGGCGTGCGGCCTGCCCCGGATGAAGCGCTCCGCCGCTCCGAAGCCTGGAGCCCCTGGCGCGCCTATGCCGCGCAGCACCTCTGGGCCGCGGATGCCACCCGGCCCGGGCCCACACCCCACCTTACCCG
>NZ_JAAIYB010000275.1 GCF_010894475.1 Myxococcus vastator
GGGCGGCGGGACGATGCGCTTGGCGCGCAGGTCCTTGATGACCAGCCGGGTGATGGCCTTGAGCGTGTCGAGCACCCCGCGGCCATTGGCGGCGGACGTCTCCAGCTCCGGGACACCCCGGGGGTTGAGCTCCTTGCGGAGCTCCTCCACGGGCAGCACGCCGTCCAGGTCCCGCTTGTTCCACTGCATCACCAGCGGGAAGCGGTCCAGGCGGATGCCGTGCTCGAAGAGGTTCTCCTCCAGGTTGGCCAGGGACTCGCGGTTGGCGTCCATGGCCTCCGGCTGCGAGTCCGCCACGAACACCACGCCGTCGGCGCCCTGGAGCACCAGCTTGCGGGTGGCGTTGTAGAAGACCTGTCCCGGCACGGTGTAGAGCGCCAGTCGCACGGAGCAATCGCCCACGCGCTCCACCTTCACGGGGAGGAAGTCGAAGAAGAGCGTCCGGTCCCCCTCCGTGGCGATGGACATCATCTCGCCGCGGTGTGCGGGGCGGACCGTCTCGTAGATCTTCCTCAGCGAGGTCGTCTTCCCGGAAAGGCCCGGTCCGTAGAAGACGATTTTCGCGGCCACTTCGCGGGCCATCACATTGACGCTGCTCACGGTGCCAGCTTACCTAGTCCGACTTGACACCTCGCGCCAGTTGACGACGAGACATTCACTCCAGGTCCGCGAGGTTCAGCGCTGGAGGGGAGGCCACGGCTCCAAGGCAGGCTCGCCAGGATGCGCGCCCGCAACGCCTCCGCGACGGCTCACGCCGCTTTCCGGAAAGGGAAATACGGCACGAACCGCACGAAACGGGATGACTCCGCTCGTGGGGGGCAGTCGCGGTGGTGAGACGCGCGTCATGCCCCCCTTCGAGCGAGAGGAACTCAAGCGGCCTTCGTCACCTTGCCCGCCTTGATGCAGCGGGTGCACGCGAGAACGCGCTGGGTGCTGCCCTGAACGCTGGCCCGAACCTTCTGGAGATTCGGCAGGGTCCGCTTCTTGGTCTTGTTGTTCGCGTGGCTGACGTTGTTACCCACCAGCGGACGCTTGCCACACAAGTCACACTTCCACGCCATGACCTCTAACTCCTTGAAAACTGGGGCGTTGGACGCCTGCCGATTAAAAGAGCGGCGGAAACTGCCAGAGAACGGCCCGGAAATCCAGCCTTAGATCCAGGATCAGCCCTTGAGCGGATCCTTCTTCTTCAACATGTCCTGGACCAGCCGCGCGGCCCGGATGCCCGAGAGCAGCTCGCCTTCCAGCCCCAGACCGGGGAGGACCTCGCGGTTGGCGAGCAGGATGTTCTTGGCCGGCGTGCGCTGGGCCAGGCCCGTGACGCCCAGGAAGGCTTCTGATTCGAAGCTGAACAAGGGGTGCGGCATCAGCCGGCTGCCACGGACCCCGCCGGCGTCCAGGTAGGGGGCCGAGCGCAGCACGCGGTGCTGGGCGGTGAAGGGCATCAGCGCGTCCAGGTGCTCGTCGATGCGCGTCGCCACGCCCTGCAGGTGCTCCTCGCCCAGGTCCCGCGCCGAGGCCGGGACGAAGGCGCCGGCGCACACCACGCGCAGCCCCTCCGTCGCCTTGGCCTCCTTGCCGCCGTGCGCCGCTGTCGCGCGCGCGGGGTGGACCTGGATCAGCACGGGTCCCAGCTCCGCGTCGCCCGTGTCCAGCAGGGCCAGCTCCCCCAGGCCGCGAGGCAGCGCCGACTCCGGCACCACCCAGTTCACGGTGAAGAGCAGGGCCTTGGTGTCGGACTGGTCCAGGTGCTCCAGCAGCCCGCGGTGGTGCTTCTTGTCCGTCACCAGCCGCCGCAGCGCGCCCGCGTCCGTGGCCGCCACCAGGCAGGACGCGCGGTACATCGTGTCCGAGCGCATCAGCTTCATGCCCGCGAACTTGCTGCCGTCGAAGGCCAGCTCCTCCACGATGAAGCCCGCCGGGTTGTCGCGCCCGAGCACGTCTCCGCCCAGCTCCGCCACGCGGCGGGTGAGCACCTCGCGCAGGCCTTCGTGGCCGCCGGGGAAGTAGGAGGGGGTCGACAGCACCTGGGACATGGCCCGCGTCAGCGCCAGGGGCGCCTCCGGACGGTCCAGGTGGGTGACGAAGGGCAGCAGTCCCCGCACCAGGGACACCGGCGCGCTGTCTCCCGTGAGCCGGGGCGGCGTCTCCAGACCCGGATGCGCCCGGATGAGCTTCTTCAGGCCCCAGCCCTCGAAGAAGCCGTCCGGCGGCAGGGCGGGGCCCGCCTTGAAGAAGGCATCACTGGCTTCATGCTGCGCGGCGGCGCCGGCCAGGGTGCCCAGCAGGGCGTCGCCTTCCTCGCCCAGCTCGCGCGTCACCTCGGCCTTGCGGCGGGCGGCATCACCATGGAGGTCCATGCGGCTGCGGGACATGAGGAGCTGCAGCTCCGGCGCGTGGGGCCGCAGCGTGCGCTGGACGTTGGCGTTGAGGCCCAGCTCCGTGAGGGCCTCCTCCACCGCGGGCATGGCCTTGAGCGGCGGAGCGACGAAGGGGGCGTAGGGGAGCACGTAGCCGCCGTGCTCGTACCCCGGCCCCATGCCGTCGTGCTCCACCAGCAGGACGCGGTGGTTGCGCTTCGCCAGGAGGGCCGCCGCGAGCGCGCCGCCCAGCTGACTGCCGAGCACGATGACGTCGTAGACATGCCGGGACGGCCCGGCGGGAAGCTTGAGCTTGGCAGAGGACGTCGCCATGAGGCGGGCAACACTACACAACGTGCCCGCCGCTGGCGCCCTTTTCACCACGGCGCGCCCGCGAGGGGCGGGTCAGCGGGCCTGGGCGCTGAAGAGGCGCTGCTCCAGCTCGGGCGGCAGCTCGGTGAAGTCCTGGATCACCCAGTGCGCGCCGGCCTCGCGGAGGTCGGCTTCCGGCGCGGCGGTGGTCAGCCCCACCACCGTCATGCCGGCTTCGCGGGCGGACATGATGCCCAGGACCGCGTCCTCGAAGGCGAGGCACTCGGTGGGGGCCACGCCCAGCGCCTTGGCGGCGGCCAGGAAGATGTCCGGGGCGGGCTTGCCGCGCGTCACCTGTTCGGCGCCGACGATGCTCGCGAAGAGGGGCCGGATGCCGAGCCCGTCCAGCACCAGCTCGCGGTTGCCCTGGGGCGCGGCGGTGGCGATGGCCGCTGGGACGTGGGCCTCCCGCAGGCGCTGGATGAAGGCCTCCGCGCCCTGGTGCAGCTTCAGGTGCGGGCGGTACAGGGTGCGGTAGTGGTGCTCCTTCTCCTCGGCGATGCGCTCCACTTCCTCCGGGGCCACCGGGCGGCCGAGCAGCTCGGGGATGATCTCCTCGTTCTTCTTGCCGGCGAAGCGGCTCTGGAAGTCGCCGGCGGTCAGCGGCAAGCCCCGCTTCCGAGCGAACGAGACCCAGGCCTCGTTGTGGAACTGCATGTTGTCGACGAGGGTGCCGTCCATGTCGAAGACGACGGCACGCAGGGGCGCCAGTGCGGAGGTCATGCGTTCCCCATAGCGCGTCCGTCCCCGAGGTGGGCCAATGAATCCACCCAAGGGGTTGCTCGCCTGATATCCCCGGCGCCATGACGGACGACCTTCTGCTCGAGACGCGTGGCGCGGTAGGCGTGGTGACCCTGAACCGGCCCAAGGCCCTGAACGCGCTGAACCTGGGCATGTGCCGCAAGCTGCACCCGGCGCTCGACGCCTGGGCGGCGGACCCGGCCATCCAGGCCGTCGTCATCCGGGGCGCTGGCGGCCGGGCCTTCTGCGCGGGTGGAGACGTGCGCGCGGTGGCGCTGTCGGTGGGGGATGCGTCCGTTGAAGAGAAGGAGCGGGTGTCTCGCGAGTTCTTCCGCGCCGAGTACGGGCTGAACCACCGCATCCACTATTTCGGCAAGCCGTTCATCGCGCTGGTGGACGGCGTCTGCATGGGGGGCGGGCTCGGCCTGTCGATTCACGGCACCCACCGGGTCGTCACCGAGAAGCTGGTGCTGGCCATGCCGGAGACGGCCATTGGGTTCTTCCCGGACGTGGGCGGCGGCTGGTTCCTGCCGCGCTTCCCGGGTGAGTCGGGCACGTACCTGGGCCTCACGGGCGCCCGGTGCGACGCGGCGGACGCGATGTGGCTGGGCTACGCCACGCACCACGTGGAGTCCGCGCGGCTGGACGCGGTGCTGGACGCGCTGGTGAGCGCGCCCTGGGGCACCGGCGCGGCGAGCACGGTGGTGGACACGGTGCTGGCAGGCTTCCACGCGGACGCGGGCACGTCGCCGCTGGGCGTGCAGCACGCGGCCATCGACCGGTGCTTCGCGGCCGAGCGCGTGGACGACATCCAGCAGGCGCTGGAGGTGGAGGGCACGCCGTGGGCCCAGGAGACGTGGGCCACGTTGCTCCACATGTGCCCGGCCAGCCTGAAGGTGACGCTGCGCCAGCTCCGGATGGGGCGCACCCGCGACTACGTCGAGATGGCCAACGTGGAGTACCGGCTCAGCCAGTCGATGACGGCGCGGCCGGACTTCCGCGAGGGCATCCGCGCGGTGCTCGTGGACAAGGACAACAAGCCGCACTGGCAGCCCACCACGCTGGCGGAGGTCACCGAAGACATGGTGGAGGCGCTCTTCGCGCCGCTGCCTCATGACACGTGGACGGTGCCGGCGCGTCGCGGGTAGGGGCTGTCGCTAGAGGTCCTCGTCGCCGAGGACGGTGATGCCCTCCGCGCGAAGCAGCGCCGTGGTGATGCCTTCGCCCGCGCGGAGCTGGCCGGACTCGTAGACCCGCTGGCTTCCGCACGACGGGCTCTTCTCCTTCAGCAGCGCCACCGTCGCGCCGAAGCGCCGGGCCGCGTCGAGCGCGAGCCGGGCGCCCCGTTGGAAGGGCTCCGTCCGGTCGATGCCCGCGGCGCGCTCGACAGCGGTGGCCCGCCCGGCCCAGACGTCCACCCCCGTGCCGCCGCGCAGGTCCACGGGCGGGCGTGGCACGGGCAGGCCCGAGCCCACCTCCGGGCATACGGGGACGACGTCCTTGTCCTCCAGCGCCGCGAGGACGCGCTCGGAGCGCTGGCAGCGGCCGTCGTACCGGCAGGCCTCGCCCAGCAGACAGGCGCTGACCAGCACCACGCGGGCTTCCCGGAGCGCGGCGACGCGCTCGTCGCGTGAGGGAAGGGCGCGCTCGCTCACGCCGGGTCGACCGTCGCGCCGGGATTGCGCAGCGCCAGCGCGTCCACCGTGGCTCGCGCTTCCACGCGCGTGCGCGCCGCGTCCAGCGTCACCTTGCCCGTCACCGCCAGCCGCACGGCCAGCGGGTAGAGCCGGTGCTCCTCCGCGAGGATGCGCGAGCTCAGCGCCTTCTCGTCGTCATCCGGCAGCACCGGCACGGCCGCCTGCGCGATGATGGGCCCCGTGTCGGTGCCCGCGTCCACGAAGTGAACCGTGCACCCGGCCACCTTCACGCCGCGCTCCAGCGCCTGTCGCGGCGCATGCAGGCCCGGGAAGGCCGGCAGCAGCGACGGGTGGATGTTCAGCACCCGCCCCGCGTAGTGGCCCAGGAAGTCCGCGCTCAACAAGCGCATGAACCCCGCCAGGCACACCCACTCCACGTTCGCCGCGCGCAGCGCGTCCAGCAGGGCCTGCTCGAAGTCCGCCTTCGTCGCGTGGGCCTTGTGGTCCACCACCGTGGCCGTCACCCTCGCCTGGCGCGCCCGATCCAGGGCGAAGGCGGTGGAGACGTTGGACACCACGCAGGCCACCTCGGCGGGGAAGTCCGCGCGCGCGCAGGCCTCCAGCAGCGCCTGGAGGTTGCTCCCGCTGCCGGACACGAGCACGCCCAGCCGGACCCGCTGGCCGCTCATGGGTCGATGACCGCCGTGGCCTCGCCCTGGCCCGCCTCCACGCGGCCGACCTCGAAGGCCCGCGCGCCCCGGCCGCTCAGCACGCTCAGCGCCTGGGCGACGTCTTCCTTCGCCACGACGAGGATGAGCCCCAGGCCCATATTGAACGTGCTGAACATCTCGTCGCGGGCCACGCTCCCCAGCTTCGCGATGAGGTCGAAGATGGGCGGCTTGGGCCACGTCTTCTCGCTCAGCACCGCGCGCGTGCCGTCCGGCAGGCAGCGGGGCAGGTTGCCCGGAATGCCGCTGCCGGTGATGTGCGCCAGGCCCTTCACCTTCACCGCCTGGAGCAGCGCCAGCACGTCCTTCACGTAGATGCGCGTGGGCTCCAGCAGCGCGTCCACCAGCGGCCGGTCCAGGCCCTCGGGCGTCGCGTCCAGGGCCAGCTTCCCGTCGTCCAGCAGCACCTTGCGCGCCAGCGAGTAGCCGTTGCTGTGCAGGCCGGAGGAGGGGAGCCCGATGAGCGCGTCACCCGGCGCCACGCGCTTGCCATCAATGATGGCGGCGCGCTCCACCACGCCCACGCAGAAGCCCGCGAGGTCGTATTCGCCGCGCGCGTAGAAGCCCGGCATCTCCGCTGTCTCGCCGCCCAGCAGGGCGCAGCCGGCCTGCTCGCAGCCCAGGGCGATGCCCTTCACCACCTCGGCGGCGTCGTCGACCTCCAGGCGCCCGGTGGCGAAGTAGTCGAGGAAGAAGAGGGGCTCGGCGCCGCAGGTGAGGATGTCGTTCACCGACATGGCCACCAGGTCGATGCCCACCGTCCCATGGCGTCCGGCGGCGAAGGCCACCTTCAGCTTGGTGCCCACCCCGTCCGTGCCGGCCACCAGCACCGGCTGCTGGTACTTGCCGGGTGGCAGGGCGAACAGGCCGCCGAATCCACCCACTCCGCCCATGACTTCAGGGCGCAGGGTGCGCGCGGCATGGGGCTTGATGCGCTCGACGAACGCGTCGCCGGCCTCGATGTCTACTCCGGACTGCTTGTAGGTCGTTCCCACGGGCGGCCTTCTACCCGGCCCCCGCGCCGGTGTCTCGCGTGGCGTGGCGGGTATCCCACCGTCGCGCACAGAAAAGGGAATTTGACCCGGCGAGTGTGGGCTGATTGACTCCTTTCCAGGATGGGCGCTGAGGAAACCCTTTTTCAACGTTTCGGCAAGGAGTTCCCCCAGGGCACCGAGCTCTTCCGCGAGGGAGAGGCCGGCAAGGAGATGTTCGTCATCCAAGCGGGACGGGTGGCCATCTCCAAGCGAGTCCGTGACGTCGAGAAGGTGCTCGCCGTCCTGGGCCCCGGTGAGTTCTTCGGGGAGATGGCCATCATCTCCAACAAGCCGCGCAATGCCTCGGCCACGGTCAACGAGGACGCGAGGCTGCTGGTCATCGACCCCAAGACGTTCGAGGGGATGATCCGCGGCAACGCGGAGATCGCCGTCCGGATGATCAAGAAGCTGGCGGAGCGCCTCTCCGAGGCGGACGCCCAGCTTGAGAACCTGCTGCACAACGACCCGGCCAGCCGGGTGGTGCACCGGATTCTCCAGGCCTGCCAGCACCGGGGCCGTCCCCTGGACGAGGGCGTGGAGATCGACTTCGCGGTGCGGGAGCTGCCGCGCCAGATTGGCGTGGGCGAGCCCGCGGTCCGCGCCGTGGTGGACCGGCTGGAGCGTTCCGGTCTGGTCGAGCGGGACGGGGACCGGATGACCGTGCCGGACACGGGCAAGCTGCACGACTTCCTCCAATACCTGGAGATGAAGTGGAAGTTCGGAGACCTCTAGCGTGAAGCTGCGAGTCCTCGGCTGCCACGGCGGCGAGCTGCCCACCTGCAAGAGCACCTGCTTCCTCGTCGATGACGTGCTGGCGCTCGATGCGGGGGCGCTCACGGGGACGTTGTCGCTGGACGAGCTGTGCCGCGTGGACCACGTCCTGGTGGGGCACAGCCACTTCGACCATGTGAAGGACCTGCCGCTGATGGCGGACCTGGTCATCGGCCGGCGCGACACCCCGGTCACCATCCACGCCTCGCGCGAGTGCGCCCGGGCCCTGCGCGACAACATGTTCAACAACGCGCTCTGGCCGGACTTCACCCGCATCCCGACGAAGCGCCAGCCCGTACTGCAGATCAAGACGTTCCGGGCCGGGAGCAGCTTCCAGGTGGGCCCCTACACCGTGCGAAGCGTGCCGGTGAGCCACCCCGTGGAGTCGTGTGGCTTCATCATCTCCAACGGCAAGAGCGCCCTGGCGATGAGCGGCGACACCGGCCCCACGGACAAGCTGTGGAAGGCGCTGAACGAGACGAAGAACCTCAAGGCGCTGCTGCTGGAGACGTCCTTCCCCAACAAGCTCCAGTCGCTGGCCGACATCTCCGGCCACCTCACGCCACACACGCTGGGCCTGGAACTCCAGAAGTTCGAGCGCAACGGCGCCTCGGTGCTGCTGTACCACCTCAAGCCCGCCTTCGTGGCGCAGCTCAAGAAGGAGCTGGCCGAGCTGCCAGTGGACGTGCTGGAGCTGGGCGATACCTTCGAGCTGTAGACGCGTCGCGCCACACGGAGGGGTTGACGGCCGAAAGCGGCCGGATTAACCCCGCCCACCCCATGGCCTGGTTTTCGAAGAAGCCGCGCATCGCCGTCGACACCGAACCGCAAGCCGAGCCCCGCCCGTCCCGCATGGAGGGCCTGTGGGCGAAGTGCGAGACGTGCGATGAGATCATCTACCGCCAGGAGTTGGAGAAGAACTGGATGGTGTGTCCGCACTGCGAGCACCACCACTACTGGGCGGCGCGCGCGCGGCTGGCGGCGACGCTGGACCCGGACAGCTTCGAGGAGTTCGACAAGGAGCTGGAGCCGCAGGACCCGCTCGGGTTCAGTGACTCGAAGAAGTACAAGGACCGGCTGAAGTCCTCCCGGAAGAACCTGGGCGAGCCGGATGCCTTCATCTCCGGCGTGGGCCGCATCCAGGGCCACCAGGTGTCGGTGGGCTGCTTCGTCTTCGAGTTCATGGGGGGCTCCATGGGCTCGGTGGTGGGTGAGAAGGTGGCCCGCGTCTTCGAGCGCGCGCACGAGCTGAAGTGCTCCGCCATCATCTTCTCCGCGTCGGGCGGCGCGCGCATGCAGGAGGGCATCTTCTCCCTCATGCAGATGGCCAAGACGTCGGCGGCCATCGCCCGCTTCCGCACCGGCACGCGGCCGTACATCTCCGTGCTGCTCAACCCCACCACCGGCGGCGTCGCCGCGTCCTTCTCGTGGCTGGGCGACGTCATCCTCGCCGAGCCCAAGGCCCTCATCGGGTTCGCCGGGCCGCGCGTCATCGAGCAGACCATCCGCCAGAAGCTGCCGGAGGGCTTCCAGCGCTCCGAGTTCCTGCTGGACCACGGGATGATTGACGCCATCGTCCACCGCAAGGACCTGCGGGCGAAGCTGGGGCAGATCCTGGGGCTGCTGGGCTGAGCCCGCCCCGGACGCCGGAGGAGGCGCTGGCCTTCTTCACCAGGCTCAACCCCTCCGGCATCAAGCTGGGGTTGGAGCGCGTGCAGGAGGCCCTGGCCGCCCTGGGCCACCCGGAGCGGCGGTATCCGGCGCTCCACGTCGCCGGGACGAACGGGAAGGGCAGCACCTGCGCGATGACCGCGGCGGCGCTTCATGCCGCCGGGCACCGCGTGGGCCTCTACACGTCCCCGCACCTGGTGCGCGTCAACGAGCGCATCCGCGTGGACAGCGAGGACATCTCCGACGCGGACTTCGGTCTGCGCATCCTGGAGGTGCTGGAGCGCTACCCCAGCGCCGTGTCCTCGCCCATGACGTACTTCGAGTTCGGCACCGTGGTGGCCCTGTGGCACTTCGCCCAGGTCCGCGTGGACGTGGCCGTGCTGGAGACGGGCCTGGGCGGCCGGCTGGACGCCACCACCGCCGCCAGCCCGGTGGTGACGGCGATCACCCCCGTGTCCTTCGACCACATGGAGTACCTGGGCGACACGCTGGCGGCCATCGCCGGCGAGAAGGCGGGCATCCTCAAGCCCGGTGTGCCGTGTGTCGTCGCGCGGCAGGCCCCAGAGGCCCTGGAGGCCATCCTCCGCAAGGCCGAGGACGTCGGAGCGCCGGTGCGGCTGGAGGGGCGTGACTTCGCGGGCGCGCGTGAGCACGACGGTGGCCTGTCGTACCGCGGGGCGACCTGGTCCCTGGAGGGGCTGTCCGTCGCGCTGCGGGGGCCCCATCAGCGGCAGAACGCGGCGGTGGCGCTCGCTTGCCTGGAGGCCCTGCAGGAGCGCCGCGTCACCGTCCCGCCCGAGGCCGCGCGTGCCGGCCTGGCGTCGGCGTGCTGGCCGGGGCGCCTGGAGGAGGTCGGGCAGCGGCCCGCCCTCCTGCTGGACGGCGCCCACAACCCAGCGGGCGTGGAGGTGCTGCTCGCGTCGCTGGGAGACCTCTACCCGGGGCGTCGCATCCACCTCGTCTTCGGCGTGGTGGGGGACAAGGACCGGGGACCGATGCTGCGAGCGCTGCTGCCCGCGTGCGCCTCGGTGCAGCTCACGCCGCTGGAGACGCCTCGCTCGCTGCCTCCCGAGGCCTACCTGGCGGAGGCGCGCGCGTTGTGCGCGGACGTGACTGCCTGGCCGGACGCGGACGCGGCCCTCGCCGCGGCGCGCGAGCGGGCAGCCTCGGACGACCTCGTCCTTTGTACAGGTTCACTGTTCCTTGTCGGGATGATGAAAGCCCGCCTGTATCGAAACCTTGGCGCGATGCATCAGCCGCCGTAGATTCTAGGCATGCGCCTGCCGGACTGGAGAGCCGCCGCGACATCGGGGCCGCCCATCCCCTCCATCGACGAAGTCGACTTCAGGGCGCTTTACTCGAAGACGAAGTACGTCGTGGAGACGGCGGACGGCTGGTCGCTGGTCATCACCCGCTACCGTCCGGTGAAGCAGCCTTTCGCGCAACCGTTGTTTGGTGAGCCCCTGCTGCTGGTGCACGGTTTCTCACAGAACCGGCACACCTGGACCAGCGGGCAGTTCGTCAAGAACCTGCTCTTCTTCGGGGTGGACATCCACATCCTGGAGCTGCGGGGGCACGGCAAGAGCTCCATCGCGTTCCAGAAGGAGCGGGCCGACCGCTTCAAGCGCCCCCTGCCGCCGGACATCGACTACGGCTGGGACATCGACAGCTACTTCCTCTACGACCTGCCCGCGGCGGTCTCCGGCGTGAAGCGCATCACCCGGCGCGAGCGCATTTTCTACTGCGGCCACTCCATGGGCGGGATGCTGGGCTACGGCTACGCCGGCATCCACAATGACTTCGAGGGCCTCATTACCATCGGCTCTCCGGCGGACCTGGGCCGCGGCTTCATGCTGCTGCGCCTGGTGGCGCACGGCGCGCCCCTGCTGGTCGGGATGATCGACCTGACGCTCGCCAGCCTCAACGTGAGCGGCAAGGTGGAGGGGGCGGGGCGCTCGCTGCTCGCG
>NZ_JAAIYB010000276.1 GCF_010894475.1 Myxococcus vastator
GTGGGGGCCCGGGAGGGAGCTCCACACGGTGATGCAGGTGCGCACCTGCGTGCCCGCGAAGGCGCCGGGGCCCAGGTCCACCACCTCGCGCAGGGAGAGCGTCTCCAGCAGCGACTGGCGCAGCGGCGCGTACATGAAGGCGTCCAGGAAGCTCGCCGGGGTGATGAAGGCGAGCGCCCCCGGGCGGGTGGCCAGCCGGTGCGCGGCGACGAGGAGGAAGAAGGCGAAGTCGTCGCGCAGGCTGGTGCCGGGCATCAGCGCCAGGGGGAGCAGGGCGCGCAGCCGGGCATAGGTGCCCGGGTCCTTCAGCACGGAGGAGGTGCCGTTGTAGGGCGGGTTGCCCACCCACAGCTCCTGGTGCTCCGGCGGCGTGGTGTCGAGCAGCGGCGCCAGGCCATCGCGCAGCGCGTCTCCGGAGCGCACGGTGGCCTCGGGCACGCGGGCCTGGCAGAGGCGGGCGACCTCGGGGTCCAGCTCCAGGCCGCAGAGCCGGACGCCAGGCCGCAGCCGCGAGGCCGCGGTGAGGAAGGCACCCGCGCCGCATGAGGGGTCCACGACGGTGAGGGGTCCTCCGCCCACGTGCTGGAGCGCGAGCGCGAGGGTGCGTTCCGCCAGCGGTGCTGGCGTGAAGAAAGCACCCACGGCCTTGCGGTCCAGGCTGGGGAATTGAAGAACGAGCTTCTCCTCATCCACTTCCAGCGGCCTATGCGCGGTGCGAGGCATGAAACCGCATCCTACCCAGCGTGGTGCGGAGTGAACGTCCGGGGCCCGCATTTTGGCGTGATGTTTCAGCGAGTTGTGCGCTTGGCACCAACGTACCTGCCCTGGAGTCGCAGGTGCATGTGATGTCTGCGTGGGGCTCGCTGCCTTGTTGTTTCAGGTCGGCCCATGAACGAACGTGGCGGGAGCCGCCACGTCGATGAGCCTGGGCTTCGGCAGGCCCAGGTTGTTCATGAGCTGGATGAAGCCCTCGCGGCTCCGGCCAGCCCCGCGGAGCCATGCCTGCGCCCGAGACTTAGAGCCCGTGTCCGCAGTGCTTGCAGAAATGGGCATCCAGGTCATGCCCCTGCTGGCCACAAGCGGGGCAGGCCCGGTGGTCCACCGCGTTCCGCGTGGCGGCGGCCAGCTCCACGGAGACGATGCCCGTGGGCACCGCGATGATGCCGTAGCCCATCACCATCAGGATGGACGCGATGAACTGTCCGGGCACCGTCTTCGGCGTGATGTCGCCAAAGCCCACCGTCGTCACGGTGACGATGGCCCAGTACATGGCGCGGGGGATGCTGTCGAAGCCGTTCTCCCGGCCCTCCACCACGTACATCAGCGTGCCCATGATGACGACGATGGTCAGCACCGTGCCCAGGAAGACGGTGATTTTCGGCCGGCTGGCGCGCAGCGCGGTGAGCAGCACCTCCGCCTGCCCCAGCAGGTGCGTCAGCTTGAGCACGCGGAAGACGCGCAGCAGCCGCAGCACCCGAATCACCAACAGGGATTGCGCCCCGGGAATCAGGACGCTCAGGAAGGTGGGCAGGAGCGCCAGCAGGTCCACCAGCCCGAAGAAGCTGCGGGCGTAGCGCAGCGGCTTGCTGACGGAGAAGAGCCGGAGCAGGTACTCCAGGGTGAACAGGCCCGTGAAGAACCACTCGACGCCGAGCAGCACGCTCCCGTACTGGGCCCGCACCGAGGCGACGCTCTCCAGCATCACCGCGATGATGCTGAAGAGGATGGCCCACAGGAGGCCGACGTCAAACGCCCTGCCCGCGGGCGTCTCCGCTTCGAAGATGATTTCATGCAACCGACCGCGGAGGCCCTCGGAGGGGCCCTGCTCTGAGGCGCTGGACACGGGCCCAGTGTAGGCGACCTGTGTCCCAGGGGAACGCCCGTCGTCAGGTCTGCTTGGAGTTCGAGTGGTCGCCTGTTTTTCCCAGCAGGTATCCACCGTGGCTGATGGCCAGGAGGGCGAGCATGCCTTGCGACAGGGCAGGCATCGCGCTGGTCGTCCCGCGCGCCACCGACATGGCTACGTCCATGAAGTAGCCCACCGCGGCGATGATCGTGAAGTAGAACATCTGCACCTTGGCCAGGTCGATGTGCGCGGTGTTGCCCACCTCATCTCCCTGGAACATGTCCGCCATGCGCGCGTCCGTCATGTTCGCGTTGGCATAGAGCACGCCCTGGCGGTGCGCATCAATGTCAGCGGTCGTCTCCGCGAGCTGGACGGAGGTGCTCCGCACCAGCTTCTCGTCCGGGCTGCGCGCACGTTTGCCCCCCAGCACCAGCGGGGTGCCCAGCAGGGACGTGGTGGAGATGCCCATGGCAATCCAGAGCTCCTGGGGGATGTCGACCCCCACGGCGTTGGACGCGCCCGACTTCACGCGGGAGAGCGTCATCGTCAGGTAGCCCGCCATCACCACCACGGTCCACACGAGCGCCTGGAAGCGGGAGAGACTCATCAGGTTGCGCTCACTGATGAGCAGGGCAAGCGGCACGCCCACGATGGCCTTGCCCAACACCAGCAGGAAGCCGGTGAGCATGGCGGCCGTTCCGAGCAGGTTCCACCCCGGCGGCAGGAACCACGTCGTGGTGAGGACGGCCATGGGCATGACCGTGGTGAGCACCACCATCCGCCCGTACTCGGCGCGAGGAATGACACCAACGATTTCCCCCGCGCGATTGTCAGCCCCACTGCCAATCACAGGCACGCTGTCTGCCATGAGCTTCCCCCCTGCGGTGTGTTGGCGGGAATCCTAGCGATGGGGCGCGGCGGGCGTTCCGCCGTGCGGGGACGGCGCCCATGGCGAACGGGCTCCCAGCCCTGGAGGGCAGTAGACAGGCGCACCTGCTGCGCGGGCGCACGGGCCTGGCCGTGGCTTGTCGCTCGACAGGCGGGCCGGGCCGTCGTGAGAATGCGGGTCGGCCGAGGTGCCCGCGCGGGCGCCATCGGGAAACGGAGATGCGCGTGGAGACGCAGCTTGGCGACTTCGGACCGCCGCGAGACGAACGTGAGCTGGCCGCCGTCGCGGACATCATGATGCAGTCGTATGCCATGTCCCCCGCCGACAGCGCCGCCTGGGTGCAGCGGACGTCGCGGCCGGACCTCCGGTTGCTGCGCGAGGGCGGCGAGGTGGCGGCCACCCTCGTGCTCATCCGCATGGGGCAGTGGTACGGCGGACGCAGCGTGCCCGTCATCGGCGTGGGCGGCGTGGGCGTGTCTCCCGTCCACCGGGGGCGCGGCGCCGCCACGCGGCTGATGCGGCACCTGCTGCGCGAGGCGCGCGCGACGGGCGCCCCGCTGTCGGTGCTCTATCCCGCGACGCAGCCGCTCTACCGGCGCGTGGGCTACGAGCACGCGGGCACGCGGCAGGAGATTCGCGTCCAAATCCCATCGCTGGACTTCAGTGAGCGGACGTTGTCGCTCCGGCCCATCGAGGAGAAGGACACGCAGGCCATCGTCCTGAGCTACCAGCGCCACGCGCGTCACCGGCCGGGCTGGCTGGACCGTGGGGACTTCTCATGGGGCCGCGTGCGCAACCTGCGCGGCGAGGTGGCACATGGCTACCTGGTGGAGGGCAGCGCCGGTGTGGAGGGCTACCTCTACGTCATCCGCCGGCCGCTCAAGGACTTCAAGCAGGAGCTGTTCCTCTCCGACATCGTGGCCCACACGCCCGCGGCGGCGCGGCGGATTTTGAGCTTCCTGGGGGACCACCGCTCCCTGGCCACGGACGTCTCCTGGCACGGCGGCGTGGACGACCCGCTGCTCCTGCTGCTTCGCGAGCAGACGTACTCGGTGAAGCTGTACATGCACTGGATGGTGCGGGTGCTGGACGTGGCCTCCGCGCTGGAGGCGCGCGGCTGGCCGGAGGGACTCTCCGGCACCCTCCAACTGGACCTCGAGGACGACCTCTTCCCGGAGAACCAGGGCCGCTTCGTGTTGGAGGTCGCTGACGGTCAGGCGCGCGTCCGCCGTGGCGGCGACGGCGGCTTGCGGCTGCACGTGCGGGAGCTGGCGCCGCTGTACACCGGCCACCTGTCCGCGGAGTCGCTGCGGGCCATGGGCGCGCTGCAAGGGGATGATGCCTCGGTGCGCGCGGCGGGCAGTCTCTTCGCCGGGGCGCCGCCCTCCCTTCGCGACATGTTCTGAGCCGACTTTCGCGATCTTGAGGGCGACTGTGAGCTTGCCCCGATTCCGTGGGCTCCCTTCCCACCACATCTCGGGTGTCCACGGAATCGGGGCCGGCTCACCTCCGCCGCTCCGGCGCATAGGAGCTCAGGGAAGCGGGAACAGCCCAGCTCGACCGACCGTGGCGCTTCCCGTGAACTCCTGAACTTGCAGCGCCTGTCTGGCGGTCCCGAGCGGTAGTTCGATGTTCTCGACGATGAGGAACTGACCCATCTCGCTTAGGCTAGAAAGGTGCTGTAGGAAGTGCTCCTTCAGGGGGCTCTGAGCCAAGGCGGCCTCATCCGGTGCCAGCGCTCCGCCCCGTGTGCCCTGGGGGTCGCGATAGGTTAGGAGTGGCGTGTCGAAGACGAGGAAGCCCGGGTGGGGCAGGCCTCGCTCCCTACAGTAGATGAGTAGTGCCACCTTGAAGGCCGCATGCGTAATTGCCCGCACGCCCTTTCCGTTGTCGCCTCGCCGCTTCCCATTCAGGCGAATATCGTAGTCCTGCTCGTCAAAAGAGACCTGGGGTTGACCGGGAAACCTCCAGGCATGCAAGACCCTTCCAACCACTTGAGCGAAGCTGTGAGTCGCCGTCCCATCGGCACCAACGTCTAGTCTCTCTGCCCTGGGTGCCGGCTTCTCACTCGCGGCTTCCTCTCTCTTCCGTACGAGCATGCGCCGCTGCTCAAGCAGTGCCAAGCCCCACTTCAACCGCTCACGCGCTTTGAGAAGGTCCGTAAAGCGATTCTGCGTCGCCGAGACTTGAGGCGTGAGCCGCGACAACTCTTGCTCCAACTGCGCGAGTCGATCTCTTGCGGCGGGGAAGGGGCCGGAGGCGACCGCATCGCGCTCCTCCTGCAGCGCTACTACGGTCTTCCCGAGGTCAACCTGCTGCCTTCTAACCTTTTCTGCCTCTGCCAGGGCTGCTGCGCGGACGTCCTCGATTTCCCTCAGCGGGTGCCCATGGCGCTGCGCAGGAGACGGTGCGCCGCACAGCGGGCAGTCCTTCTCTCCGTCGAGTGCAAGGACGAACCCTGCTTCCTCCAGTGACTCCAAGCGCTGGACGTCCGACACGTAGATGGCATCGAGTTGCTGAAAGCGCGCCAAGCTCGTCTGGATGTCTGCGAGTCGCTGCTCGTGGGATGAGAGTTCCTGCATCAGGTTACGCTTTTGGGCCATGAGTGCCCGAACCGAGTCCTGGGCTACTTGCAACTCTGCTTTCAGTGTCTCGAAGGGCGCAGTTAATTTCTCGCCCTGCGCCGCCAGTTCCTCTGCGTCGGGAAAGTGCGAGGCGAGCTCTGCATCCAGTGCCGCGACCATCTCGTCGAAGACCTCAACCTTGGCGGCCGTGGAGGCTGCCCTCAGCTTGGGGGCCGGAACCTGCGTGACGGCGCTGTCGTCGGCACCGGTGAGGAGAAGCCTGAAGGTGCTGCGCTCCACTGTCTTCTTGATGTGTTGCCCGCTGTGGATGGGCGACACATCGTTCCACATCGAGGCTTCGTCGACGATGCAGTAGCGCGCTAGGTCGCGGAAGCTCAGCGGCCTCTTCGCACCATTGGCGTCCGTGACGACCAGCTTGTGCTGGAGCCCGATGAGCTCGAGCAGGAACTGGGAGACATTGTCCGATCTCTCGGCGTTGTTTATGGTGGCGAGGCGTCGCGCCCCCTTAGGCACATCTCCACCTTCGGAAAGGCCGCTGCTGACTTGGAGGGCTCCTCCCTTCAATCCCCGGTCAAGCGTCAGGTCACCCGAACCCTGCGTGGAGAGACCCAACCAGGCTCGGTCATACGCCCTGCGTTCCTCGATATCGGGCAGGCGTCCACCTGCGCCCAACATGAAGTCGATGGTCTTCACAGCAAACGACTTGCCGGTGTTGGACGCGCCCAGCAGCAGGTTGAGCCCAGGACCGAATCGGAGCGTGGCGGCGGACACTCCTGTGCCGGTGTAGACGAGATGACGAAGCATTAGTGACGCTGTCATAGGCCTGCCTCGTCGGAATCCGACTCGCCTTGGAATTCAACGGCCCAACGGCCAATCTTCTCGGAGATATACTGTTCCATCGCGCTGTCATCTTTCACTGCGAAATGGTCCATGAGCCACTTTGCGCGCGTCTTCAGATTTTGGGAGTAGGGAGCGCGCATCAGTTCGATAAAGGCGGAGGCTGCATCACTGGCGCAATAGCGAATGCCGCTGGGGTCGAAGATGGCGTCCACGAGATGCAGCCGCTGCACGAGGTTCAGTCCGTCCTGAACGAGGTGCCTTCTCACCAGCAGTTCCCCCATTCGTGCCGGGACATCGGGGTGCAGGCTGGGCGGCCCGCCAATGTCCCTGGTATGCACCACGAGGTAGTCGAGCCAAGTCAGTTGGAGGAGGTCCAGGGGCCGAGGATGCGAGGCATCTAGGACGAATACGGTGCGGACCCCTGTCTCCAGGGCGCTGTTGAAGAGTCGTGGTCCCCTCGGACGAGGCCCGTCCTTTACTTGCCCCACTTGAGTCGCTCCGCATTGGCAAAGTGGTGGCAGATGCCCTGTTTGACGGGAATGCGCGCATGCGGTGCAAGCAGCCCTGAGGGCTTCACGTTTGCCGCTTGAGTCATCACCGCGCTGACTTGCGCGAGCGTGTTCGAATGAGGGCCCGCATGCACCTCAACGACCCCATGGAAGATGTCCTCTTCCAACTGCTCTAAGCTTTCGGGCGTCGAGTTGTCCCGGTAGAAGCGTTGGAATGCATCGGCGTCAAAGAAGCGCTCCCGCTGCCGCTTCAGATGCACGCCATGCTTCGGGTGGTTGCTCACCGCTTCATGCCCAGGATAGGCGCACCCGTCGCATTCGCCATACGCGTCGACGAGTTGTCGGATGTAGAGAGCTTCCGCGGCTAGCACTTCCGTTGGTGCGGTCCCCTTGGGAGCGGGTCCAGGGTCTGCGCCAAAGTGTTTCACCAGAACTGGCTTGATGCACGCGTCTGCGAGCATCTTTTCAACGGAGACGCTGCTCACGTTGCTGAAGTCGTACGCTTCGATGAACGCCTTCAGGGCAGTGTTGAGGGGAATGTCTACATCTTCTGCAATGCTAGTCCTGCAGTGTATGTCCCACCGGTTCAGCAGAGTCTTTTGAAGTTCGCTGGGCTTGTTGATGAGAAGCTGGAGCGGCCGGGTGACACCCCTCGGTGCAACGAACATGTACCGACGCGGCGGGGTAAACTCGCCCAGGTAGGCGTAATAGAGCAGCTTGCTGAGCTCTAGCAGCCCCTTGCCTAGGTCGACCGGCCCTGCATACTGCTTGCACTGGTAGTTGTCCCAAAGACCTTCATGACGATTGGGCGCATAAAAGCCTACGACATCTCGGCCGCGGTCTCCCGGTCCTGAGAATCGCTCGACCTCGTGATAGCCACCCAGCTTGGCTTTTGCGTCCACCCAGTCGTAGACGAAGAGTTCAAGCTCATCGGAGCCCAGCTTCAGAATCTCGCGATCGTACCGAATCATTCGAACATCGGACGATAGCTAAACTCGGAGATTCAGGGATAGTTCCTCGCTGTCACCTAATGGGAGCGTGGTGAGGGTCGGCGCGTACCCATGCGGACGCTTCTCGTTATCGTCGCGCCGACACGCCTCGGTGATGGAGCGCAAGATGTAGTGCTCCCCTAGCACTCTACGTAGGGCGAGAAGGCTGCACGCGTCCGTGCTGGCGTCTGACTCTCCTGCTGCTCTGCCGGGAGGGACACGGGGAGAGCTACCCCTTAGATTGCTCGGAGAACTGCCCGAAAGCGTTCAGGTGGGATGGGCGGTTGAAGAAGGAGTAGGCCAGCAGCCGACGGTAGGCTCGTCGCTCGCTGATGCGGCGTGGGGCATGGGGCACGGCGTGTCGTGGCCGAGGTTGACCCCAAGGATGCGCGCATCGCGGAGCTCGAGCGTCAAGTCGAGGAGCTGACTCGACTGGTGCAGTAACTGCGGGAGTAGTTGCAGCGGAACTCGGGCAACTCGAACCGGCCACCATCGAGCGATACGCCGGGGCAGAAGGCGGAGCGGCGCAAGCAGAGCGGGAGTGGGAAGACGCGCGGTGGTCAGCCGGGACACAAAGGCCTGACACGCGCGCTGGTTGCCGAGGAGAAGGTGAGCGAGTTCAAGCACCTCTTCCCGTCCGAGTGTGAGAATTGCTGGACTCCCCTCTCACCCGCAGGCGGCACGCGGGTGCGGCGCTACCAGTCCGTGGAATTGCCGCCGCTCAAGGCCCACGTCACGCAGTGGATGCGCCATGGCGTGGAGTGCCCCAGGTGCCAGCATGAGAAGTGGGCAAGCACCGCGCCGATTCCGACGCCGCCCTTCGGCCCGCGGCTATCCGCCGTCGTTGGCCTTTTGACGGGCGTCTACCACCTGAGTCGGCGCTCGGCGGTGAGGCTTCTGGGAGATGTGCTGGGCATCGACATTTCTCTGGGGGCGGTGAGCGCCGTCGAGGCGCGCGTCAGCGAGGCCGTGAAGCGCGCGGTGGACGAGGCCTGGGCCCAGGTGTTGTCGGCGCCGGTGAAGCACACGGACGGTACCCAGTGGCTTGAGGGTGGCCAGGCCCGCGCGCTGTGGACCATCGCCTCGTCAATGGCCACCGTCTTCAGAATTCTGACGGACGGCAAGTCGCGGACGCTCGCATCGCTCTTCGGCCTGAAGCTCGGTGTCCTCGTGAGCGACCGCGCCACTGCGCTGAATTTCTGGGCCATGGACGCGCGGCAGGTGTGCTGGGCTCACCTCTTGAGGAAGGCCATTTCCTTCTCGGAGCGCGACGGGCCAGCCGGAGCGATTGGGCGCGAGTTCCTCGACTACATCGGCATCCCCTTCGACTACTGGGGACGACTCCGGAGCGGCGAATTGCAGCGGGACACGCTGCGCGAGCGCATGGCCCCGGTACGCGCCCAGGTGGAAGCCCTGCTTGAGCGCGCGGTGGCCGCGAGGCTGCCGCACGTCTCCGGCTCCTGTGAGGACATCCTCAAGCACCGGGCGGCGCTGTGGACTTTCGTCGACAGGGACGGAGTCGAGCCCACCAGTAACCACGCTGAGCGCGAGCTGCGGACCTTCATCCTGTGGCGCAAGCGAAGCTTCGGCACGCAGAGCACCCGGGGGAACCTCTTCGCCGAGAGGGTATTGACGGTGGCGCACACCGACCGCAAGCAGGAAAAGAATGTGCTCGAATTCCTGACGGCCTGCTGCACCACCGCCCGGACGGGGCGCCCCCGCCCTCGCTCTTCGCCGCGCCCTGAACGCTACGTGGCATTCCCTCCCATGGGGAAGTAGCGCGTCGCGTTCCACTCTCCTGCGCTGCGCACGCGGCCCTCGTGCTTCAAACGCATCATCGGCCGATGATGCGCCCGTGGCTTTTCTCCGACGCGTGCGGCGATGACCGTCATTGTCTCGCCCGGACATGCTTGTACCGCATCGAGCAGTCGCTCCGCGAGGCCGGCGGCGGCACCTGAAGAGCGTCGGACTCTCGTCCCTCGTCGCTGAGTCGCAACGGAGGGCACGGGAGCCACCGCCGAGAACGCGCGCTCCACCGCTGCCTTCCCCAAGAGTTGCTGCGCCACCAACTGTTCGCGAACCAGCTTTTCAATCATCGCTTCCAGCGTCGCAGGGGTTTTCGTGTGCATTGGCCGCGGGTGGCACACCGCGACGTGGGCCTCAACACCGGCCCTGAACGGTTACCATGGGCGTAGGCGGCGGAGTCTTAGTCGACCTTCCGAAGCAGCCTTGATGCCTGCCACTTCTACTTCCCCACTTGCTCGCTCCCTCGTCCGCTCAAAATGGCGAAAGTCGAGTCTGAGCCGGGCCGGGCGCTCTATCGGGCCCGGCGTGGGAGTGCTAGGAGCGCAAGCAGTCCTTCACAGGAGCGTGCAATCAATGCGGGCATTCGTCACCGGTGGTTCAGGCTTCGTGGGCAGGCACCTCCTCGCCGCGCTGAAGGTGCGCGGGACGCCCGCCCGGGCCCTGGCGCGCTCCGCCGCGGCGCTGGCCTCGGTGACGGAGTCCGGCGCGGAGCCCTTCGAGGGCGACCTGTCGGACGTGGACAGGCTGAAGGCGGGCATGGAGGGCTGCGACACCGTCTTCCATTGCGCCGCGGTGGTGAAGGGCTGGGGCGCGCGCAGCGAGTTCTACGAGACGAACGTGCGCGGCACGGAGCGGGTGCTGGAGGCGGCGCGCGCCGCGGGCGTCAAGCGGCTGGTCCACGTCAGCACGGAGGCGGTGCTGGTGGATGGCTCGCCCCTGGAGCGGGTGGATGAGACGATGCCCCTGCCCGAGCGCCCCATTGGCGACTATCCCTCCACCAAGGGCGAGGCGGAGCGCCGGGTGCTCAGCGTGAATGCGCCGGACTTCGTCACCGTGGTGGTGCGTCCCCGCTTCATCTGGGGCGCCGGTGACACGTCGCTGCTGCCGCAGTTCCAGGAGGCGGTGCGTGCCGGGCGCTTCCGGTGGTTCGGCGGTGGCCGTTACCTGACGTCCACCTGCCACGTGGCCAACTGCGTGGAGGGCATGCTGCTGGCGGCGGAGAAGGGCCGCGGCGGCGAGGCCTATTTCCTCACTGATGGGGAGCCCGTGGAGTTCCGGGGCTTCATCACCGCCATGCTCGCGACGCAGGGCGTGGACGCGGGCGAGCGCACCCTGCCATACGGTGTGGCCGCGACGGTGGCCACGGTGGGCGACTTGCTGTGGGGCACCTTGGGCCTGGGCGGCAGGCCTCCGCTCACCCGCACCGAGGTGCTGCTCATGGGGCGCGAGGTGACGGTGCGGGACGACAAGGCCCGCCGGGAGCTGGGCTATGTGGGCCGCCGCTCCCGTGAAGAAGGGCTCCGGGAGATGAAGGCGGAGCATCGGAGCACGGCGTCGCGTATGCTTTGAGGCATGCGAAGGTTCGAGTTCGTGGAAGGCTCCAGCTCCAAGTTCTGGGAGCCGGAGCTCAAGGGCAACACCTTCATCGTCACCTACGGACGCATCGGCACCGCCGGTCAGCGGCGGGAGAAGGCCTTCGCGGACGAAGCCGGCGCCCGGAAGGAGTACGAGAAGAAGGTCGCTGAGAAGCTGCGCGAGGGGTACCGCGAGGTGACGGAGGGCGGCGCCGCCG
>NZ_JAAIYB010000277.1 GCF_010894475.1 Myxococcus vastator
CGCCGGCCGGGCGCCGAGCGCCATCCGGACGCCCAGCTCCCGCGTGCGCTGGGAGACCCGGAGCGAGACGACCCCATAGAGGCCATAGGCGGCGAGCAGGACGGCGAGGAATGCAAAGCCGCCGAGCAGGCCCAGCACGAGTCTGCGCATCGCCAGGGACTGCGAGATGACCTGGTCCATGGTGAGCGCCCGGTAGACGGGCACGGTGCCATCCACGCGGCGGATGGCCTCCCGGATGGCCGGGAGCAGCGTCTCCGGCGGCACCGAGGTGCGCGTCACCAGGACGAGGCCGTCATCGCCCCAGGGCCTGCCATGGGGGACGTGGAACTCGGCGAGGGGTTCGCGCTCCAGCCCCGCCTGGCGGACATCCCCCACGACGCCGACGATGGTGTACGGCGTCACCCCGATGCGCAGCCGCTGACCCAGGGCACCTCCCGTCGGAAAGTGCCGGCGGGCCAGGGCTTCGTTGACGATGACCACACCGGGCTGGTCTGGCGCGGCGTCCAGGGACGTGAAATCGCGCCCCTGGCGCAGGGGGATGCCCATGGCGGCGAAGTAGCCCGGACTGGATGCGCGGCGCTCGGCGCGGGGTTCGTCGCCGGGCGCTGGCAGCGGGGCTCCTTCGACCTGGTATCGCGCGTTGTTCCAGGCTCGTTGGATGGGGAGCACGGACGTCATGCCCGCGGCGGTGACGCCCGGGAGCGCGCGAACCGCCTCCAGCACCGGCTCCAGGAGCCGTCCGGGCAGCTCCGCGTCCAGGCCGCCGGCATTGAAGAACCGGTCGTCTGGAATGGACAGATGCAGCGTGAGCACCTGGCCGGGGGCCAGTCCGGAGGAAGTCCCCAGCAGGTGCAGAAAGCCGCGTCCGAGCAGGCCCGCGCCGACGAGCAGCACCAGCGACAGGGCGATCTCCACGACCACCAGCGAGGCCCCCAGGCGACGGCCGAAGCCCGGCACCGTGCCGCCATCACCCGCGGCGGCGAGCCCGCCACGGAGGTCCAGTCGGGAGACCTGGAGGGCCGGGAGCAGCCCGAAGGCCAGGCCGCTGACGCTGGTGATTCCGAAGAGGAACAGGAAGGCCGTGCCGTCCAGCGCGATGTCCTGACGCCGGGGCAGGCGCTCCGGTGCCAGTGCCAGCAGCGCGTCCAGGCCCCAGCGCGCCAGCAATGCGGCCAGCGCGCCGCCCAGCAGCGCCAACAGGAGGCTTTCGACCAGGAGCTGCTGGACGACCCGGGCCCGGCCGGCGCCCAGCGCCAGACGAACGGCCAGCTCGCGCCGCCGGGTGCCCGCACGGGCCAGCAGCAGGTTCGCGACGTTCGTACACGCGATGAGGAGCACCAGGGCGACGGCACCGAGCAGGACCTGGAGCGGCGCACGCCAGGACTGGGTCTGGCTTTCGTCGAGCGGAATGACGCGGGCGCTTCGATGCCGGTGGGATTCCGCCTGGGCAGACGCGGAGTTCGCGGCGACTTGCTTCAACTGAGCCTCGGCGGAGGCCAGCGAAACGCCTGGCGCCAGCCGGGCCCGGAGGGTCAGCACCGTGGACCGGGTCCGGGCGGCGGCATCCGGCGGCGCCACCAGGGGCAGCCAGACGTCCGTGGACGCATCGAAAGAGGCCGGCATCACGCCAATGACGGTGTGGGCCAGGCCATCCAGGCTCACGGAACGGCCGAGGACGGCCGGGTCAGCGCCGAAACGGGCTCGCCAGAGACGCTCGCCGAGGACCGCGACCGGGGCCTGGCCGGGCAGGTCCTCGGCGGAGGCGAAAGTCCGGCCCAGCATGGGCGGCACGCCATGAACCGTGAAGAAGTCTGCCGTTCCGCGAAGGGCCTGGAGGCGCTCAGGCGCCTCCGAGTCCTGGAGCGTGACGCCGCCGCCCGTGAACGCCGCCATGTGCTCGAAGGCCGGGCTGTGTTGGCGCCAGGCCCAGAACGTGGGCCAGGACACCGGCCCGCCATAGCCCTGGGGGCGCACCTCGACGAGGCTGACCAGCCGCTCGGGCTCCGCGTACGGCAGCGGCCGGAGGAGGACTCCGTGGACCACGCTGAAGATGACGGCGTTGGCGCCAATGCCCAGCGCCAGGCACAGCACGGCGGCCGCGACGAACCCGGGGGAACGGCGGAACGTGCGGAGCGCGAAGCGAACATCTGCGGCGAGCGAATCGAAGAAGGTCATGGCGGGCGTCCGGAGATGGAGAGCTTGCCGGAACGGCCCAGGAACCAGGGCGGGGAACGGCCTGAATCGACCCCAGGTCTCCCGCTCGCTTAGTTTACATAACGCATGTTATCGGACGTTCTTTCATAGAGGGAGAGGCCCCGTCGTGGACGGTTATCCGCGGCCCCATTGCCACCAACCCACGGCCCGGCTGGCTGGCTGGCACTCGGCGCTTTCCGGCGCTCACTCCGGCGCATACGGTGGCCGGCACATGCGTCTTCTTCGATTCGGACTCGTCGCCGCCACCTGCTGTGGCGCTCTCGTCCTCTCGGGCTGTCCCGACAAGTCGGCCGCCGTTCCGGATTCGGGCGTCGCCGAGGCGCCTCCGGTCCCCGCGCCGCCACCGCCGACCCGGTTCTCGCTCAGCTACCAGGCCATGCCCAGCGCGCCGGCCACGGCAGCCGCCGACGACGCTGGAATCGCCATCGCGGACCTCACGGAGATCGCCGCGGCCCCCGATGACGTCTCCATCATCGAGCCCACGACGCTCCTGGAGCTCCGGACGACCCGCCCGCTCAAGAACTACCGCGTGCGCCTGTTCGACGAAGCCGACCGGGCCATGGTGTCCGATGACGACGTCGAGGAATCCGAAACCGGCCTCGTCTACCGAATCCAGCTGCCGCAGCCGCTCAAGTCCGGCTTCAAGTACACCCTGGTCGTGGAGGCGCAGACTGGCACCGCGTTCACCGACGGCCTGGGCCGTGACGTCGACGAGTTCCGCCAGGCCCTTCAAATCGCTGGCGAAAAGGAAAAGCCAGCCCCTGCGCCCAAGCCCGCCGGCAAGAAGAAACGCCGCTGAGCCTGGGCGGCCCGGGACTGGCCTTGAATCAGCGATCCGCGACCGGCGGCAGGCCCAGTGCGTTCTTCAGCTCCCGCAGCTTGGCCTGGATGAGCTTCATGTTCTGGGGCCCCATGCGCAGCAGATGCTTCTGCGCGGGGCTCAGGTCCTCCAGCTCCGGCGCCGCATAGGCATACAGCGCGCCCTCCGGCACGACTTCCACCGGGCCTTCCTGCGCGGGCACCTTGAGCAGATGTTGGATGGCCGCGCTCAGGGCGCTGCTGAAAGTCTGTCCCGGCGGCGCGATCTCCGTGTGGGCCTGGTCAATCGCCGGCTTCAGCTCGCGGTACACGCTGGCCGCGGCCTGCGTGTCGATGGAGCCCAGCACGCGAGCCACGGTGTCGTAGCGCGCATAGCTGGCCGGGTCGATGACCGTGGTGCCGTCCACCTGGGTCACCTGGAAAGCCCCCGTGGGCGCCAGGAACCCGAGCACCGTGCGCGGGCTTGAGCCGTCCGCGATGTTGTTCACCGCGGCCGTGAAGCGCCGGACCAGGTCCTTCTCGTTCATCCACCGCGCGAGCTCGGGTTCAGGCGAGAGCTGGCTCGCCAGGCTGCGAACCTCGGCGTCCCGCTCCGGCAGCGACGTTTCGGGCATCGTCTGTGGTGCCGCGGCGGTCTCGCCAGCGGGCTCCGTCGGAACCGCGGGCACCTCCGCCGGACGCGACTCTTGACGCCGCAGACCAAAGTACGACGCCACCAACGCCAGGCCCGCCAGCCCCAGGACGACGGCCAGCGTCTTGCCCTTGGAGCGCGGTGCGGATTCGGGAACCTCGGCCGGCGTCGGATTCGTCGGGTCGTTCATTCATTCCTCCGTAGGTGGACCCTTCAACCTACAAACGCCCCCCCAGGTCATTCCACCGGACCGCTTCACTTCGCACGCGCAGATGTTCACCGTCCGGTACTCGCGAATGCACGGCTGCCGCCAGGACGGCGAACCGGGCACAGTCACCCTGCCCGCTCAGCCGTCCTGCTCCATGGCCCGGACGCGAGCAAGCGTCTGCAAATCCCGCTCGGTCGGCCCCAGCTCCAAGATGATGCGGCTCACGTCGTAAAGCACGTCGCCACGCTCGAAGACTGGCAGCCGGGGAACATCCTGGTTCAGCTCGTCCGCGCCGCGGTTGTACGCCACGTCCATCAGCGTCCGGAGCTGGAAGGCATCGTAGAGGTTGTACTCGACGAGGAACCGGAGGGCCTCCACGTCGCCGCGGCGCTGGTACGCGCGCCACAGCAGCACCGCGTCGTAGCCATTCACGCCCTTCATGTGCGGCGGACGCTCCGCGCCAATCTTCCCCTCGATTTCCTTCAGCCCACCGCCCATGCCCAGGCGCCGCGTCACGAACCGCAAGTCAATGTGCGCGTCCGGCACCGGAAAGCGCCCCGGGCCGAAGTAGTTGCGCAGGACGGGCACGTCGAAGCACGAGCCGTTGAACGTCACCCACAGCCGCCGCGCCGCCATGGCCTCCGGCAGCGCGTCCATGTTCCGGCCCTGGATGAAGACGTGAAGGCCCTTCGAATCGAACAGGCTCACCACCGTGGGCGCCTGGGCCTCCCGGCCGTCCGTCTCGATATCGAAATAGACGGCGTCGTCCTGGAACTCCGGGTACAGCCGCCAGTGCTCCCGGCCCGGAAGCAGCTCCGCGAGCTTGCGCAAGTCCCGGCGGGCCAGCGCGTCCTTCGCCTCGGCGATGCGCGCCCGCGCCACGTCGTCGGACTTCCGGCTCAGCGCCACCCCCTGGCCCGCTTCCGGAAAGTCTTCCCAGGTCCGGATGCCGCGGGACCACAGGTCCTTCTCCCGCCAGGGGCCGACGCTGGGGATGTGCTGGAACGTCCGCTGCAGCATCAATCGAGCGCGCCCAGCCTTCCCGCCACCAGGTCGTCCAGGAGCGGGATGTCCGCCTCGCAGAACGGCAGTGACTGCATCTGCGCCGGCGTGTGGAACGCCAGCGCATGGGCGCCCAGGGGCCGGGGCTCGCCTGAGACCATCCGGGCCAGGTACAGCACCAGCTCCACCGTCAGGTCCGGATAGGTGTGCTGGCCCTCCCAGAGCCGCCGGCCCACGGCGAGCTCCACGTCCAGCTCCTCGCGGCACTCACGGGCCAGCGCGGCCTCGTCCGTCTCCCCGGCCTCCACCTTGCCGCCGGGGAACTCCCACAGCAAGGCGCGGCTTCCACCGGGGAGCCGCTGCTGCACCAGGAACTGACGTCCATCCTCCGGCCGCGGAATCAGCGCCGCGACCACGCGGACCGTCCTGCGGGCCGGCGCCGTCACCCGTCAATCCCGTTCATGTCCAGGGAGTACAGGTAGCCGTTGTTCGACAGCACGAACAGCTGCCTGCCCGCGACGAAGGGCGGCGCGGTGACGCCGCTCCCGGGGTTCCACGACACGCGCGAGCGCCCCGTCTTCGGCTCCAGGAACAGCAGCGAACGGGACGTGGGCACCAGCAGCATTCCCTGGGCGAACACCGGAGCGAAGGCCGCCCGTTCCCCCAGGGGATGCGACCAGAGGAGCCGTCCCGTCTCCGCCAGGTAGGCATCCACCCGGCCGTCGCCCGAGGCGAAGAGCACCTGGCCACTCACCAGCAGCGACGTCATGCCGGCCACGGAGGTGTTCCACACCAGGTCGCCCGACTCCGATTCGAGCGCGAAGATGCCGCTCTTGTACGACGTGACGTAGAGCTGCCCGTTGGCGTCCATCACCGGGCTGCTGTCCACGTCCAGGAACTCGGAGCCCGGACCGGACAGCGAGCGCTCCCAGGTGACGCCGCCGTCGTCGACGCTGAGCGCCACCACGAAGCCGTCGGAGAAGCCGATGTAGGCCACGCCTTCGCGCACCAGGGGCCGCGAAGCCCCACGGACGGTGAAGCCGGTGGGCGGATCCCGGCGGTACTGCCAGGCCCACTGCCCATCCGCGCGCTTCACCGCGAAGAGCGTGTCGCTCTCCGAGGCCACGAGCACCAGGCCGTCCACGACCACGGGCACCGTGGCCAGGGCCTCGCCCGCGACGTACTTCCACTTCTCCTCACCCGAGGCGACGTCCAGCGCGTAGAGCACGCCGTCACCGCCCGGAATGTAGGCCACGCCGTCCACCACCCGGGCCCCGGCGCTGAAGCGGCTGCCCGTCTTGTACGTCCACTTCACCTGGCCGTCGGGCCCCACGCCGCGGGCGAACCCGTCCCGCGTGAGCGCGACGGCCGTCCGGCTGACGGCGTCATAGGCCGGCGTCGCCGTCTCACGCGGTCCGTACTCCAGCATCTGCGCGGGCGCGAGCGGCGTCCACCAGTTGACGGAGAAGTACTCCAGCGGCGTGTTCGACGGCGGCCGGGGCAGCTCCGGATTGCCGTAGTACCGCGCGCCGCTGCAGCCGCCCAGAAGCCCTGCCGCCACGGCGCCACCCAGCCAACGCTTCCAGCTCACGAGCCGCATCGTCATGGCGTGTGTTTCTACCCTGCGTCCGGAACGGGCGCAGCCGCCGGAGCCTCCGGGGCGGGAACCTTCACACCTTCGGACGCCAGCACCGCCAGGCGCTCACCGGCCTGACGCGCCGCCGCCGTGTTCGGCTGCGCCGTGGTCAGCTTCGACAGCACCTGGGCCGCCTCCTCCTTCTTGCCCAGGAGGATGAGCATTCGGGCCTTGTGGTAGTCGCCCATGCCCAGCAGGAACGGGCCACCCGCGGCGCCCATCTGCTCGAAGGCCTTGATGGCGTCCTCGTACTTGCCATCCGCCTCGAGCGCGTAGCCCTGGCCCTCGAGGGCCTCCGCGCGGAGCGGATCGTTCTGGGGCGCGCCCTTGAGGTACTCGCCGAAGGCCGCCTGCGCCGCGGCGTAGTTGCCCAGCCGGAACTGCGCCTTGCCCTCGGCCAGGGCGGCCGTCGCCGCGGACGGGGTGCCGCCGTGCGCCGCGCGGAACTCGCCCAGCGCCTTCACCACGGCCTCGTCGCGCTCCTTCACCGTCTTGAAGGCCGGCTCGGTCTCACCGGGCTGCGCGGGCTCCACGCCCTCCACGGGCCGGTCGAGCACGGTCAGCGCCTGTCCCAGCGCCTGGGCGGCCTTCTCCTCGCCGCGCTTGGACACCTCGCTGGCGATGGCAACGCCCACGCCGCCCAGGATGAGCACGCCCGCGGCGAGCCCGATGATCTTCTGGCGCTGCGCAAGCCAGTCGCTCGCCTCGGTGCCCGCCTTCTGGAAGGTGTCCGGCTGGCTGAGCTCTTTCTGGCGAATCTTCTCGGTCTTGGTGGTTCCGGCCACGTCTGGAAACCTCTTTTAAAGAGCGGCGCACTGTATGGAGCGCGCGCCGCGAGTGTCAACGCACTGACGCCTCAGCGCTTCCCCTGGCGCTGCGGCCGCTTGCGGGCCTCGCGCTTGGCCTGCCCGGGCCGGCCCTTGAAGATGAGCCGGATGGGCACGCGCAGGTCGAACGTCTTGCGCAGCTGGTTGGTGATGTACCGCCTGTACATGTCCGGAACGCCGTCCGGATGGTTCACGGTGATGGTGAAGGTCGGCGGCGCCGCGGCCACCTGCGCGATGTAGTACATGCGCAGCGGCTTGCCCCGGACGATGGGCGCCGGGTGGTTGTCCACCATGTGCTCCAGCAGCCGGTTGAGCTGCGGGGTGGGCGCCCGGAAGCGGAACTGGTCGGCGAGCTCCGTCGCCACGTCCACGACCTTCTCCACCTTGGAGCCCGTCAGCGCGGAGGTGAAGAGGATGGGCGCGTAGCCCACGAACTTGAGCGAGTGCTTGAGGGACTCGCGGAAGGTCTCCTGGCGGCGCTGGTCGGCGCCCACCAGGTCCCACTTGTTCACCACGATGACCAGGGCGCGGCCCCGCTCCTCGGCCAGGCCCGCCAGCTTGGCGTCCTGGTCCACCGCCGGCTCCATGGCGTCCATCAACAGCACCGCCACGTCGCTGCGCTCCATCACCTTGAGCGCGGCCACCACGGAGAACTGCTCCACGCGCTGGGCAATGGACTTCTTGCGCCGGATGCCCGCCGTGTCGGTGAGCAGCAGCTTGCGGTCCTTGTACGTGAGCTCGGAGTCCACCGGGTCCCGCGTCGTGCCGGCCACCTCGCTGGCCACCACCCGCTTCTCCTTCAGGATGGCGTTGACCAGGGTGCTCTTGCCCACGTTGGGCCGGCCGATGATGGCCAGGCGGATGATGCCGTCGTCCGGCGGCGCCTCCGCGTCCTCACCCTCTTCCTTGGGCGGCAGCCTGGCCACGACGGAGTCGAACAGCTCCTGCATGCCCAGGCCGTGCTCGGCGGACAGGGCCTGCACGTCGCCCAGGCCCAGGCGGTAGAACTCACCGGCCAGCGCCTGCATCTGCCCGGACGTGTTGTCCAGCTTGTTGGCGGCCAGCACCACCGGCTTGCCGCTCTTGCGCAGGTAGGTGGCCACGGCCTCGTCCGCGGGCGTGAGGCCCGCCCGGGCGTCGGTGACGAAGACGATGACGTCGCACTCGTCCACGGCCAGCTGCGCCTGCTCCCGCACCTGCTGGAGGAGCTGATCCTCGTCACCGGGCACGAAGCCGCCGGTGTCGATGAAGGTGAACTTGCGGCCCTCCCACTCCGCGTCCGCGTAGTGGCGGTCCCGCGTCACGCCCGGCTCGTCCTGCACCAGCGCGACGCGCCGGCCCACCAGCCGGTTGAACAGCGTGCTCTTGCCCACGTTGGGGCGTCCCACAATTGCGACCAGGGGCTTCATTTCAGTCGTATCCCAGCTTCTTGAGGCCTTCGGGGCGCTCGCTCCAACGCGGTTCCACGCGGACGCGCAGGTCCAGGTACACGTGCGCGCCCAGCAACCGCTGCACGGACTTGCGCGCGTCGGTGCCAATGGTCTTCAGCATCTGCCCCTGCTTGCCGATGATGATGGCCTTCTGGCTGTCGCGCTCCACGAAGATGGACGCGGCGATGCGGATGAGCCCGCCCAGTTGGTTCGGCGGCGTGCCCGGCCGGGGCTCGCGCTCGGATTCGTCGAAGATGTCCACGACCACCGCCGTGGAGTACGGAATCTCCTGGCGGCAGTGCCGCAGCACCTGCTCGCGGATGTACTCGGCCGCCAGCGCGCGCTCCTGCTGGTCGGTGAGCATGTCCTCGTCGAAGACATTCTCGCCTTCCGGCAGGTGCTCCAGGACGGTGTGGAACAGCCGCTCCACCCCGTCCTTCTCCCGGGCGGAGATGGGGACCACCTCCGCGAACGGGAACTCCTGGCGGTACAGGTCGATGAGCGGCAGCAGTTGCCCCTTGGCGACGCTGTCGATCTTGTTGATGACCAGGAAGGTCGGCTTGCCGATCTTCTGCAGCCGCTCGAGGATGGCGCGGTTGCCCGGGCTCACCTCGGGCTTCTCGCTGGCCGGCGGCTCGATGAGGAAGAGGACCAGCTCCACCTCCTCCGCCGCCTGGAGGGCCACCTCGACCATGTAGCGGTTCAGCTCGCCCTTGGCCTGGTGGATGCCCGGCGTGTCGATGAACGCCACCTGCCCTTCCGGACGGGTGACGACGCCGAGGATGCGGTTGCGCGTCGTCTGTGGCTTGGGGGAGACAATGGCGATTTTTTCGCCGGTCAGTGCATTGAGCAGCGTGCTCTTGCCCACGTTGGGGCGCCCGATGAGGGCGGCGAAGCCGCTGCGGTGTGTCTTGGGGGAGGCCATTGCTTCGGAGGTGATCTGGGACGCCGCGTACCACGGAGGCCCGAAAAGGGAACGTCTGGACAGCGCCTATAGCAGCCCACCGCCCGTCCGGTCATGCCAGGACGGGCGGCGAGTGGACAGGCTACGGCTGGGTCGTGGAGATGGTCAGCTTGTTGATGACGACATCCTGGCGGGGGCGGTCCCGGCCGTCGCGCGGCGCGCCGGCGATCTTCTCCACCACGTCGTAGCCGCTGAGCACCTCACCGAAGATGGTGTGCTTGTTGTTGAGGTACGTCGGCTTGGACGTGGTGATGAAGAACTGGCTGCCGTTGGTGTTGGGGCGGCCGACGTTCGCCGTGGCCAGCAGGCCCACTTTGTCGAAGGTCCGGCCGCTCTGGTACTCGTCCTCCACGTTGAAGCCCGGGCCACCGCTGCCGCTGCCCGTGGGGTCTCCGCCTTGGATCATGAAGCCCGGAATCACGCGGTGGAAGATGATGCCGTCGTAGTAGGGGCGCTGGGTCTTCTCACCCGTCTTCGGATCCTGGAAGGGCAGCTCGCCCGTCGCCAGGCCCACGAAGCTGCTCACCGTCTTCGGCGCATCCTTCGCGAACAGCTTCACCACGATCTGCCCCTCCGTGGTGTCGAAGGTGGCGTAAAGGTCATTGCCCGCGCGGGCCTCGTCCAACATTCCCATGCTACCCTCCCGTGTGGGGGCCCGTCCGAGGACGAACCCGGTCATGTGTCACGGCCTTGGTGAAACCGTCTTCGCGCCCGCGTCCTTCTGGGGCGCCGCTTCCTTGCTCGCCGAGGGGGCCGTCACGCCCTTGGGAGCCTTGTCGCTCAGCAGCACGCGGGTGAGGACCACCGCGGTGCGCGGGCGATCCCTGTTGTCCCGAGGCACGTTGCTGATCTTCTCCACCACGTCGTAGCCGCTGAGCACCTCACCGAAGAGGGTGTGCTTGCCGCTCAGGTGCCCAGGCGTGGAGGTGGTGATGAAGAACTGGCTGCCGTTGGTGTTGGGCCCCGCGTTGGCCATGGCCAGCAGGCCCGGCTTGTCGAAGGTCCGGCCACTCTGGAACTCGTCCGCGAAGCGGTAGCCCGGGTCGCCGGAGCCGCTGCCCGTGGGGTCTCCGCCCTGAATCATGAAGCCCGGAATCACCCGGTGGAACACCGTGCCGTCATACAGCGGCTTCCGGGTCATCTTCTCCGTCTTCGGGTCCCGCCATTCCTTCTCACCGGCGGCCAGTCCCACGAAGTTGGCCACCGTTCTGGGCGCGTCCCTGGCGAAGAGCCGGACGACGATGGCGCCCTCGCTCGTCTGGAGCGTGGCGTACAGGTCCTTGCCGGCCGCGGCCTTCCGCGTCCACTTGCCGGAATCAGCGGCGAGGACGGAGCCCGCCAGCAGGCAGGTCACCAGCGCGAGCGTCTTTCGGAGGGAGGCGGGGGGCATGTCGGCGCGGCACCTTACGCGCCGCCCCCTGCCCCATCCAAGGGGTTTCACGCCGGGGTGTCGTGTCGCGGCGTTCCGGGCGGGGGGG
>NZ_JAAIYB010000278.1 GCF_010894475.1 Myxococcus vastator
TCCCAGTGCGCCCCACCACCCACGTGTCCACCAACCCCATGAGCGCCTGCCCGCCCTGGGCGATGGCGATGGGAACCGCCAGCCGGGACAGCTCCCGGAGCTCGGTGCGGGGGGAATTCACGGAGGACGTCGGTAACACGGCGGTGGACATGGGGAGTGCGCCTATAGCGCCTTCCGGTAGGGAATGCGCTGCCCACGTCCGACGACGCCGCGGTCCCTCGCCTGACCAGGAGGCCGGTGGTGCCATCCCCCATGACACGTCCCCTGGGACACCCGGCGTCCCAGGGGGCGAGTCGCGCGTCAGCCCCGCGTCACGGCCCCTGGGGCCCTGGCTGAGCGGGCGCCGGAGGCAGGAAGGGCGCGGTGGCCAGCGGCGTCTGGAGGCTGCTCACGTGGGACACGCGCAGGCCCGCGTCGGAGATGGCGTACACGTAGTCGTCCGCCATGATGCTGCGGCGCACCGTGGGCTGCCAGTACCAGCTCCAGTGCTGGAAGTTGAATGCCTGGTACATGTCCCGCACGGAGACGGTGCCCACCGGCGAGAAGCCCGTGGCCGTGTCCACGCGGAAGACGCGCAGCTCACTGCGGAAGCCGGACCAGTAGTCGGAGGCGTTGTAATCCCAGTCCATGAAGGGCAGGGCCAGCAATCCCTTGGCGGGGAAGTAGGTGAAGGCCTTGTGCTCGTGGAGCGCCTCGCTGTGGCTGCTCATGGAGCCCAGCTGGTGGGTGAAGGTCTCCCGGGGATTCGCCAGGTCGCTCACGTCGAAGAGCGACAGCTTGAGGGCGCGGTCCTGCCAGGTGCCGTCCTCGTTGCGGTGCTCGCCGAAGGTGAGCAGGTGCGTGTCACCCAGCGGATGGATGTAGGTGGAGAAGCCGGGAATCTTCAGCTCGCCCACCATGCGCGGGTGCGCCGGGTCGCTCAGGTCGAAGGTGAAGAGCGGGTCCACCTGCCGGAAGGTGACGACGTAGCCACGCGTGCCCACGAAGCGCGCGCTGAAGATGCGCTCGCCCCGGGCCAGGTCCTCGCTGCGCCCCAGCTGCTTCAGGTACCCGCCCTCTTCGCGCAGCGTCACCACGCGGTTGACCGTCTCCGGAGGCGTCCACACGGCGTCGCCATCCCCCGCGACCTCCTCCCCCGGGAGCTCCACGGTGGTGGCCACCCGCAGCACGCCCTCGTGCTCGTCCATGGCGAACTGGTTGACGACGTACCCCTCCACCGTGCCGCTGCCCACGTAGGTGGCCCGGTCCGGGTCGCGGATGTCGAACTTGTGGAGGTACGTGTGCGTCGTCTGGCCCGGCTCCGGCCACCACCACCAGTGGCGCGCCGCCAGGTAGAGCGCGTCATGGGACGCGTACACCTCGCCGGGCGCCGCCACCAGGCTGGTGCGGCCAGGCTCCGACTCGCTCGCGTCCAGGTTCAGCGACAGCACCGACACCAGGCCCAGGCCCGTAGGCGCGTTGGTGCGGTAGAACGACGTGCAGTCATACGAGAGCGGCTTCACCTCGCCGGCCGCCGTCACGCGGCGCCCGGGGGGGAGCCACTGCGCCAGCGTCTGCGCGCGGATGGCCTGCTCGTTCTGCTGGATGAGCGCGTCGATGTGCGCGGCCAGCCGGAGCCGGTTGTCGAAGAGCCCCCGCGAATACTCGGGGTAGAGGCGCACGTCCGCGGGCCAGCGGAACCCGTCCGACACCACCAGCCGCACGGCGCCCTCCACGCGCCGGGCGCTGAGGTAACCGCCGGGCAGGTATACCTGCTCCAGCACCCGCGGCGCCTCCAGGTCCGCCACGTCCACCACCGTCACCTTCACGGTGTTGCCGTGCCCGTAGCCGCCACAGCCGAAGCCGGCGCAGTCGACGGCGGGCCCGTCCGTGACGCGGCCTCCCGAGCCCGAGCCCGGCCGCGGCTCGGACACCGCCGAGGTGATGACCAGCCGGTTGCGCTCGGGGTCGAGCAACATCTCCCGCGGCCAGCCCTCCACTTCCAGCGCGGCCGTCCGCGCGAGCTGCTCGGCGGGCCAGGAGCGGTGGAGGTAGAGCCGCTGCCCCGACAGCACGAAGATGCGCGTGCCGTCGTTCTGCACGAAGTCGGCCTCGTGCACGCCGGACACCTGGTTGTTCGTGCCCGTGTAGTCGGTGGGGCTGCCGCCGCCGCCAGCGGAGTCTTCCTGCGGTGCCCCGACCGTGGGCGTGGGCGGCGCCTCACCCCCTCGGCCACCCCCGTAGGTGTACTGCTTGTAGACCTCCAGCACCGCGCGCATCTGCTTCGTCGCGGTGTCCTCGATGTGCTGCTCCAGGGCCTCGCAGCCGGGGAAGGTCTCCAGCCGGGCCTCCTGCCGCACGGGCTCGTTGCCGAACGGGGGCGGCGGCTTGCTTCCTTCGTCACCACACCCCACCGCGACGACCGCCACCACTCCGGCCCAACTCCAGCGTTTCCACTGCTGCATTCGCCCCTCCCTTTGCACTTCGGCCCCACTGGCGGCCCACGGGCCTCCCCGGTGTCACGCCAGCGGCGGCCGGGCCTTGTTGCCACTGGCGTGCCAGGGCTTCGTCCCCTGCGAACCCAGGCCTGTCGAGCGGTCGCGCGGCCCCGCGCCTCTCAGAAACCTGAGGCGCGCGGTGAACCTGGAGCCGGAAAACCGAGACCCCGGGGCACGAAGCGGACGAACTGCTGGGTGAGCACCGGGTCCATGTGCTCCAGCCGCAGCCCCATGCCCACCGCGGACCGGAAGGCGCCCTGCGGCAGGGGCGGGTTGGACCACGCCACCGTCGCCTCGGCGGTGCAGGGCGAGCGCTGGCCCGCGAGCAACACCTTCAGCGTCAGCCGCGTGCCCTCGCGCGCCGGCGTCAGGGTGCGTACGAAGAGCGCGCCCGGCCCCGCGTCATGGCTGAAGCCCGACAGCGTCGTCCCGTTGGACGTGGTGAACTCCACCACCGTGAAGAAGGGCACGCGCTCGGCGGCGCGCAGCGGGGTGTGGCCCGGAACCAGCCGCCCCAGCACGCGGCCGAGCAGCTCGTCCGCGCCCAGGTGACGCTTCTCCAGGAGCGGCGCGCCACCCAGCGCCTGCGCCCGGGCGAGCACCTCCTGCGACTCCTCCGCGCGCGACAGCAGCACCAGCGGCTTGCGCGGGTGCGCGTCGTGGAGCTTCGTGGCCAGGGCCAGCGCCTCGCGCGGCGTGCGCGACACGTCCACCACGAAGCCATCCAGCCGCGCGCCGTGCTCCGCCGCCAGGTTCGCCGCGTCCCCCATGTCCCGTGCGTAGAGGACGTGAAGCCCCTCCTGCTCCAGCGAGCCGCCCAGGAAGGTGTGCAGGAAACGCCCGCCCTCCACCAGCAGCACCCGGCGCCCTCGCGGCAGGCCCTCGCGGACACGCTCCCGGGCCTGGCGCACCGCGGCCAGCTTCGCCTCCAGGGCGCCCAGCGCCACCGGCTTGGGCAGGAAGTCATCGGCGCCCGCGCGCCAGCAGTGCATCACCTCGTGGGGCTCGCCGCCGGAGGTGAACATGATGACGGGCACGTTGCGCCCCGCCGGGTGTGCCTTCACCAGCCGGCACACCTCGTCACCCTGCATGCGCTCCATGCGCAGGTCCAACAGGATGAGCGCCGGGGTGCGCCGGGCCAGCTCGGCCATGCAGGTCTCGCCGCCCTCCAGCGCCACCGCCTCGCAGCCCAGCCGCGTCAGGTGCAGGCGCACCACCTCCCGGGCGGTGCGGGAGTCATCCACCACGAACACGGTGTCACGCGCGTTGGGAGGAGGGCTCATACGCTCACGGATAGGGGGAAAGAGGTGCCAAGGCCACGGGCGCCCGGGGCCACCGTTCGGGGATGGACGCTCAGGCGCGAGGCTCCTGGCGACCGGACAACAACCGCGTGAGCTGCTTGGCGATGGTGGCGCACTGCGCCGCGTTGCCGCTGTCCAGGGCGCTGCGTCCGCCATCCAGCAGGCGCTGCACCGTGCCCAGGGTGGCCTGCGCCTCCGGGCTGGGGTTCTCCTGGGCGCTGCGCTGGAGGAGCCGCGCCAGCTTCTCCCCGCGCTCCAGCAGCTTGCGGAACAGCTCCTCCGCGCGCTTCGAGTCCACCACGCCCTGCGAGCGCGCGTAGTGGGCCTGCTCCGCGCCCAGCTTCTCCGCCTCGCCCTGGGGCAACCCCGCGCGGGCTTCCAGCCGCACGGCCTCCATGTTGCCGGTGGTCAGGTCCGTGGCCTTGACGGAGAGAATCGCCTCGCTGGACAGCTCGAAGACGACCTCCAGCGGCACGTCTCCGCGCGAGGCGACGTGGAGGCGCTTGAGCACCACCTCGCCCAGCTTGTAGTTCTCGTCCTGGAACTCGCTCTCACCCTGGTACACGGGGATGCGCGCTTCCTGCTGGCCGGAGCTGCCCGGATAGAAGATGTCCCGCGCCACCACCGGCACGCCGGTGTTCTTGGGGATGAGCCGCTTCACGCGCCCGCCCATGACGCCCACGCCCAGGCTCTGGGTGGCGACGTCCAGCAGCAGCGCCTGACCGGACTGGCGGATGAGCTCGTCGGCCTGCACCGCGGCGCCCAGCGCGACGGCCTCGTCGGGGTGCACGTCCGTGGAGGGCGCGCGGCCGAAGAAGTCCGCCACCAGCCGCCGCACCAGCGGCACGCGCGTCATGCCGCCCACCAGCAGCACCACGTCCACCGCGTGCGGGTCCATCTTCGCGTCGCGCATCACCGACTCGCAGACGTCCAGGCAGCGGCGCGACAGCGGCTCGGACAGCGTTTCGAAGAAGGCGCGCGTCAGCACCGTCTCCAGCTCCACCATCCGCTTGCCGGGCGCCGAGTGGTCTCCCAGCCCGGCGACGTAGATGGACGCCTCTTCCTTCTCGGTGAGCTCGCGCTTGGCGGACTCGGCGGCCACCTTCAGCCGGCGCAGGCTCTGCGCGTCCTGCGACACCACGTGCCGCAGCTCATCGTCCACCTGCGCCAGCAGCCACTGGACGATGCGCTGGTCGAAGTCCTCGCCGCCCAGCTTCGGGTCTCCGCCCGTGGCGCGCACCTCGAAGACGCCGGACTTCACCTCGAGGATGGACACATCGAAGGTGCCACCGCCCAGGTCGAACACCAGCGCGTTGCCCTCGAAGCCGTGCGACAGGCCATACGCCAGCGCCGCGGCGGTGGGCTCATTCACCAGCCGCACCACGTCCAGCCCGGCGATGCTGGCCGCCTCGCGCGTGGCCTGCCGCTGGTTGTCGTCGAAGTTGGCCGGGACGGTGATGACACACTTGGTGACGGGGCGACCGAAGTGCGCCTGCGCGTCCAGGGCCAGCTCGCCCAGAATCATCGCGGACACCTGCGTGACGGGCATCACCCGCCCGGCGAGCCGCACGCGCACGTCGCCAGCGGGCCCGGCCACCAGCGGATACGGCACCAGCGCCTTCGCCTCCTGAATCAGCTCCGGCGTGTAGCGGCGCCCCAGGAAGCGCTTGGTGGCCCACACCACGGAGTCCGGATGCTCCTCGGCCAGGGATTGTGCGGCGACGCCCACCACGCGCTCGCCAGCTTTGTTCACGCCCAGCGTGGACGGCGTCAACCGGCCACCCGCGCGCGCGGGAATCAGGCGCGGGCGTCCGTCTTCCACGGTCGCCACGGCGCTGTTGGTAGTACCCAGGTCGATGCCGATGACGGGGTCATGCATGGGGGGCCGAGAGGACACCACCCTACGGGTGTTCGCGCCAGCTCGCCAAGCCCCCTTCCCGCGCCTGCCTGCCGATAAGCGTCGCTTTCCCACGCCACGGCCCGGGGCAGCAGGCGGGCCCCCGGCGTCAGCGCGCCCCGATGCCAGGGACGTTGCTCGGGGGAAATGCCCGTGCTAAGGGCGCGACCGCCATGGTGAACGTGTCGATCGCCCGCCGCTACGCCCGCGCCCTCCTCGATGTCGCTTCAGAGGCGGGCCGCACTGACGCCGTCGCCGAGCAGCTCACCGCCTTCGCTGACATCATCGCGAAGAACGCCGAGCTGACGGATGTGCTCGTCAACCCCGCCTACACCCGCGAGCAGCGCCTGCGGGTGGTGGAGTCGGTGATGACGGCCATCCCCGGCGGCGTGGAGCCCACGCTGGCCAACACCCTCCGCCTGCTGGTGGACCGCAACCGCCTGGGTTACCTGGCGGACATCGCCCGCCTCTTCCGCGACATGGCGGATGCCCGCGCCGGCCGCGTCCGGGGCCACGTCACCAGCGCAGCGCCGCTCCCGGCCGACGCCCTGGCCCAGCTCCAGCAGACCCTGCAGCAGCTCACCCAGCGCAACGTCCTGCTGGAGACGCGCGTGGACCCCAGCCTGCTGGGGGGTGTCGCCGCCCAGGTGGGCAGCATCCTCTACGACGGCAGCATCCGGACCCAGCTCGAGGAGCTGCGCCGCGAGCTGAAGCAGCGCTGAGACCTGCCCGCTCGCCGGGCAACCAACGTTCCAGGTCGTCTCTATCACCCCGCAGTCCAGGGCTAACCGGTATTTCCAGCGGACCCTGACAGCGGTATACTCGCCAGCGGAACGGGACAGTCCCGTGCCGCCTGGACGACCTGACCATGCCGCAGTCCCTACTCCACCGGTATTCCGAAGGTCCGTCCACGCTGGCGGCACCCGAGGAGGCGCGGCCCTTCCTGGGGGCCCTCCTGAGCGCGGCGGGGTGTGGCGTGGCCCTGCTGGACCGGGAGCTGCGTCCGGTGTGGGTGAATGCCGCGCTGGCGGCGCTGTCCGGCCTGGAGCCGCGCGCGCATGTGGGCCGCCCCCTGGCGGAGCTGTGGCCGCAGGTGGCGCAGGCGCTGTCGCCGCTGCTGGCCCGGGCGCTCTCCGGTGAGGACGTCACGGAGGCCCCCGTGCGGGGTGTGCTGGCCCCCGCCGCGGGTGAGCGGCACCTGCGGGTGGGCCTGTCCCCGGCGCTGCAGGGCGGCGCGCTGGCGGGGGTGGCGCTGTGGGTGCGCGACGAGACGGAGCGCGTCCTGGAGGAGCAACGGCTGCGCGCGCGGGAGTCGCACATGCGCAGCCTGGCGGACGTGGCCTGTGACGGGCACTTCCTGCATGACAACGGCGTCGTGATGGACGCCAACCGCGCGATGTCCCAGCTGCTGGGCTACGCGTCCCCGTCGGAGATGATCGGCCGGCACCTGGCGGACTACGTCGCCCCGGAGTTCCGCTCGCAGGTGGGGCTGGTGCTGAGCCGCGGGCTGGAGACGCCCTATGAGGTGGTCGTCCTCCGCCGGGATGGCCAGCGGCTGCCCCTGGAGGTGCTGGGGCGCTACGTGACGTGGGAAGGCCGGCAGGTGCGGCTGGCCGCCGTCTGGGACATCAGCGGCCGCAAGGCCGCGGAGGAGCGCTCCGCGAGCACCGAGCAGTTCCGGCACCAGATGCTGGGGGTGGTGGACGCGGAGCTGCGAGCGCCCCTGCAATCGCTGCAGGAAGGCACGCGCGCCCTGCAGCGGCTGGACGGGCTGGAGGAGCCGCAGCGCACGCTGGTGGGCCAGGTGGCCCGGTCCGCCCGGCGCATGGAACGGATGCTCCAGGAGCTGATGGACTTCACCCGCGCGCGGCTGACGGGCGGGCTGGCGCTGCGGCCGGAGCCCGCCGTGCTGGACGCGGTGGTGGCGCGCGTCGTGGAGGAGCGCCGCCGCGAGCATCCCCGGCGCACCCTCCACCTGGAGACAGAGGGCGACCTGCGCGGCCACTGGGACACCCGCCGGCTGGCACAGCTGGCCGACAACCTCCTGGGCAGCGTGCTCCACCAAGGCGCCGAGGAGTCACCCATCACCCTGCGCGTGGCGGGCGCGGTGGGCGGCGTCACGCTTTGCGTGAAGAGCCCGGGACTCACCGTGGTGGCGGAGGAGCGCTCCTCCCTGTTCGAGCCCTTCCGCAAGGAGCGCGGCGCCACCCCAGAGGGCCTGGGCCTGGGGCTCTACCTGGCGCGGCAGATCGCCGTGGCGCACGGGGGGAAGCTGGCGGTGGAGTCCTGCTCCGGGGGCGGGGTCAGCTTCACCGCCTGGCTGCCCCGCGAGGGAGTGGGGCACTGAAGGCCTTGGCGCCTGTCGCCGACCGCATTGCAGCGGGTGGGTGTGCATGGTAAGGGGCCCCGACTTCAAGGTTTCGGCGGCCTGCTCCACGTCGGCCGCCCCTGCGCAAGGACGCATACGCTCATGGAAATCCGCGCCGACGAGATCAGCAGAATCATCCGGGAGCAGATCAAGGACTACGGGAAGAAGGTCACCGTCGCGGAGACGGGGACCGTGCTGTCCGTCGGTGACGGTATCGCGCGCATCTACGGCCTCGAGGGCGCGCTCGCCGGTGAGCTGGTGGAGTTCGCCAACGGCGTGCAGGGCCTCGTGCTCAACCTGGAAGAGGACAACGTCGGCGTCGCCATCATGGGTGACTTCCAGGCCATCCGCGAGGGCGACACCGTCAAGCGCACCCAGCAGATCGCCTCCGTGCCGGTGGGCAAGGAGCTGCTCGGCCGCGTGGTGGACCCGCTCGGCAAGCCGCTGGACGGCAAGGGCCCCATCGCCGCCACGGAGATGCGCCGCCTGGAGGTGAAGGCGCCCGGCATCGTGGCCCGCAAGAGCGTGCACGAGCCCCTGCAGACGGGCATCAAGGCGCTGGACGCGCTGGTGCCGGTGGGTCGTGGTCAGCGCGAGCTCATCATCGGTGACCGCCAGACGGGCAAGACGGCCGTCGCCATCGACACCATCATCAACCAGAAGGGCCTGAACGTTTACTGCATCTACGTGGCCATCGGCCAGAAGCAGTCGACGGTGGCCCAGGTGGTGGAGAAGCTGAACCGCTTCGGCGCCATGGAGTACACCACGGTGGTGGCGTCCAACGCCTCCGACCCGGCCCCCATGCAGTTCTTCGCGCCGTACGCCGGCGTGGCCATGGGCGAGTACTTCCGCGACAACAAGATGCACGCGCTCATCGTGTACGACGACCTGTCCAAGCAGGCCGTGGCGTACCGCCAGCTGTCGCTGCTGCTCCGCCGCCCGCCGGGACGCGAGGCCTACCCCGGCGACGTGTTCTACGTGCACAGCCGCCTGCTGGAGCGCGCCGCCAAGCTGTCCGACGAGGAGGGCGCCGGTTCGCTCACCGCGCTCCCCATCATCGAGACGCAGGCCGGCGACGTGTCGGCGTACATCCCGACGAACGTCATCTCCATCACCGACGGGCAGATCTTCCTCGAGACGGACCTCTTCTTCGCCGGCGTCCGCCCGGCCATCAACGTGGGCCTCTCCGTGTCCCGCGTCGGCTCGGCCGCGCAAATCAAGGCCATGAAGCAGGTGGCCGGCACCATGAAGCTGGAGCTCGCGCAGTACCGCGAGCTGGCCGCCTTCTCCCAGTTCGGCTCCGACCTGGACAAGGCCACCCAGGAGACGCTGGCGCGCGGCGCCCGCATGGTGGAGCTGCTCAAGCAGGGCCAGTACGAGCCCATGCCCGTCGAGAAGCAGGTCATGCAGATCTACGCCGCCACCAACCGCGACGACCCCAAGAAGCGCGGCTGGATTCGCGACATCCCGGTGGCCGACGTGGTGCGCTGGATGCGTGAGTTCCTGGAGTTCGCCGACGGCAAGCACCCGAACGTCGCCAAGGACCTGGCGTCGAAGCGCGAGCTGACCGCCGACATCAAGACGGCGCTGAGCAAGGCCATCACCGAGTTCAACGAGGTCTTCCAGCCGACGCCGGGCGCCAAGATTTAACGCCCCCGCCGGATGTGGCCCACGAGCCCCGCGCTCCCCTCACCGGGAGGCGGGGCTTCGTGTTTCCACGGGCCCGGCCCTCAGCGCAGGCGGGACAGCACGCCGTGCAGGCTGCGGTCCACGCCGCCGCGCGCGCCCAGCAGCTCCATGGCCTTGAGCTCGTAGGGCAGCACGTTGTCGCGGGCCACCAGTTGCACGTGCGCGCCCAGGGCGGCGGGCAGCGCCAGGTCCAGCTCGTAGATGTCACCGGCCACCAGCGTCTCTTCCGGCGTGGTGCCCGTGGCCTCCCAGACGCGCTTGAGGGCCTCGAAGTACCGGCCCCGGCGCAGGTAGACGGGGCGGCGCAGCACGCCGTCCAGCGTCTGCGTCTCCGGCACCGCGGTGAAGCGGGCATCCGGCGCGTCCGGCGCGTCCAGGAGGAACTTGCGCGCGTCCCCGGACACCGTCAGCTTCTCGCGCCCCCTGGGCGCCAGCTGGTCCAGCTTCTTCTCCACCAAATCCGTGTGCGCGTTGGTCACCACCGTCACCGGCAGGCCCGTGGCGACCAGCGCCTCCAGCACCTCCTTCGCCTCCGGCTTGAAGGCGGTGGCCGAGTGCGCGTAGGCGTCGCGGTAGAGCTTCTGCACCACGTCGGAGCGGCGGGCCTCGTCCTGGCCCTGCCCGAAGCGCTGCATGAGGCGGTGGGCCGCGCAGGTGGCCGTCAGGTACGGGTCCGCCGTGGCGGGCGCCACCACCCGGCCGCCCAAGTCCCAGCCCAGCGCGTCCGCGCCCGCGCGCAACGCGGCGACCTCCTCCTCCCACGCGGACTCCAGGTCCTCCCCCACCGCCGCCGCCAGCCCCTGCCGGAAATGCCGGAGGAAGGGCGCGCTCTCCGCCGCCACGTCCGTGAAGGTTCCGTCGAAGTCCAGCACCACGCACGCAATCGCCATCAGACCACCGGCTCCCGAAGTTGAGGAAAGGGGCCGGATGACGCCTCACCCACGGGCCCCGAAGCAAGCCCAGCCGCATCAACGGGCGGCCGGCGCTCTCCCACGTCCTCCCCTTGAAGCCTACCCCGCCCAGGCCGCTAACCTCACGGGCATGGAAGCGATGCAGCGAAACGAGTCGGCGCCCCCGCGCCGGGCGTGGCTGCCCTGGGGCCTGCTGGTGAGCGCGGTGCTGCTCGCCACGACAGGGGCCTGGGCGGGTTCGCGCTCCATCTCCGCCCTGGTGGAACGCAACGACGCCCTGACGCGCGAGGCGGCCGAGTCCGAGGCCCGCGTGGCCGAGCTCCAGGCCCTGCGCGAGGCCATGTCGCGCCGGCTGCGCACGCTGGAGCAGCAGCACCACGCCGCCTATGCCGCCGCGGTGACGGCCACCGCCGCGTGCACCACGGCGCTCCAGCCCCCGTCCGCGCCGGGCAAGCCCGAGCCCCGGCGCGTGGCCAAGGCCAAGAAGCAGGGCCGGCGCTGACGGCGCGTGGCCTCCACGTCCACACCCCTTGAGCGGGTGTGGCCCCCCAGGCAAC
>NZ_JAAIYB010000279.1 GCF_010894475.1 Myxococcus vastator
GACGTGGGCGCTCGACGACGCGGGGCTCGGCGGGGCGCCCGGGAACGTCACCAGCGGCACGCCAGAGGAGCGCGGCAATGACAAACACGATGAGGCCTGCGAGGGCCCCGCTCCACCAAACCCAGCCTCGCGAGCGTTCAGGCAGGGCGGCGTCCCGATTGAGGGGATGCGGTGTGGATGGCACGACCAACGCCGCGAACTCCGCCTCCGGTGTCGGCCCACGGTGACGCTGTTGCGCAGGTGGGTGCGCAGGCACGTCGTATTCGGCGGCGGGGTCCGCCCGGAGGTCCGCCAGCTCACGGCGCAGCGCTTCGGTGTCGACCGGTCGCCGCGTGGGCTCTCTGGACAGGATGCTCTCCACCAGGTCGCTCAGCGGCTCTGGAACCCGCGAGTTCGCCGACTTGGGCGGCGACGGTGGAAAGGCCGGGTTGTTCAAGTCGAGGCGCGCACGGGGCTCCGTCGGGCGCGGGTCGGTCAGCAGCTCATGCAGCATGACGCCGACAGCGAAGATTTCGTCGGCCACCTGGAAGGCATAGCGGGCCCGCGGCTCGGCCTTGTGTTCGCGCAGGAATTGAAACTGCTCCGGCGCGCGGTAGCGCTCCGTGCCCGGAGGCAAGCCCCCATCCGTCAGGTCATCTGCGAGGGCGTAGGTCGCGCAACTGAAGTCGATGATGACGGGCTCGCCGTCACTCTTCCGGATGAGCACGTTGGACAGCTTCAAGTCGCGATGCAGGATGCCCCGCCCGTGCATGTACGACAGCGCACCGGTGATCTTCTCGAAGACGCCGAGGATTTCGCGAACGGTCGGGTGCTTGCATTCCACCCACTCCGCGAGCGTCCAGCCTTCGACATAGTCGAGCGCGAGGTAGAGGTTTCCGCTCTCCGCGAAGCCATGCCCTTGAGGCCGGACGATGTTCGGGTGGTTCAGCATGAGCAGCGCCGTCAACTCTCGCAGCGTCCGGACATGGGTCTGCTTGAGGTCCCCGCTGGTCTCCCGGTGCTGGGCCACCTTGATGGCGTGGTGCCTGCCGTTCTTTTCACCAAGGAAGACGAACGCGAAGCCTCCGTCACCGAGGGCTCTGGAGACCCGCCATCCATCAATGAGCGAGCCGGGCGGAATCCTGAGCAGCGTCGGGGTCATCGAGCCTCCTCCGAGGCGGGCTTCGGGAAGCGCACGTCGTGAATCTTGAAGCGACGCCCCCCATCTCCGTGGACCTCCAGGGTGAAGACGAGCTCCGCTTCCGTCTCTGGCACTTCCAGGACGGCCAGAACACGCCCTATCTCCCCCGGAAAGATGGGCCCCGGCTTCTTCATGACGAGCCGCGCCCGAAGAGGCACACCGGCACGCCCCGCGAACGTCGCCTCTCGTGGTATCCAGCCCGGGTGGCCGGGAATGTTCATGATCGTCACGTCCATCAGAATCCAACCCGCGCCCCGATAGGAGACGACCGACTGCAGTTCAAGCCCTTGCGCGGAGTCGCCCCTATCCTTGCGGATGGAGGTCGTGACGCCTGCCTTTCCCACATAGCCAAGCAACACGAAGTCTTCCGGCTTCGGCGCCAGGGCTTGAGTCGTGGGCGGGCAGGCCGGACTCGGCGGCTCCGGGCGCTGAACGTCAATCTGTGAGTCCACTTCGGCCGGGACGGTCATGAGGACAAAGGAAGCCCGCGCTGGCGCCCGGCTGTCGGCGAAGAAGACGCCGAGCTCCTGGCGCTCGCCCTCGCCAAGGTTGGCCAGGGGTTGGATGATGACGGAGCGCTCGCCGGCATCCAGGACGCGAATCCGGGATTCGTCGAAGGTGAGGGTCTTCCGCTGAATGGGCGATGAGAAGAGGAACACCGTCGGCGAGTCCGCCGCCACATGCACGACGGGCAGCGGTTCGGCGGATGTGCTGGCGATGGTCACTGAGCGTCGACGCTCGACGCGCGTCCCCGGGGCCGGCTGGGCCTGCGCGGCGGCACTCCACGCGAGCGTGAGCGCCAGGGGAAGAGCCAATCTCAAAGGTTGGAGCAAGGGTACGTGACCTCCCGAATGGGCACGCTACCATCGCGAGCGCTCGCACAGGGGTCACTTTCCCATGGTCGGCGGCGCGCCCCGAGCTCCTGAGTCCGGGTCAAGGCGCTGAGCGTCCGCCAATCGGAGGGAAGCGCTCGTAGGTCCGCTTGAGCGCTTCCAGGTGCTCGGGGTTGTTGTAGTCAAGCGGCGCGTCCGTGAGCTGCACGACCCAGCCGCCCGACGCCGTGCGACGCGCCCGTGAGAGCAGTTCGGCGTCGCGAGTAGGCTCCGGGAACCCGATGGCCCGTGCGGCAGCGGCAGACCAGTAGTTCAGCCACCCGAGGAAACAGGGAACCTCGGGGGTGGGGAGCTTCTCAGGAAGGTTGAGCATGGGAAGCCCACGAGGTGAGCGTTCCGGTCCATGCGGCGAGCGGCGAAACTGCTGCGCGACTTCAGAGCCGTAACCATATGGCGATGCATGTCCCCAATACGCGTGCGCGCCCTCCGCCACGCCCTCAAGCAGCGCCGCTGCCGCGGCGAGCACGGGCTCATCCAGTGGCAGCTTTGCATGCACTTCAAACTGGGACTGACGACCTGCGCTGAAGAGTCCGGATCTCCCCCTTCCCGAAACCATCACGGGATAACTCTCGTCCCCGTTGCACAGCAGGGGGAATCCTTCGTCGCCGGTCCTTTCTAAAAGCCACGCATCCCGCTGTGGCAATGCGACAAGGCGCCCTCCTTCACCCACTTCCCACTGCAGGCGCAAGCCTGGGAGTGCCTGTTCCATCCCGTGGACGACAGCGAGCGTGCGGCCATCGCTCCCAACGAGTGCCGGAGCGTAGACAATAAGGGTGAGGGGTCTACGCCTGCTCATCGTGTGCATCCTGTGACGACGACATCGAGTGTTGGGTCCTGTGCCTCAAGAGCCTCTTTGTGCGCATCGGTGCTCACCCCGACGACGAAGCCATATCCGCATTCCGCAGCGGCTCTTCGCTCGTTTCCTAGCTGATTCAACTCCTTCTCAACCTCCTGTTCCTGGATGAAGTCACTGTATTTGTCAAAGCGATGGGTCTTGATCTCCCAGAGCACACGCGCGCCGACCTGCAGCGCATCGAAGTGGACACCGCCAACCAGCACGTCCATCCCAGGATAACGGTTGGGAGGGAACCTGTCGGCGCACTCGTTGTGTCTGTCATCTCCACCTCGGTGTGGCACCGGAACAGGCTCGCAACTGGCGCGGCGCGGCCGGTCCACGGGCCCAGGTGGCACCGGGGGGTGCCGGTCCTGTCCCGCTGGCGCTGGCTCCAGTTCGGGCTTCCGCTTCGCTTCACCCTCCCTGCTGGCCACCTTCGCCCCTCGCGCGGCCCCTGCCTCCTCGGGGGAGCCGTGTCGAAGCTCATACGCGTCCAACGCCTCCTTGATGGCGACTGCCACCACCACCACGCCAAGGACAATGACTGCCCCCACGGCAATCTCAGGCGCCGCCAGCACACACAGCCCGACTCCCACGGCGGCGGCGCCCGCCGAGGCGACCGCGCAGTTCCCCGTGGTGTCGCGGAACTTGAGCCGCTCATGCTCCAGGGCCGGATAGCACCGCTCCACCAGCACCGGCCAAGGGCGCGACGCCTCACGGACGACGCACCGCCCACCATCCCTCCACGGCAGCGCCGCCGCGCGCTGGAGATTGGCGACTCTTTGCCCCCGGCCACCGTGTGCGCCCCCAGGCGGTGCCGACGTGGCACAGGCCGCGAGGAAGGTCAGGAGTGCGACGCACGCAAGGGAGCGCATGGACACGGCCTCTTCTTCAAGTCACCAGGCAGCGGGGCACATGTGGATGATAGCAGGCGTGGCGAAGCTGAACCGGCGCCGCGGCGTCCGACGGCTCCGCGCAGGAGACTCTCGACCGACATCGCGTCCAGCGGTGGACAGGCCGCCGCCGTCCCACCCACGCGGCGGTGGAGCACGTCGTCCGTCTGGACACTCGGCGCGCCCGCCGAAGGCCGCTAGGGTGCGGCCCGCACTCCCACACGGAACATGGAGCGTCCCATGAAAGCAGTACGGTTTTCGGCCTTCGGGCAGCCCCTGGAGGTGGTGGAGGTCGTGGAGCAGCCGGACGTGGCGCTGAAGCCGGGCGAGGCCCGGATTGAAGTGCTGGCCACGCCCATCAATCCCTCCGACCTCCTCACGCTCAGCGGCCAGTACGGACAGCTCCCGAAGCTGCCCGCGGTGCCCGGCAACGAAGGCGTCGGCCGCGTCGTCGAGGTCCAGGACTCCAGCGCCGTGAAGATGGGTGACGTGGTGTTCCTCCCGGTGGGCGCGGGCACCTGGTGCAGCCACCTGGTCGCCCCCGCGGACTCGCTCCTGCGGGTGCCACCGGGGACCGACTTGCGGCAGGCCGCCATGCTGTTCATCAATCCCCCCACCGCGGACCTGCTGCTGCGGGACTTCGTCGCGCTTCAGCCCGGCGAGTGGGTGATTCAGAACGCCGCCAACTCGGCGGTGGGCCGCTCCATCATCACCCTGGCGAAGCAAGCGGGCTTCAAGACGCTGAACGTGGTGCGGCGCGAGGCGCTGGCGCCGGAGCTCACCGCGCTGGGCGCGGACGCCGTGCTGCTGGACTCGGAGGAGCTGCCGGAGCGCGTGCGCGAGGTGACGGGCGGCGCCAAGGTCCGGCTGGCCATCGACGCCGTCGGCGGTGAGTCCACCCGGCGCCTGGGTGACACGCTCGCGCGCGGCGGCGTGGTGGTGAACTACGGCGTGATGAGCGGCAAGGGCCCGCGGCTGTCGGCCGCCGCCACCATCTTCAAGGACGTCACCCTGCGCGGCTTCTGGCTGGTGACGTGGATGAAGAAGACGCCGCGCGAGGAGCAGGGCGCCCTGTTCGCCCGGCTCGCGAAGCAGGTGGCCGAGGGCGCGCTCCACGTTCCGGTGGAGGGCACCTTCCCCCTGGAGTCCATCCAGGAGGCCCTGACGCGCGCCATGGAAGGGGGGCGCTCCGGCAAGGTGCTCCTCACGCCCAACGGCCCGCTCTGAGGCGCCGAGCGCCGCCGCGCCGTCAGGCCCAGGGCCCCTGGAACAACGCCCCGAAGCGCAGCGCCAGCTCCGGGCGCCTCACCAGCAGCGCCCCCCAGGCGGTGGCCTCCGACGTCCAGGTGGCCACCGACAGGCCGTGCGCCTCGAACACCGCCATCACGTCGTTGTTCGCGCTCATGACCTTCAACAACCGCGTGTAGTCCAGCAGCGTGCGCAGCCGGGCCTCCGGGAAGCACACCTCCAGGTCGAGCGGCTGCACCGGCCCGCGCGGATTCAGCAGCACCAGCGGCGCGACCTCCACGGCATGCGCGGGCGGTGACGCCTCCACCTGCCGCGCCAGCAACGCCCGCTGGCGCTCCAGGTCCCGCTGGCGGGACGCCTCCACCGTGCGCCGGAGCTCCGCCTCGCGCGCCTGTTCCTCCCGCTCCCGCCTCCGCTCGAGGTGCTCCCGAATCAGCCGGACATCGACCTCGATGGCCTCCAGGAAGTCGCGGGAGTCGCTCCGCTCACTCGACGTGGGTGACGCGGCGCCGACACGCTCCCGGAAGCTGGGGAACCAGGCCAGGAAGCGCTCCGCGTCCAGTTCGAGCGCGTCGACGCCTTGCCTCACGGCTCCCGACAACACCGCCGCCGCGTGGGACACCGCGAGCGAGGTGGCACGCGGCCACGCCGCCACCCGGACCTCCGCCGCCTTCCACACCGGCGCGAGGCGGCGCGACAGGTCCTCCGGAGGCGCCTGACGGACCAGCGCCTCCACGCGCTCCGGCAGCCGCTCCGGGGCGTCCACCGGCCACCAGGCCTGGAAGCACACCACCGCGTCAGGCTCCGCCGCCTGCTGCCGCTCCCAGAGCGCCGCCCGCCACGGCGTGAAGGTGGCGAGCAGGTCCGCGCGCTCGTCCGGGTGCTGCTGGAAGCGCCGCCACACGGCGTCGATGAACACGGCCTCCTGACTGCCGCCACTCCACGCGCGCACCGCCTTCGCCAGCGGCGCCAGCAGGCGCTCACGGCCCTCCCCTGTCCAGAGCGCCATCAACAGACGCGCCCCCTGGCCGGGAGCGAGCGCGTCGCCCCACCGCAGCCGCGAGGGCAGCGACAGCACCGCCTCCAGCAACAGCGCCGTGCACGGCGCCTCGCGACTCCACGTGCGCAGCCGGAGCGCGTCTTCCTCGTCGGCCAGCGTGAGGAACCGGCAGAAGGCCGCGTCCTGGAAGCGGCTGGCGCGAAGCGACGGTGGCTCACGCGCCAGGGACTCCGACACGGCGGAGACGAAGGCGCGCGTCTCCTCCACGCGGTCCGCGCCCGGCGCGGCGGCGGCCCACTCGAGGAAACGAAGGGCATCCTCCGCGGAGAGTCGCGCCAGCCGCGCGAGCGCCCAGTCCGCCCACAACGCACGTTCCTCCGGCGACAGCTCCGCGAAGGGCCGTCCCCGGGCCCAGCCATGCAGCGCCTCCGCCAGTCCGCCCTCCACCCGGCCCGACACGGCGAACAACGCGCTCAGCGCCCCCGGAGGCGCCTGCGCGGGCAGCCGCCGCAACACGTCGAGCGCGAAGTCCGCGTCCCCACGCGACGCCATCCGCTCCAGCAACCGCACGGAGCCGCGCGCCGCCAACGCCCGACGCGCCTCCGCGGCCCGCGCCAGGTCCTCGGACTCCACGGCGTCGAGGAGGCCGTCCTCGTCCTCCAAGCAGAGCGCGCATTCGAAGCACACGTCCGCGTCCGGATGGCGCAGTCCCTCGCGCAGCGCGCGGAGCAGGTCCACCTCCGGCGCCTGCCCGGTGGCCCGCACCCACGCCACGGCGGCCCGCGCGCCCTGCGCTGGAAACCGGGCGAAGGCGGCGCGCGCGAGCCGCGCGATGCGCGTGGTGTCCACCCGGGACCTGCGCGCGCGTGGCCACACCCGCCACCGGGTGAGCGCCAGCGCCGCCTCGAAGCCGAAGCGGCCGTCATCCTCCAGGCACGGCAGCACCGCCTCGAGCGCCGCATGCGAAGGCGCCCCTTCGTGGACCTCCACCAACGCGGAGAGCCACCGCAGCTCCGGCGCGGGGACGGCGGTGTGCAACCCCTCCTCCGGCTCGCCAGCGGACGCTTCCTCTGGGACGTGCCAGGGAAGCCGCTGGGCCCACCGGTCCTCGACCTCCTCCTCGAAGCCTTGGAGCAACAACGCCTGTTCGCAGCGCCGCACGTCGACGAGCAGCCGCCGCACACGCGCCCACATCCTCGCGTAGCGCGCCTCCAGGCGCTCCGCCATCGAGGTGGGGAGGAGCACCACCCGGTCTGCCAGCGCATACCGGTCCACCCCCGCGTGCACGAGCATCCGCGCGGCGCCGTACCGCTCTGGCGCAACCGGGCCACAGTCGCACCGGGGACACAGAAGGTCCGGTGCGTGCATTCGCGTGCAGGCCGGGCAGCGGACCTGGGCCCCTCGGCGGGCGCCATTCTCCAGCGGGGGAGGCATGCGTCTTCTCTACACCGACTGGGGCCACTCCGCCCCACCCTGGCGTGACTGTAACTCAAAATGTTTCAATTCCTCTCAACTTCTCTCGTTGCTGTTGCTGTCCGGCGGGCGCTCCACCTGTGGGCCGGTGGATTCAGCTGGGCAGGAATTGACACGAGCCGAGCCAGGGCTGAGAACCTGCCTCCTTGCCCAAGCCGAATGTAGCCCTCACCCAAGGAGAAACACCTCATGAAGCAGACCTTTGCTGTCCTGGCGGCGCTCGCCGTGTCGACCCTGGTGGCCTGTGGTGGCGTTGAAGCCGTGGAGCCGGGGGAGGCGCTGGGCGAGGAGTCGAGCGCCCTCGTCTCCTGTTCGACGTCCTGCTCCGACGGCACCGTGCTGTCGTGTACGGGCACCACCTGCTCCGCCTCGGACCAGGACTTTGTCCAGTGCAATGGCAACTACCAGTACTGCCCGCCCCCCGTGCCGCCCGACTGCACGGACCCGCGCCAGATGTGCGTGAACCTCAATGGCACCCGCTGCGCCACCCCCGGCGTCTCGCGTGACTGCTGCGTGCCGGGCGTCCCCACCGGTGGCTGCTTCTGCCGCTCCAACGGCACGTGGATCTGCACCATCCCCGCTGAAGACCCGTAAGCCGTCTGCCGGAGCGGGCGCGCCCGCCGCGCCCGCTCCTCCTTCCTTCCCTTCGCGCCAGCCACCCCCGGGCACACGCCACGGGTGAGCACACCGAAGGGAGTTGAAGGATGGCTCAGGTAGCGAATATGGTATTTACGTAAAAATCCGGTTATCCGTTGACACAATATCCATTGCTCGATATCTGTGATTCGCCACGAACGGGGGACCGTATCGAGCATTCTCAGGGATGCTCAGCGGCGTGGCTGCCCAGAACCCACACATCGTCACAACTGCGCTGGAGACCTCTCCACGAACAGCGGCCCCCTCCTTCCAGGCCGCCGGTCAGGATTCGTACGCTCGTATCCGCGGCTTGAGTGGCGCGGTGGGTGGGACGCGCCTGCCCGGTGGACGGAAGCGCCCGCCAGACGCGCACCAGGAAGCCACCGTCATGGACCCAATCCGCAATGCCTTTCCCGAGAAGAACCGTGACCTCGCCGTGGGCTCCGCCCGGCTCCAGGAAGTCCAGAAGGCGGTCCATTACTACGTGGACAACCATCACTGTGACGTCATCGGGCGGGTGTTTCACGGGATGCCAGGCCGGGAGGCGCGCGTCAGCTTCAGCCCGACGCGCCGGGATGCCCGCCTGGACGCGGAGGGGCCTCGGGACGTCCTCCACTTCGGCTCCTACAACTACTCCGGATTGAATGGGCACCCGCGCGTGGTGGCCGCGGCGGAGGCGGCGCTGCGCCGCTACGGGACGACGGTCAGCGGCGTGCGGCTGCTCAACGGGACGTGTGAGCTGCACCTGGAGCTGGAGCGCGCGCTGGCGGAGTTCCTGGGCTTCGAGGACTGCGTCACCTACAGCAGCGGCTACGCGGCGAACCTGTCGGTGCTGTCGGCGCTGTGTGGCGAGGGCGACGTGGTGCTGTCGGACATGCTCAACCACCAGTCCATCATCGACGGGCTGAAGCTGTCGGGCGCGGACATCCGCACCTACCGGCACAAGAGCCTGCGCAGCATCGAGGCCACGCTGAAGAAGCTGCCGCGCGAGCAGCGCAAGTTCATCATCACCGACGGCGTCTTCAGCATGGACGGCGACGTGGCGGACCTGCCGGGCATCGCGGCGCTGGCGGAGCGCTACAACGCCTTCGTCCTCGTGGATGACGCGCACGCCACCGCCGCCATGGGCCCCAACGGCCGCGGCACCCCGGCCTTCTTCGGCCTCCAGTCGCAGGTGGACGTGCTCACCGGCAGCCTCAGCAAGGGCCTGCCGGGCATCGGCGGCTTCGCGGCCGGGTCCAAGGCCACCATCGACCTGCTGCGCTTCGGCTCCAACGGCTACATCTTCTCCGCCTCGTTGCCGCCGCCCATCGCCGCGGGCCTGCTGGAGGGCATCCGCATCCTCCAGGAGCAGCCCGAGCTGCAGGAGCGGCTGCACCACAACGAGAACTACCTGCGCGCCGGCATCCGCGCCATGGGCCTGGACTGCATGAACAGCGAGTCCCCCATCATCCCCATCCTGATGCCCGCCTACGAGAAGACGTTCGAGCTGACGCGGCTGCTCCACCTGGAGGGCATCTACGTCAACCCGGTGGGCTACCCCGCCGTGAGCAAGAACCGCACGCGCCTGCGCATCAACGTCAGCGCCAACCTCATCCAGGCGGACCTGGACCGCTTCCTGGACGCGCTGGAGCGCTGCAGCCGCAAACTCAACCTCCTGGACGCGCCGCCGCTCCAGCAGACCGGCACCTGAACCGGCGCCCTTCGACACCCACGCCCCTGGGAGACTTGCCATGGACCTCAAGGAACAGCTCCTCTACGGCCTGCCCGTGTTCCTCGCCCCCATCCTCATCGAGCTGGTGGTAGGGCACTTGCGGCGCAAGCCGGCCTACCGACTCAACGACATGCTCACCAACGTGACGATGAGCCTGCTCACCGTCCTGGGCAGCGTGGTCATCGCGGGCGCCACCTTCGTCTTCTACGGCTACGTCTACAAGCACCACGCCCTCTTCAGCCTGGCGAAGGACTCCGCGTGGACGTGGGTGGTGGCCTTCTTCGCCTACGACTTCTTCTATTACTGGGCGCACCGGATGCACCACACCATGGCGTGGATGTGGGGCGTCCACGTCGCCCACCACTCCGGCGAGGACATGAACTTCGGCCTCGCGGTGCGGCAGAGCGCGCTGGGTGAGCTGACGACGTGGCCCTTCTTCGTGCCCATGGCGCTGCTGGGCATCGCGCCGGAGGTGTTCCTGGGCATCACCGGCATCCAGCTCATCTTCCAGTACGCCATCCACAACACCTACGTGCCGCCGCTGGGCTGGCTGGAGTACGTGCTCGTCACGCCCTCCCAGCACCGCGTCCACCACAGCCGCAACACGCCGTACATCGACAAGAACTACGGCAACATCCTCGTCGTCTGGGACTTGCTGTTCCGCACCTACCAGCCGGAGCTGAAGGACCAGCCGCCCGTCTACGGCCTGCGCAGCAGCCTGCGCTCGTGGAACCCCCTCACCGCGCACTTCCACTACTTCGTGGAGCTGTTCCAGAAGTCCGCCGCCTGCGCGCGGCTGGGCGACAAGGTGCTGTGCTTCATCAAGGGGCCGGACTGGAGCCCGCCGTCGCTGCGCCAGGAGCGCTTCACCGGCCACCCAGATGACGGCCCCTCCGCCACCTTCAAGAAGTACGACCCGCGCCTGCCCCTGCCCGTCACCGCCTACTGCGTGACGCAGTTCTTCAGCCTGGCGGCCAGCATCCTCTTGCTCGCGTGGTACCTGGACACGCTCAGCCCCCTGGCCCGCGCCGTGACGCTGGGGCTGGTCCTCTTCGGCGCCTGGAGCCTGGGCGCGCTGATGGACGCGCGCGCCTCCGCGTGGCGGCAGGAGCTGGCGCGGCTGGCGGGTATCGCCCTGCTGGCTCCCGCCCTGGCGCTGATGGAGGGCGTGCCGCTGGTCAGCGCGCTCCCCCTCCTGCTCCACCCCATCCTCAGCGCCGCGTGGCTGCTGCGCTTCCGCGCCGCGTTCCACGAAGGCGCTGACACCTCCACGCGAGGCACCGGCGCCCTGGCCGCCTGAGCGCCTCGCCCCCTGTTCCGACG
>NZ_JAAIYB010000027.1 GCF_010894475.1 Myxococcus vastator
TGTCTCGTGCGCCCGGAGACGTGTATAAGCGACAGTGCGGCACCCGGCGCCCCAGCGGGCGCGGGCCCCGCATGCGCTGCCCCACCAGGAGCCGCCGCCTTGGCCGCGGGTGGCGCCGCCGCGGCCGCCTTCCGGGCTCCCGGAGGCGGAGGAAGCACCGCGGACTGACGCGGCGGAGGCGGCGTCGCCAGGCGAACCGGCCGCTCGATGAGGCCACGCGTGGCCAGCCGCTCCAGGTCCATGACGATGTCGGTCCGGCCGCCGTCGCCCCGCGCGGTGGGACGCACGCGCTCCTCGCGCACCCACTTCGCCAGCAGGCTTCCGAACTCACCGCGGTACTTCTCCAGCATGCGCGCGGCGAACTCCGGGGACTGCGCCACGCACGCGCGCGCCAGGCGCTGAGCCCCCGCGCTGCGCAGCGCCACCGCGGGCCGCGTCAGGCCCTCGTGCGGCTCCAGCTGCGTCCTGGCGTCCTCCTCCGGCAGCTTGCGCGGAGCGTTGGCCGCCACGGCCTTGGTGGCCAGCAGCTTCAGGTCCGGCGGCAGCTGTTCCAGCATGGCCTCGCGCTCCGCGTCCGGGAGGCCCGCCAGCGCCGGCCCCAGCACGCGCGCGCCCAACCGGTCGCACATGGTGAGCAGCTCCCGCTGCTGGAGCTGGAGCACGTCCGCGAACTTGAAGCCCGCGGCCTGCTGGCCCGCGACCTCGCGCGCGAGCAGCTCCTCCAGCTTCCACCGCACGATGTCCAGGACCTGCGGCCGGACCTCGCGGGTCAGCTTCACGCGCGAGGGCGGCAGATGCGCGCGCACCGCCTCCGCCAGCGTGCCCGGCAGCGCGCGCAGCACCACCTCCACCAACGCGCCCCGCTCACGTTGCAGCAGGGCGGCCAGCCGCTCCGGCTCGGCGCTCCAGAGCTGCCCACGGCGGTCCTTCACCAGCCGCTTGATTTCCTGCACCAGCGCGGGGATGCGCTTCTCGCGCGGAATCTGAAGCAGCTCCTGCGCGCGATGACGCAGGAGCGCGCCCTCCTCTTCGGGAAGGTGCTCCAGGGCGCCGAGGCTCTCCTGGCCGCAGAACGTCACGGCCGTCAGGAGCAGCATGCTCTGGCGCTTGTTGAGCGAGGTGAAGAACGAGTCCAAACGTCACCTCTCGGGCCCCACGGACGCCCGCTGGGAGAGGGAGGGAAGCCCCACCGTGAGGGGCGGTGACGTCAGGCCTCGGGAGGACGACCGCGGGCGCGCGCGCCAGTGCGCGTGGCCGGGGCGCTGCTGGAGCCGCCGCGCATGAAGGTCCACATCGTCAGGCCCAGCATCGCCAGCACCAGCACGAAGGCGCCCGCGAACATCACCTTGAACTGGCTGGCGCTGGACGCCGTCATGCGCAGCCCCAGCACGTCCTGCAGGCGGCTCTCCGAGTCCGTCTCCGCCGACGGCGGCAAGGCCTGCGTCATCAGCACCGTCACCGCGCTGGCCTTCAGCTCCGGCACCGCGGTGGCCGCGAACTGCTGCACCACGGCGGTGTCGATGGGCGGCCTGCCACCCTCGCCCGGGCGGTACTTGATGAACACCGACGCGGACGGCATCGGCTTGTTCTCCGGCTGCGCGAGGTCGTTGTTCTCCGGAATCATCACGATGGCGCGCGCCTCCAGCACGCCGTCAATCTGGTTCAGCGCGTTGGAGACCTCGCCGCCCATCGCCTTGAGGAGCATGGCGCGCTCCTCCGTCGCGGTGGGCACCATGCTGCCCTTGGAGAAGTGGGCCAGGCCCTTCTCCACCGGGCGCGGCAGCGAGTTGAGCTTGAGCAGCTCCGCCGCCTGCGCGGCATCCGCCTTGGGCACGGTGATCATGAACCGCACCTCGTTGCCGCCTTCCTCCTTCTCCTTCTTGGCGGTGATGCCGTTCTTGCTGAGCAGGACGTAGATTTCGTTGGCGTCCGCTTCGCTCAGCGCGTGCTGGAGTTCAATGTGGCAGCCCGTCAGGAAGAGGAGGGCAAGAAGCGAGGCGGCAAACGCGTGCGGTCGGCGAATCATGGGCGGGTCGGAGCTTACTAGGCCCCCGGAAAACGCGGAAGGGCGCCCCCTCCCGCTCGTAGAGGGAGGGACCGCCCTTCTCAAGGCCGCGTCGCCGGGGAGCCGGGGTTGGGCCTACACCTGGGTCTTGACGACGTCCTTCAGGCCGGTGGTCGCCTTCTCCACGACCTTGCTCGTCAGGTCCAGCTGCTGCGTGTACTGGTACATGGAGGCCTGGAGCGACAGCAGCTCCGCGTTGGAGAACGCCTTGCCGCTGGAGGCCTGCTTGATGATGTGCTCCAGGTTGACCTGGCCCTTCTCCAGGTCACCGACGATCTGCGTCATCATGTCGCCCGCCTTGGACGACTTGGACGCCTCCGCCTTGGCCACCACGGGCTCGGCCGCCTTGGTCGTCACCGACTCCTGGGCACCGCGCACCTTGTTGAGGGCGGCCTTCTCCGTCTTGGTGACGGTCTCCACCTGACGCACGGCATCCGTGCGCTGGGTGGCCTGCGCCGCCTGGGCCTTGTTCACCTGCTGGGTCGCGTCCACCTGACCGGCGCCCTGCGCCTTGTCAGCGAGAACTCCGTCGAACTTCGACGCGCCCTGCTTGTTCGTCTGCTGAGCGCCCTGATCCTGCAGCTTCTGCTGGGCGACCTGCGCCGCGGAGACTCCGGCCATCGGACCCGCCATGTGAGACCCTCCTTGCATCCATCGGAGAAGGAGGAAGCTCCTCCTCCTCGTTCAAGAGTTCCTTGAGCCGGTCGATTGCTCGCGCGTGCAGCCGCGACGCCCAGCTCTTCGACTGTCCTATCTCCGCTCCCGCCTCTTCCAGCGTCCTGCCCTGGAAGTAGTACCCCATCAGGAGCTTGCGCTCCTTCTCCGGGAGCTTCTCGATCGCCGCCCGCACCCGCGTCTTCAGCTGCTCCTGCTCCATCCGGATGTCGACGGGGAGCGACTCGTCGGTGTAACCCGTCGTGTCCGCGCCTTCGATGCTGCTGGCGAAGACCATCGCCAAGCCCGTCACCGCATCCGAGATGTCATTCACATCATCGTCGAATGAGCTGCCGCGGTTGCCTGCTCCGGCCTCACGATCCGAAAGATTTCCCAGATACGCCGCCGCCCGCTCTCCCACATAGGCGCCGCGGGCGTCCGAACCGCGCAGCACGCCCATCTTCCGCAGCCCGTCGAAGATGGCGCCCTTGATGCGGTAGTGCGCGAAGGTGAGGAAGTTGGCCCCGACCTTCGGATCGAACCGCTCGGCGGCCTCCAGGAGGCCTATCTGACCGTAGGCCAGCAGCTCATCCAGCTCCAGCTGGGCATTGAACTGCTTGCGCACGGTCGCGGCCAGCGACCGGACGTAGGGGCCGTACTTCTCGAGGATGACCTGCCTGTCGTCGCCCAGAGCCAAGCGCCGCTCACTCGGCCTTAGACCACAGCCGCTCGAGGACCTGATTCAGCCGCGGATCATCCTGGAGCGCGTCTGCGATTTTGCTGGTGAGTGAAGAAGACTTCATTCGGAGCTTCTCCTTCAGGACTTCGGCGACCAGGGCCTGCGTCGCCTCTTCCTTGCTCTTGAAGCCCCCATTCTTCAGCTTCCGGGCAATGGCCACCGCCTGGGAGGCCACCGGATCCGCGGCCTGGGGGCCCTGGACATTGCTGGAGCCTACCAGACCCGAGGGCCCGACAAGAGACTCCGTCCGGTCCACCCGGCCACCAAAGCTGGCGCCACCCGCCGGAGCCGCGCCGGCAGGGCCCTTCGCGCCACCCGCGCGGCCCTTCCCACCGCCTCGTCCGACACCTCCGACAGCCATCGCCGTGACCTCCGTCCTACGTCTTCGCCGGAGGCAGGACTCCCGCCTCCTTGGCCTGGATGAGGGACTGCGCCAGGCGGGCACCGTCCCCGTCGGGTTCCAGGTCCATGGCGGCCTTCAGCTCCTTGAGCGCCTCGGGCACCTTCCCCATGAACAGCAGCGCCTCGCCCGCATGCGCCCGCGGGAGCGAGGACTGCGGGGCCAGGCGCTGCGCGACGCGGTAGGCCTGCAGGGCCTTGTCATGACGGCCCTGCGAGAACTCCACCGCGCCCAGCGCCAGCTGGGGCACCTCGCTCCGGGGCATCAGCGCGGCCGCCCCGGAGAAGATCTCCTTCGCCTTGTCGAAGTGGCCCATGTCGAGCCACAGGTAACCGGCCTCCAGCAGGACCCTGGCCTGCTGGCGTCCGAGTGGGACGAGGCTGTTCGAAATCTCCGAGGTGTCCGCCATGCACGCTCCCTGGGGCGACGACGCCCGCGGCTAGCGGACGTTGCCGATGGAGTTCTTGATCGTATCGTTGCGCGACTTCATCACGTTCGAGATCGCGGTGAAAGTCTGCGACTCCTGCTGGATGGCGGCCTGCAGGTTCAGGAGCTTGGAGTTCTCCTCGGCCATCTTGTTCAGCGAGAAATTGCCATTGACGGTGTCCGTGGTGCTGCCGGAACCCTGCGCACCCAGGCCCAGCGGCGAGCCGGAGCCGGCCACCGCGCCACCCAGGCCGCCGCCCGCGACGACACCGCCGCCGGCCGGCGCCACCGCGCCGCTCAGGTTGCCCGCCACCGCGGTGTTCATCACGCCCGCGTACGGCGCGCCCATGCCCGAGCCGCCCGTCGCGGAGAACGTGTGCATCGAGGAGACGGCGGCGGAGACAATCTGCCCGCCGGGAACCATGCCCGCCATCGCGCCCACACCCGTGCCCACGGCGCTGGCGGCGCTGTTGAGACCGTTGTGAAGCCGCGCGCCGAAACCGGTGTCCGGCGTCTGCCGCGCCGTCGTGACGTTGGTCGAGAGACGAACGTTCGGGCCCATCATGTTGTCGATCTTCGCCATTGCTTCCTCCAGGCGCTGCTTCCAGCGGAAAGGTCAGAGATCACCGATGCTCAGGATGCTCTCTCTTGCATTATCGGCGGGGGGCACCGCCGGTTGCCTGACCCCGGAAAAAAAGAGCCTCCCGGGGCAAAACCACCGTCATTTCCGGCCCTTGCCACCCTTGGACTCGGCGATCAGCCGCTCGCGGGTCTCCACCAGCATCTCCAGCAGCTCCTCCGCGCGGCCAATGGCGGCCTGGGCCTTCTTGCCCTGCTCCACCTTGGGGCCCTTGAGCTCGGTGAGGCCCGTCTTCACCCCATCGAAGAAGCCACGGACCTCTTCCACGGAGGCCGCCTCGAGCAGCGACTCGATGGCGGGAAACGAGGGCGCGGGGAGGTCCTGCGCGGTCTGGGACGGCTTGGCGGTCGGGGGCATCGCGGAGACGGTCTCCTGTCGGGCCACCAGCCAGGCTGGCCAGTGGGCGCTGGGCCCCCGACGGTAAGGGAAAGCCCCGCTGCCGACAAGGCGCTCGCCTCTTCCCACGACGCGAGCGGCCCCTGGACCACCGCCAGGAGAGCGAACGGCCATTCCAGCAGGGGTGTGGGCAAGCCCTGTCCGCTTCAACAAGCGCACCTAGGTTTTCTCCAACGGGGGACGTCGCAGCCCCCGCCCACTCACAACAACCACAGGAGCAACTCCATGAAGAAGCTCGTTGGCGTCTTCGCCACCATCGCCATGCTTGGAAGCGGTACCGCCCTGGCCAACAACGACGAGAACAAGCCGAAGGACTCGTCGGCGGCGCAGGGAGGCTCCGGCCAGGTGGGTGAGACCGAAATCCAGAAGGACACCACCACCACCATCGAACGCGAGACGACCGCCACGCCCGAGGAGCCGGGCATGGGCGGCTCCGGCACCATGGGCCAGCAGGCCAACATGGGCCAGAAGGAGCTCAACGGCCGCGTGGTGAAGGCGGAGAGCGACAAGATCTTCGTCGACATGCAGGGCGCGGTGGTCCCCCTGGAGGTCGACCGCAGCACCACCTTCAGCGACCCGACCCTGAAGAAGGCCAAGGACCTGCGCCCCGGCCAGGAGATTCGCGCCAGCTACCAGGTGAAGGAGACCAAGAACGTCGCCAAGAGCATCTCCCTCTCGGGCACGGGCGGCGCCGGTGACCCGGCGCTGACGCCCGACTCGTCCATCAACCAGGACAGCGACATGGGCGGCTCCGGCGTGGAGCAGCACGAAGGCACCGGCGGCGCGGGGGACGACAGCACCCTGAACCCGGACACGGGCTCCAACACCTCGCCCGACACGTACTGATGCCCCACCCACGGGCATGTCAGGACCGCACCCCATGATGGGGAACTCAGGGCCCGCAGCCGCCACCCGGCTGTGGGCCCTGGCGCCGTGCCGGGCGCGGACCTCCGGCGCCGTCAGGCCTGCATCACCGTACAGTCCATTCAGTATTGACTGAACGAAGTCCGCCGCCTAAATGCCTGCCCACCGCCCTGGCCGCCACGCGTCCCACCACGGGATGCCCGGCACGGCGAGGCGTGGAGCGCGGGCATGAGGGAGCTGGAGACCGCCGAGCACCGCTTCATCGAAGCGATGGGGCTGTACTTCGAGCGGCGGGGCGGCACGCGCATTGGCGGGCGCATCTATGCGCTGCTGATGCTCGCGGGCGAGCCCCTGTCGAACAAGCGAATCGCCGAGCTGCTCAAGGTGAGCGCGGCCTCGGTGTCCACCAACCTCCGCGCCTGCGCGGACATGGGCCTGGTGGAACCGGCCAGCGTTCCCGGAGACCGGCAGCACTACCACGTCATCCATTCCCAGGGCTGGGAGGGCAAGCTGCGCGTGGCGGAGGAGTCGCTGAGCGCCTTCGCCCGCATCTGCGCCGAAGCCCTCGCGGTTCCGCGCCTCGCTGGCAATCGCAGCTTGCGAGAAGCGTCCGCTTTCTGTGATTTCTACAAGGCCGAGCTGACAGGCATCGCCGAGCGGTGGCGCGCAGCGCATGCCCCCCGTCCGCCACGCCCCGACAAGACTTCGAAAGGACGTACCGCATGAATCCCACCGCTTCGCAGGCCTCCATCGTCTCCATCACGAACGTGACCAAGGACTACACCCTGGGGAAGGTGGTCGTCCCGGCGCTCCGGGGCGTGGACCTGGAGGTCCATGCCGGTGAGTTCATCTCCATCGCCGGGCCCTCCGGCAGCGGCAAGACGACACTGCTCAACCTCATCGGGTGCGTGGACACCGCCACCGGCGGCGTGGTCCGGGTGGCCGGGCAGGACACCAAGCAGCTCACCGAGCGCCAGCTCACGAACCTGCGCCTCAACACCATTGGCTTCATCTTCCAGAGCTTCAACCTGGTGCAGGTGCTCAGCGTCTTCCAGAACGTGGAGTTTCCCCTGCTGCTCCAGCGCAAGCTGGACAAGGCCCAGCGCCGGGAGCGGGTGATGCAGCTCCTGGAGCAGGTGGGCCTGGCCAGCCACGCCAAACACCGGCCCAACGAGCTGTCCGGTGGCCAGCGCCAGCGCGTGGCCGTGGCGCGCGCGCTCGTCACGCGGCCCCAGCTGGTGCTCGCGGACGAGCCCACGGCCAACCTGGACTCGGTGACGGGCCAGAACATCATCGACCTGATGAAGGAGCTCAACCAGAAGGAGGGCACCACCTTCATCTTCTCCACGCACGACGCGAAGGTGATGAGCCACGCCAACGCCGTGGTGCGGCTGGCGGACGGCAAGTTCCTGGACCGCATCAGCGCCGCCGAGGCCAGCCGCGTCATGGCCGCTGGAGGCCACTGACCATGGGACAGCTCCGTTTGCTGCTGCAGGTGGCCTTCCGCAACCTGTTCTCCAGCAAGATCAACCTGCTCATCGGCGGCATCATCTTCTTCGGCACCCTGCTCGTGGTGGTGGGCGGGGCGCTGATGGACAGCATGGACAGCGCGATGAGCCGCAGCATCATCGGCAGCGTCGCGGGCCACATCCAGGTCTACTCGGATGACTCCAAGGACCCGCTGGCCCTCTACGGCAGCATGAGCGGCGAGCCGGACCTGGCCGCGCTGGACGACTTCAGCCAGCTCAAGCCCTTCCTGGAGAAGCACCCCAACGTGAAGACGGTGGTGCCCCTGGGAACCAGCGGCGCCATCATCACCTCTGGCAACACGGTGGACCTGACGCTGTCGAACCTGCGCGAGCTCTACAAGAAGCGCGACGAGGCCGGTGAGACACCCGAGCTGCGGGAGAGCATCGACAGCGTCAAGGGGCACGTCCGGCAGATGGTCAACCTGATGGCCGACCAGACGGCCCGGAGCGAGCAGGAGCTGGGCGGCGCCCAGAAGGACCCCGCGGAGGTGAAGGCGCTCGCCCAGGCGCGCACGGACGCGTTCTGGGACGCCTTCGAGGAGGACCCGTATGCCTCGCTGGAGCTCCTGGAGAACCGCATCGCCCCGCAGATTCCGGACGGAGACATGCTGGAGCTGCGCTACGCCGGCACGGACCTGGACGCGTTCCAGCGCACCTTCGACCGCATGGAGATCGTGGACGGCCAGCCGGTGCCCACCGGCCAGCGCGGCATGCTGCTGTCCAAGTTCTTCTACGAAGAGTTCCTCAAGATGAAGTCGGCGCTCCGGCTGGACCACATCAAGCAGGAGCGGGATCTCAACCAGAAGACCATCGCCACCGACCCGGAGCTGCAGCGCTGGGTGAAGGAGAACCAGGTCCAGACGCGGGAGATCATCTTCCAGCTGGACCCCGTCAAGACGCGGAAGATGGTGGAGCGGCTGCAGAAGCTGCTGGGCAGCCAGGAGCCCGCGCTGGACACGCTGCTGACGCAGTTCTTCACCACCGACGACGCCAACTTCGACACCCGCTACGCCCAGTTCTATTCGGAGCTGGCGCCGCTGCTGGAGCTCTACCGACTGCGCATGGGGGACGTGCTCACCATCACCGCCTTCACGCGCACCGGCTACATGCAGAGCGTCAACGTGAAGGTCTACGGCACCTACCAGTTCAAGGGCCTGGAGAAGTCCGCCATGGCCGGCGCGCTGAGCCTGATGGACCTGATGTCCTTCCGGGACCTGTACGGCTACCTCACCGCGGACAAGAAGGCGGAGCTGGCGGAGATCCAGCAGCAGAGCGGCCTGGAGGCCCTCAGCCGGGACGAGGCCGAGGAGGCCCTCTTCGGCGAGGCCAGCGACAACGTCCTGGTGGCGGAGGCCACGTCCACCGACGTGGACGACCAGGCCGCCTTCATCGGTGACCAGGGGGCGCTCACGCGTGAGAACCTGCTCCAGCGCGTCTACACCCAGCAGGAAATCGAACAGGGCGTGGCCCTGAGCGCGGCGGTGATGCTCAAGGACCCGGAGCTGCTGGAGCAGACGATGGTGGAGCTGCGGCAGGCGGCGAAGGACGCGGGCCTGAAGCTGCGCGTGGTGTCGTGGCAGGAGGCGGCGGGCATCATCGGGCAGTTCGTGCTGCTCGGGAAGATGGTGCTCTACTTCGCCGTCTTCATCATCTTCGTGGTGGCGCTGGTCATCATCAACAACGCCATGATGATGGCCACCATGCAGCGCGTGCGCGAGGTGGGGACCATGCGGGCCATTGGCGCGCAGCGCTCCTTCATCCTGGGCATGGTGCTGGTGGAGACGCTGGTGCTGGGGCTCGTGTTCGGCGCGGCCGGCTCATTGGTGGGCAGCGGCATCATGGCCCTGCTCAACAGCGCCGGCATCCCCGCCGGCAACGAAGCGCTCTACTTCTTCTTCTCCGGCCCCCGGCTGTTCCCCACGCTGAGCGCCAGCAACCTGGTGGCGGCGTTCGTGATCGTCCTGGGCGTCTCCGCCATCTCCACCCTCTATCCCGCGTTCCTCGCGACCCGGGTCTCGCCCCTCCAGGCGATGCAGACGGACGAGTGAGAACATGCTCCAGCTCTTCCTCATCGCATTCCGCAACCTCGGCACCCACCGCAGACGCACCCTGCTGCTGGGCGGCGCCATCGCCAGCGTCACCGCGCTGCTCGTCATCCTCATGGGCCTGTCCACGGGCATGAAGGAGTCGATGCTCCGCTCCGCCACCACGCTGTCCACCGGCCACGTCAACGTGGCCGGCTTCTACAAGGTGACGGCGGGCCAGGCGGCGCCCGTCGTGACGGGCTACCCGGCCATCCTGGAGCAGATCCGCAAGGACGTGCCGGAGCTGGACTTCGCCGTCCAGCGCGGCCGGGGCTGGCTCAAGCTCGTGAGCGAGACGTCCTCCATGCAGGTGGGCGTGGGCGGCATCGACATCCAGTCCGAGCCGGGGCTCCGCCAGGTGCTGCAGCTTCGCGCGGGCACGCTGGACGGCCTGGCCGAGCCCGACACGGTGCTGCTCTTCGAGAAGCAGGCGAAGAAGCTGAACGTCCAGGTGGGCGAGTCCGTGACGCTGGCCGCCCAGACGCTGCGAGGCGCCAGCAACACGGTGGACGCGCGCGTGGTGGCCATCGCGGCGGACATGGGGATGCTGAGCGACTTCGGCATCTTCGTGCCGGCGGACACGCTGCGCTCGCTGTACCAGTTCAAGAGCGACACCGCGGGCGCGCTGCTGCTCTACCTGAAGGACATCCAGCACGTGCCGGCGGTGCAGGCGCGGCTGCGCCAGACGCTGACGGCCGCGGGGCACACGGTGATGGACCACGACCCGCGCGCGTTCTTCATGAAGTTCGAGACCGTCAACCGCGAGGCCTGGACAGGCCAGCGGCTGGACATCACGAACTGGGAGGACGAAATCTCCTTCATCACCTGGACGCTCACCGCGCTCAACAGCCTCACCGGGGTGCTCATCTTCGTGCTGATGGTCATCATCGGCGTGGGCATCATGAACACGCTGTGGATTGCCATCCGGGAGCGCACCCGGGAGATTGGCACCCTGCGCGCCATTGGCATGCAGCGCACGCGCGTGCTGCTGATGTTCGTCTTCGAGGCCATGCTGCTGGGCACGCTGGGCACGCTGGCGGGCGCCAGCGCGGGGTTGGTGCTGTGCCTGGCCGTCAATGCCATGGCGGTGCACGTCCCGGAGGTGGTGGCCGTCTTCATCATGTCGGAGACGTTGAATCTGGCCGTGCACCCCTCGTCCATCCTGGGTGCCATGGCCTTCATCACCGCGTGCACCACCGCCATTTCGCTCATTCCCTCCTTCCTCGCCGCGCGGCTCAAGCCGGTGACGGCGATGCACCACATCGGGTGAACTCATGCGCCTCAAGAACATGTTGTCCGCCGCGGCGCTGGCCGTGTCGCTGCTGTCCGCCCCGGCCGCCCTGGCGCTGGAGCAGGCCGAGCAGGTGAAGCTGCTGGCCACCATCGACGACCGCCAGCGCAACGGCGGCGACTACAAGGCGATGGTGTACCTGGAGCAGAAGGAGAAGGGGAAGGCGGACCTCGTCTACGAGCTGGTCGTCTATCGCCGCGACGAGGACGACAAGCTGATGATGCTCTTCACCAAGCCCAAGGCGGAGGCGGGCAAGGGCTACCTGCGGCTGGACAAGAACCTCTGGAACTACAACCCCAACGTGGGCCGCTGGGAGCGCCGCACCGAGCGCGAGCGCATCGCCGGCACCGACAGCCGCCGCGCCGACTTCGACGAGTCGCGGCTGGCCGAGGAGTATGACCCGTCCTACGAAGGCGAGGCGAAGCTGGGCAAGTACACGGCCCACCTGCTGTCGCTGAAGGTCAAGTCCGGCGTGGACGTGGCCTACCCCGTCCTCAAGCTCTGGGTGGACAAGGCGTCCGGCAACATCCTCAAGCGGGAGGAGTACGCCCTGTCTGGCCGGAAGATGCGCACGGCGCTCTACCCCCGCTGGAAGAAGATGTTCAGCGAGTCCAAGAAGGACGACGTCTGGATTCCGGAGGAGATGCGCATCTACGACGAAGTCGAGAAGGGCAACTCCACCACCATCCTCGTCAAGACGGTGGACCTGCGCTCGCTGGAAGCCAACCTCTTCACCAAGGCGTGGCTCGAGAGCAAGAGCCGATGAGCCCGCGCACCCTCACCCTGGCCGCGGCGCTGTCCGCGGCCCTCACCGGCGCGCCCGCGTGGGCCCAGTCCGAGGAGCGGCCCGACGAGGACGCGCTCTTCGGAGGCGGACAGGAGGAGCCGCCCGCGGAGGCGCCCGCGGGCGAGGACTCGGGCCGGCCCGACGAGGATGCCCTCTTCGGCGGTGAAGGCTCGGAGCCGGCGGCGGACGTGGACCCCGGCACCACCGGTGGCGCCACGGAGCGGCAGCCGCCGTTGACCGAGCCGGCCGGGGACCGGGACGCGGACGTGTTGAACGGCCCGGCGACCCGGAGCGCCTTCGACACCGAGGACGTGCTGGATGATCCGCTGAAGATTGGCGGGCAGTTCTACCTGCGCGGCTTCATGGCGGGCAGTGAGAACACCTCGCTCCGCCAGACGTCCTTCTCCGCCCCCACGCTGGTGGACGGCTACCTCGACGCGCGCCCGTCGGACCGGATCCGTGGCTTCGTCGTGGGGCGCTTGAACTACGACCCCGCCCTGCCGCCCCGGAGTACGCCGGACGCCCCGGCGAACCCGCGCGTGCTGCTGGACCAGGCGTGGCTGCGCTTCGACTTGGAGCACACGGTGTTCTTCACCGTGGGCAAGCAGCATGTGAAGTGGGGCACCGGGCAGATTTGGAACCCCACCGACTTCCTGTCGCCCCAGCGCAGGGATCCGCTGGCCTTCGTGGACCTGCGCACGGGCGTGTCCATGCTGAAGGTGCACGTGCCCTGGGAGTCCCGGGGCTGGAACGTATACGGCATCCTCGTCATGGATGACCTGGGCACGGACGTGGGCGCCATCACCGACCCGAGCGGAAGCCCCACGTCCCAGGCTGGCGGCGGCGACCCGGTCAACCGGCTGGGCCGCCTGGGCGGCGCGCTGCGCGCGGAAGTCCTGCTGGGGTCCGCGGAGCTGGGCGCCAGCGCGGTGGCGCAGAACGGACGTAAGCCCCGCTTCGGGCTCGACGTGTCCTCGCCGCTGGGGCCGCTGGATGTCTACGCCGAAGTGGCGCTGAAGGAAGGCACGGACCGGCCGCTGTACCGCATCCCGGAGGGGACGACGCTCGAGGACATCGCGCAGGATGGTGTCCAGGTGGAGGCGTACATTCCCTCGGGGCTCACGCCGCAGATGACGGCGGGCGCGACCTACAGCTTCCCCTATGGGGAGAACGACCTGGCCGTGCTGGGCGTGGAGTACTTCTTCAACTCCACGGGCTACACCGGCTCGTTCGGGTATCCGTACCTGCTGCTGAAGGACGCCTTCAACCCGCTCTACCTGGGACGGCATTACGGCGCCGCTTACGTCTTCCTGGACCGGCCGGGGTCACTGGAGCGGACGTCCTTCAACCTCTTCACCCTGGGCAACCTGTCGGACCGCTCGTTCACCACGCGGCTCAACGTGATGCACCGGGCGCTCACGTATCTCACGGTGGAGGCGTACGGCTCGGTGAACTACGGACGGCGCGGCGGTGAGTTCCGGCTGGCCATTGACGTGCCGGAGGGGCTCGTCGTGGACGGGCAGCCGATTCCGGCCTTCTCCGTGCCCGCGCCGACGTTCCAGTTGGGCGCGGGGCTCCGCATCAGCCTCTGAGTCCGTCGCGGCGTCCTGAGGTGCCCGAGGGCCGTGCTCCCCTGCGGCTGGGAGCGCGGCCCTGGGTGTTTTCAGGGCTCGAACAGGCAGGTTCCGGATGCCCGCCCCGCGAGCGGCCCTTCGAGCGCCGTACAGGCCGTTGGGGTGTCCGCGGGCAGACGGATGGACAGATTTTTCCCCATGCGCCTCTGGATTGCCATCGCTGCTGGGTTGGGCCTCGGCCAGTCGCCGAGCGCGCCGGTCATGATTCCCCCCGAGGACCCCTCCATCCGGGACCCGGCCGCCGCGGCGCTCCAGGACGCGAACCAGCAGGCGGCCGAAGAGATTGAAGGGCTGAGGCCCCCGGCGGGCTACGTCTACGAGATGCCGGAGGATGCGTCGCGGCTCGACTTCGTGCTGACGCCCGTCCTGCCCGACGGCGCGCCACCGCCGACCACGGGGCAGGTCGCCGCCGAGGAGACCGCGCAGACCTACGAGCCGATTCCCTCGCCCCTGGAGGCGCTGCAACAGGAGCAGGCCGCGATGGGTGGGAGCGGACAGCAGACGGGTGATGACGGCACCGAGGCGGGCCAGGACACCCCGGGTGGGACGGCGACGGGTGCGGGAGGCTCCGGTGTGGCCGGGCAGCAGGACGAGCGTGGCACCGGCACCGTCGGCCAGCAGGACGTGAGCGGAACCGGCACGAGCATCGGCAACACCGGCACAGGTGGCGGCGGCACATCCGGCGCTCAGACGGCCCCTCAGCAGGGCACCACCACCGACCAGAGCGGCACAGCGCCCTCCCCCGCCCCCGTGACGCCGGCCTTCATCGGCGGCTCCGAGCCCATTGGCCGCTCCGAGCCCATTGGCCGCTCCGAGCCCATTGGCCGCTCCGAGCCCATTGGCACGCCGCCCACCGTGGCGCCCGTGAACAACCAGACGGGCACCGGCGGCGCGGGCACACCGAACACGAACCCGCCGCCCGCGCAGCAGTTGGAGCAACTGCGCGAGCGAATGAAGCAGCTCGAAGCCCAGCTCAACGAGCGCGACGCCGACCTCACCGTGCGCAACCAGGCCGTGCAACTCCAGGTGGACACCTACGGCGACCGCGCGGTCGACGTGGAGCAGGCGCGACAGGACCGGCTGTCCCAGATTCAGACCGCCAGCCAGTGGATGCTCGCGGCGGACACGGCGCTGGAACAGGGAGAGCTGGACGTCGTCAATGCGCTCGACATCGCCGACAACGCCTTCGCCGACTTGCGTGACAGCGCGGAGGCGGACGGCCAGGGGACCGTCGTCGTCCACGCGGAGCGCCTGCGTGCGGCGCTCAACCTCGCCCGCGGCTTCGTCAACAACCGCGACGGCTACAACGCCCGGCTCGCCCTCCAGGAGGCAGGCGCCCAGCTGAGCCTCCTCCGCGCCGCCAACCTCGAGCGGCAGGCCACGGGGAACGTGCTGCTCAATCCGTGAACGACGGCGTCGCCCCCACGGGGGGACTCTGCGGCCGGGCGATGAGATAGCCCTGCACGAAGTCCACCCCGTGCTCGCGGACCCAGCGCAGCTCCTCGTGCGTCTCGATGCCCTCCGCCACCGTGCGGATGCCCAGCGTCCGCGCAATCTCCAGGAGCTTCTCCACGATGGAGCCCTTGTACGGGTCCAGGTGGACGTCACGCACCAGCTCCATGTCCAGCTTGATGATGTCCGGACGCAACTGGTGGATGAGGTTCAGCGACGAGAAGCCCGCCCCCAGGTCGTCCAGCGCCACCTGGAACCCCGCCTTGCGGTAGAAGTCCACGATGCCGCGCAGATGCTCCGCGTCCGCCGTCTGGTCCGTTTCGATGATTTCGAACACGACACGCTCCGGCGCAATGCCCGCCGCGTGGATGGCCTCCACCGTGGAGCGAAGACAGAACGAGGCGTCGTAGATGGCCGTGGGCGTGAAGTTGATGAAGAGGTGCGTGTCCAGCCCGTGCTTCACCGCCTGCCGGATGGCCGTGGTGCGCGCCGCCAAATCCAGTTGGAACAGCAGGTCCGCCTCGCGCGCCGTCTGCATCATCCGTCCGGGCGACACCAGCGCGCCGTCCGGCTCCAGGCCCCGCATCAACGCCTCGTGCGCGAAGATGCGGCGGGTGTCCCGCGCATGGACGATGGGCTGGAAGTGCGTGGTGAGCCGCTCCTCGGAGAGCAGCGCCACCAGCCACCCCGCGCGCGTCCGCCTGACGAGCCGCTGGAGTGAGCCCACCCGGGCATAGTCACCCAGCCCGGGCTCCGCCTCCCCCAGCATGAACAGCGCCCGGGTGGCCCGCGCCTCCTCCTGCGGGAGCGCGGCCAACAGGCTCGAGGCCAGAGGCGACAGCGCCGCCTCCGGGACCCGCACCTCGACGCAGTGGACCTCGGCGCGCACCTGGACCTCGTGCCGCGCCTCCCGGAGGAAGGACAGGAGCCGGCCCTGGCTGTGCCCCACCGGGCTCCACAGGAACAGCCGCCCGGCGCCCTCCATGTTGGGAGGAAGCGCCTGGCACCTGCCGCAGGACCGCGTCGGGGTCTCGCTCATCCAGACAGCCTACTCCGTCGTCTCGCGGAAGATGAGCAGGCCTCGCGAAGAATCTGTTGCGTACACGAAGCCGTCGCCCGGCACGTGCACCTTGCTCAGGCCTTCGAGGAACGCGACGCCGTGGCCCGCGTCCGTCTCCCGCCAGGTGTTGTAGTACCCTACCTGCTGGGGCGAGCCGGGGACGGACACGTCCACGATGCGCAGGCCGTCCTGACCATAGGCCAGGTAGACCTTCGTCCCGGAGAACGCCACCGCGCGGATGGACACCTCCGGGCGCATCCGGAACTCCCCCGTCCGGGCCACCGTGGCCGGCGCGCTCACGTCCAGCACGCTCAGGTGCGCGCCCCAGTCCTCGCCCACGTCGAACGCGTAGGGCCGGTCTCCCACCATGCCGACCGCCGTGGCGCGCGACGGGGTGTTGGCGAAGCGGCCCAGCAGCTTCGGGCGCGACGGGGTGGTGACGTCCGAGACGGTCATTCCGAAGGACCAGTTGCTCACGTAGAGCCGGCCGCCCATCGCCGCGACGTGCAAGGGCACCTCACCCGCCAGCGGCTCCGCGCCCTCGACGAAGTACCGCGTGAGCTGCTTCGGCTCCGCGGGCGTGGCGACGTCGTAGACGTACACCTCCGAGTTGGGCGCCGGAGACGCCGCGTACAGGACGTTTCCGTCCAGCGCGAGGGAGTTCACCTCCACCACGGACTCGGGGACGGAGCGCAGGCGGACGGGCACCGCCGGGTTGGTGATGTCGAACACGATGACGCCGCTGCGGCGGCTGCCCACGTAGAGCGTGCTCCCGTTCACCAGCGCGTCCGTGAAGAAGTCGTTGGACGGCTCGGACAGGCGGACCTGGCGCGGCTGCGCGGGGTCGCTCAGGTCGAACACGACGAGCCCCTTGGCCCCCGCCGTCACGTAGGCGTGGCCATGGGCCACCGCGACGTTGGTGATTGTGGCGTCCGTCAGCTTCACCTCGCCGACCAGCGCCACGCCGGAGCGCTCCTCTTCACCCGCGCGGCGGCCCACCCGGACGGCGTCGAAGGTGCCCTTCAGGTCCGCCGTCCCGTTGGCGCAGCGCCGGAAGATGCCCGACATCTGCCCGGGCCCGGTCGAGGAACACCCGGCGGCGGCGAAGCGGATCGTCAAGCCGTTGGCGTCCTGGAACTCGCTGGCCAGGAAGAACGACTCCGGGGTGCTCTGCCGCTCCGTGGCGGCGACGCCCAGCAGCATCTGGGTGTTGCTGCCCCCTCCCGACAACCGCATGGCGGCCGCGGCACCGGAGCCGTCGTTGAGGTTGACATTGAGGTTCCAGATGCCCTCGGGTTGTACGGCCGCGAGGCTTGAAAGCTGGCAGGCCGACACATCGATGGCCTCGACCTGACACTCCGCCTTGGGAGCGGACGGATTGTCATTGCCGCAGGCGGTGGCGAGCGCCAGGGTGCTGGTGAATGCGAGGAGGCGGTTCATGCCCCCCTGCATATCATCCGGCGCCAGCACCCGACGAAACAGCGCGCTCCTCCGGCCTCCAAGGGAGCGATGCCCACCGCCCGTCAAGTAAACGGAAAGAAATGGTCCGGACACTTGTATACCCGGGCCGCTGGGAGGCAGCCTCCCAGGCAGGTGTAGTCTCGCCGGTACCCCACCCACAGAGGTGCCTTCAGTGAACCCCCGTCCCCTCGCCGCTGCCCTGCTCGTCCTGCTCTTCCCGGGGCTCGCGCTTGCCCAGTTCTACGTCGTGCCCCGAAGGCCCGGGAAGACGGCGGTGAACAGCTATGAATTCGAGTGGCGGCACACGGACATCCTCGTCGGTCCGGGGGCCACGGGGCTGGCGGAGCCCGCCGAGCGGACGGCGCACGAACAACCCCCGAAGAGCCCGGGCGGCGCCAACCCGGGCGCGCCCACCACCTCGCCGGATGTGGGCGACACGAAGGAACCTCCCGCCGGTCCGCCCTCGGAGGCCACGGGAGGCCCGTCCGAGCCCCAGTCCCAGCCGGGGCTGCCCGGCAGCACGCCGGTGGTGCTCGGGGACGCGACCGACGCGGGCGTGCCGCCCTTGACGACGGGTGAAGACGGGGGCGCCCCGGAGCGTGGCCTGGCGGCCTCGGACGCGGGGACGGCGGACGGCGGCGCATTGGCCGCGGCCGATGCGGGGACGGAGGACGGCGGCGCCCTGGCCGCGGCCGATGCGGGGACGGAGGACGGCGGCTCGCTGGCGGCCGGTGGCACCGACGCTGGCCAGCAGGACGCGGGCGCCACCTACTTGATGGCCAGCGACCCCGATGACGGCGGGACGGTGCTGGGCGGCGGCCAGTCGGTGTTCGCGGGCGCGGACGGTGGGTTCAACTACACCTACGCGAAGTCGCTGGGGGACAAGTCGGGCGGAGTGCGCTTCTACTTCTATGAGCGTGAGCGCATGGTGGCCGAGCGCGCGGCGCCGCTCATCGAGGAGGCCTACCGGTACCTGGTGGACCAGTTCAAGTACGTGCCCACCAAGACCTTCCCCTACATCCTCTACAGCAGCTACCAGGAGTTCCTGCAGACCAACCTCTTCGCCGTGTCCGAGGGCACGCTGGGGCTCACCAGCACCGGCGAGGACCTGAAGCTGACGCTGCCGTACCTGGGTGACCACCGCCTCTTCGAGGAGGTCAGCACCCACGAGCTGGCGCACCAGTTCACCATCCAGAAGGTCCGCACCGTGGCCGAGCAGGCCAAGATGTTCGGCGACCCGCTGCAGGCCATCCCGCTGTGGTTCATCGAAGGGCTCGCCGAGTTCTACGCCAAGCGCGGCATGGACCCGGAAGCGGAGATGCTGGTGCGGGACCTGCTGGTGAACCCGGACCTCTTCAAGGGCTACGCCTTCCTCGACTTCTTCTCCCCCGGGCCCTACGGCTACCTGTGGATCTACAAGGTGGGCCAGGTCCGCGTGTCCTTCCTGGAAGAGGAGTACGGCGCCGGCTTCATCCAGCGCGTGCTGGAGGAGTCGCCGCGGCTGGCGGGTGGCTCGCGCGACTCACCGTCGCTCAAGTTCGAGGAGCTGCTGGAGCGGCTCACCGGTGACAACCCCAAGCGCATCTCCGCGCGGTTCGAGAACTGGCTGAAGCGCCGGGCCTTCAAGACGTACCTGGCGTCCGAGCAGTCCGCGCCGGCGTTGGACCTGCTCGACAAGGCGCCCGGCTACACCACCGCCATGGCGTCCTCTCCTTCGGGCAACGTGCTGGGGCTGCGCACCATCGTCCCGGAGACGGGTGAGAGCCGGCTGTACATCATGGACCCGCGCGTGCCGGACAAGACGGTGAAGGTGGCGGGTGACGGCGTGCCGGGCGTGGAGTCGCTGCACCCCATCTCCGGGCGCAGCTTCGCGTTGACGAACGACAAGCTGGCCTTCATCGCCGAAATCACCGGGCGCGACATCATCTACGTGCAGGACTACACGCACAAGTCGGAGCAGCGAGGCTCGGACGTGCTGGTGCGCCGCAACGCCATCCGGACCGGCATCGACCGGGAGGTGGGCCTGGTGGTCGACCTGAGCCTGGGTGGCCGCACCGCGTACCGCATCGACCGGCACGGGCTGCTCGCGGCGTACTCGCCGGCCTTCTCGCCCGACGGCCGGTGGGTGGCGTTCATCGGCATCAACGACGCGGGCCTGCGGGACATCTACGCCATCGACCTGCAGGCGGGCCCGGACGCCCCGCCGCTGCAGCTCACCGACGACGTGTTCTCCGAGCGCGAGGTGACGTGGGGTCCCTCCGGCGTCATCTTCACGTCGGACGCGACGTCCCACCGCCAGTTCAACCTCTTCCGCGTGCGCCCGGACGCTCCCCGGCAGGTGGAGCGCCTCACCAGCGAGGAGCGGGACCACACGGCCCCGGTGGCCCTGGCGGACGGACGCCTCTTCTTCACCGCCTTCAACAACAGCAGCTCCGACCTGCACGAGCTGACGAAGGACGGCCGCATCGTGCGGCGCACGGACCTGACGACGGGCGTCTTCGAGCCCGGCCCTGGCCCGGACGGCGGCCTGTGGATGCTGTTCCACGTCTCCGGTGAGCGCCGGCCCGCGGTGCTGCGCCCGCCGCGCATGCTGGCGCTGGACGTCCCCGCCGAGCCGCCGCCGGAGCCGCCCAACCCGCTGGCGGTGCGGCCCCTCACGGACGCGACGAACTACGAGCCCTTCACCCGGCAGAACCTGGAGTTCGGGCCCTTCTTCGGCTTCGCGGGCGCGGGCGGCGGCGGCTTCGTGGGCCAGCTCTTCGCGGCGGCCAGTGACCGCATGAAGGACCACCAGTTCCTGCTCACCCTGGCGGTGTACGGCAGCTTCGACCTGACGGACGGCTACCTGCTCTACGTCAACGACAAGTCGCGCACGACGTGGGGCGGCGGCCTCTTCCAGTCCCTGCGCTTCCGCGTGGACCGCACCTTCGAGGGCGAGGAGGGCGCGCAGAACGCCTTCTTCACGTCGGGTGAGCGCTTCTTCGGCGCGCTCGGCAGCGCGCGCTACCCGCTGAGCACCTTCCTGTTCGTGCAGGGCGACCTGGCCATTGGTGGCACCCGGTACTTCCTGGACGACTACACGGAGTTCGAGCTGTTCTTCCCCGAGCGCAACGCGGCCAACCGGGAGCTGCTGACGGAGTGGAACTCGCGCAACCGCTCCATTCGCTTCCAGACGGAGCTGAGCGGGCAGATTGGCTATGACAGCCTGAAGTACCACTACGCCACCGGACCGCTGTCCGGCAGCGCGGCCATGCTGGAGACCACGGTGGGCGTGCAGCCCTTCGACAACCAGGCCTACGGCAACGTGCGCGTGGACGCGGAGCGCTACTTCCCCATCTACGGCCGCGCGAACATCTTCATCCGCGGCGGCCTGGGCACCACGCTGGGAGGCCAGTACGCGCGCTCCTACTTCCTGTCCTCGTTCGACACGCTGCGCGGCGTGAACTTCGGCGACATCCAGTGGCTGCTCGGCCGGCACTACGTCTACTCCACGCTGGAGGCGCAGCTGCCGCTCAACGACATCATCCGGGTGGCCTTCCTCAGCGACCTGGAGGCGATTGCCGCCATCGACGCGGGCGGCGTCGGCGAGGGGCGGGATGACCTGTGGAACCACCGCGTGGTGAACGGCGTCGTCGGCTTCAACCTCGCGCTGGGGCCCCTGCTGCTGCGCCTGCACTTCGCGCGGCCGTTCGACGTCGGCGCCGCGGCGGGCCAGCCAGACCCGGGCTGGGTGACGAACTTCTCGCTGGGCATCGCGGGCCTCAACGGCTTCTTCGACCAGGCGAACACCGGGAAGAGCGTCGGCCCGGCGCCGACGCCCATGTCGCCGGCCCTGATGCCCTCCCTGGGAGGCGGCTACACCGCGCCGCGCCGCTGAGGCGGCGTCAGGAAGACTGCGCGGCGACGAGGGCGGCGTTGGCCCGGGCCATGGGCCCGCCCTCCATGGGGATGCGCTCGAAGTCGCCGCGCAGCGCCTTGATGGCGAACTTCTCCAGGTCGATTTCCCGGCGGGTGCGCACGCCGAGCCCGCGCAGCAGCTCGGACAGCGGGCTGAAGCCGGACAGGCTGTGCTGGAGCAACATGCCCCCCGCCACCGCGGTGAGCCTCCGCCAGCGTCCGCCGTCCCGCCGGCCCAGCAGCAGGCCCAGCAGGCCCAGGGCCGACGTGCCCACGGCGAGGGCGCGGTGGATGTCCCACTCGCGCTCCAGCCGGGCGAGGTAGCGCGTCATCTCCGCGCGGTCCCCCTTCTCGGCCATGTACCGGACGCAGCGTTCCACGCGCTCGTCGATGCGCCGGTTCACCACCAGCGGCGTGTGGACACGGACGGTGTCGGACGACGTCTGGTTCCATGATTCCATATGAGGCCCTCTCTCCCTGACACGGCGCCCCCTCTTCTTTGAAAGCTAGGACCGCCGCCCCACGCCGTGCACAGCCCACCCGAGGAAAGGGGCCCCGTTCAGCCTGGCCGCCTGCCCCGCCAGGGGCCCCTTCGCGTCCCATTCCCTCCAGGGAGGGACAAGCAGCCAGGTTGGGTAATCCGTTTCCCTTGCACGCGACGGCGGGGGCCTGCGCGCCCCTTCAAGCGTTCGCTCCTCACCAAAGGGTGGCCCTGGGGGCGGGCACAACCGTTGCTTTGCGCCGGGGTTGATGACTCCTTCTCGATTGCTGCTGTGCCTGCCGCTGCTGAGCCTGTGGGCTTGTGATGGAACCCAGGCGGAGCGGCCCCCATCCCTCCAGGACCCTCCGAGCGTGGAGAATCCACGACTTCCGCCTGGCGAGGAGGAGCCGCCGCCGACGCAGCCACCGCCGCCCGTGGACCCGCCTCCTGTCGACCCGCCGCCGGTGGAGCCGCCTCCCGAGCCGCCTCCGCCCGTGCCGGAGACAGAGCGGCCCTTCGCGATGCCGCCGGTGCAGACGTCGGTGCCGCAGTACGAGCTCATCATCCCCGAAGAGACGATGCGGATGTTCGAGGCGGACCCTTGGACACCGGAGCAGGACGGCCTCTTCAAGGCGAACGGGACGACGTACCGCGTGCAGGTGCGCCTGCGGGGCGCCTCCGCGCGCTTCTTCCCGAAGAAGAGCTGGAACGTGAGCTTCGAGGACGGCGTGCGCTTCGAGGGGCGGACGTCACTCAACCTCGTGGCCGAGTACGCAGACGCGACGCTGCTGGCGGAGAAGCTCGCCTTCGACCTGCTGGAGGCCATGCGCGTCCCCGCGTCGAAGGGCACGCTGGTGCGGCTCGACGTCAACGGCGTGTACCAGGGCGTGTTCCTGGAAATCGAGCAGGTGAACAAGGCCTTCCTGCGAGCGCACGCCTACGCCGACACGGATGCAACCATCTACCGGTGCGGCTGGAAGGACTGCGAATTCAAGATGGTGAAGGTGCCGTACCAGGGTGACTGGGCGAAGAAGACGAACGAGTCCCAGCCGGACGACAAGCTCTGGGAGATGGTAGGCGCCATCAACCACACGCCCGAGCCCCAGCTCGTCAGCGAGCTGGAGAAGCGCTTCGAGCTGGAGCACTACCTGCGCGCCATGGTGATGGACGCGCTGATGTCCAACAACTACGTGGAGGACTCGGAGAGCTACTTCATCTACGACCGCGCGGTGGCGAAGTGGTCCTACGTCCCGTGGGACCTCAACAACGTGGACTCGCGCTGGTGGTACCCCATCAGCGTGGAGGACATGAGCCAGAGCACCAGCAACATGCGCCACCCGCTGTTCAGCTTCACCCTCACCGACGCCTGGGTGGCGAAGATGTACGAGCAGCGCAAGCTGGAGACGGCCTCGTACCCCGGCTACCTGCCGGTGTTCTCCAACCTGGCCACCCGCGTGGTGATGAACCCCGTGCTGCGCGAGCGGCTGGAGGCGCGGCTGGACAAGGCGATGGAGGAGCTCTTCACCAGCGAGGTGATGGACGCGCACATCGACCAGCTCCATGCGCTCATCGACCCGCACATGCGTGACGACCCCTTCATGGACTACGGCCGCTTCTCCGCGGGCCGCGCCTACCTGAAGCGCTACGTGCGCGAGCGCCGCGGCTTCATCTTCAAGGAGCTGGAGCGGCTCGCGGAGCAGCGGCCCACGCTGGTGCTGGAGGCCGTCCACCCGCGCGAGGGCTGGGTGGAGGTGGGCAACCGCACCTCGGCGCCCCTCTCCCTGGCGGGCATGGTGCTGACGACGCAGCTGCGCATCAGCCTGGCGCAGAGCCCCAGCCACCTGCCCACCCAGGTGCGCGCGCCCATCGGCGCGGTGCTGCCGGAGCTGACGGTGGCCCCGGGGCAGCGCGTCCGCCTCAGCGCCGCGCAGCTGGGCATCCAGATGCCCGTCAACGGAGAGATTGGCCTCTTCGACGGGCGCTCCGTGGTGGGCGTGAAGGACCTGCTCTTCTACGGCGACCTGGGCGCGGGCAGGCGCTACGAACGCGGCGCGCGGGGCTGGGAAGTGCGCTGAGCGCGGAGGCGCGCCTCACCTGCGCGCGGCGCTCCTGGACTCCGGGGGCGCCGCGCGCGTGTCTCAGGGCCGCATGCGGACCTCCAGCGTCCGCTTCGCGCTCAGTCCCCGGTCATCGGTGACGAGAATCTCGTGGGAGCCCACGGACGGCGTCCACCACACGCGCTCATCGGCGCGCGCCGTCCCCAGCAGGGCCCCGTCCACGAACCACGTCAGCGCCCGCTCGTGTGAGGCCTCCGCCTCCAGCGGCACCTCCTGTTGCGAAGCCGGGACGCCGGGAATCAGCACGGCCACCTGTCCCGGCGCGGGGGAGACGATGGACGGGGCCGCGCGCGCGCCTCCCGGTTCGCAGCCGGGCGCGGCGGCGGGCGGCTCCGGCAGGCGCCGGTGCTGCTCCTCCAGCCAGCGGCGGATGGTGGCCGGCCACGTCACGTACACCCGCGTCTGCGTCTTCCGCCCCGTCCGGCACATGGGGCCCACCGACAGCCCCGTGGCCACGTCCACCTCCACGTGCTGGTGGTACGGGCAGCGCGCGGTGGGCACCGCCGAGCGCCGCGCGTAGACGTGCTTGCGCTGCACGCAGGCGTCCGTTGGCAGGTGCCCCGAATAGGCGCAGACCTCCACCACGGCCAGGTCATTCGGTGGATTCACGCGCTCGTCCGGAAGGTTGAGGCCGCGCGGGCCCACGCCCTCCAGGATGTCGAACAGCACCGGCCCCGCCGCGTCCGCGCCCACCAGGTGCACGCTGGGCGTGTGGTCGAAGTTCCCCAGCCAGACGACCGCCGTGTGCCGGGGCCCCGAGCCCGCCGCCCACGCGTCGCGGTGGCCGAAGCTGGTGCCCGTCTTCCAGTGCACGCGCGCCGGCATGCCCGTCAGCCGCCGGCGCGCCGGGAAGTCCGGCCGGTCCTTCAGCGACAGCGCCTGGCGCGTCAGCCAGGCGGCGCCAGGGGACAGCACCTCCACCGGCTCGCCCGCCTCCTCGTCCAAGAGGAGCCGCAGGGGCGGCGCGCGCCCATCCCCCGCGAGCGCGACGTAGACGCCCGCGAGCTCCAGCGGCGTCAACTCGATGCCACCCACCGCCGCGGACAGGCCGTAGTAACCGGGCTCCTGCACCAGGCTGGTGACCCCCGCCGCTTGCAGGGCGCCCAGGAAGCGCTCCACGCCCACGCGCTCCAGGAGCCGCACGAAGGGCATGTTGAGCGACTGGGACAGCGCGTACTCCAGGCGCACCAGCCCCTGGAAGCGGCCGTCGAAGTTGCGCGGCGCATAGCCGCCGTAGGCCGTGGGCACGTCCGCCACCAGCTGCTCCGGCCCCACCATCCCCAGGTCGATGCCCATGGCATACAGCAGGGGCTTGAGCGCCGAGCCCGGCGAGCGTGGCGTGGCGAAGCCGATAATCTGCCCGCCGTGCCGCGGGTCGAAGAAGTCGAAGTTGCCCACCAGCGCGAGCACCTCCGCCTGCTGCCGGTCCACCACCACCGCCGTCCCGTTGTGGATGCCCCGCGGCGCCAATCCCAGCGACGCGTCCCGCATCAACCGCTCCACCATCCGCTGCGTGCCGGCCTCCAGCGTGGTGCGCAGCCGGGCCTGCTCCGGCCGCTGCGTGCGCAGCCACACCGCCACGTGCGGCGCCTCGCGGGGGAAGGGCGTCAGGTCCGTGGGCACCGGCGTGTCGCGCACCTCGCGCAGCACCGTCCGCGCCGACACACGGGCCGCCTCGGGCCCTCGGGGAAGCGCGTCCACGTCCAGCAGCCTGCGCGCCACGCCGTCCCGCGCCGACTTCAGCCGGGACGTGTTCCGCGCCGTGGGGAAGCGCCGGTTCGGGTTCTGCGGCACCGCCAGCAGCGTGGATATCTCCGCGGGGCTCAGGTTCGTCGCGGTGTGGCCGAAGTACGCCAGCGCGGCCGCCTCCACGCCCTCCACGTTGCGCCCATACGGCACGAACTGGAGATAGGCCGCGAGCACCTCCTGCTTGGACAGCCGCGCCTCCAACTGCATCGCCCGGAAGGCCTCGATGACCTTCGACGTGAAGGTGCGGGGCCGCGGCTCCAGCACGCGGACCAGTTGCATCGTCAAGGTCGAGGCGCCCGACACCCGCCGCCCCGTGGACAGGTTGCGTGCCGCCGCGCGCAGCACCGCCAGCGGGTCCACGCCCGGGTGGTGGAAGAAGCGCTTGTCCTCCAGCGCCAGCAGGGCCTGGACATAGTCCGGGTCCACGCGCTCCACCTGCGTGGGGATGCGCCAGCGCTCGTCCGGGGCCAGGAAGACATGGGCCGGCGTGCCGTCCCGGTACTCCATCACCACCGACGCGGGCGCGAAGAGCCGGGCCGGCAGGGGCACGCGCCAGGCCGCCACCCACGCGGCCACGGCGAGGCCCAACAACCCCAGGCCCGCGGGCAACAGCTTCCGGATGATTCGACGGGCACGGCTCATGAGGCGATGAATCCCTGGCATATGCTACGCGCGATGAATGCCTTTGAAATCGACGCCATCCTGACGTCCATCCTGGACGACCGGCGGCTCACACCCACCGAGCGGCAGGCCTTGCAGGCCGTCCTGGCGGAGCGGCGGGCAGGCGAGGCCCTGCTCACCCTCTTCCGCTCCCGGGCCTTCGCCCTGGCGCGAGCGTCGATGAAGGACGCGCGCTCCCGGGAGGTCATCTCCTGGCTGGAGGAGACGGTGCAGGCGCTGCACGCCCCCGAGCCCGAGCAGACGTCGCGCATGGAGGCGCACTTCTCTCCGGGCGAGGGCCCGCTCAACGCCATCGTCCAGCAAATCCAGTCGGCGCGCGGTTCCATCGACGTCTGCGTCTTCACGGTGACGGATGACCGCATCACCCGCGCGCTGCTGGAGGCCCACCGGCGCGGCGTGCGGCTGCGGATGGTGAGTGACGATGACAAGGCCATGGACCCGGGCTCCGACATGGAGCGGCTGGGGGACGCCGGCATCCCCGTCCGCCTGGACAGAACGTCCGCGCACATGCACCACAAGTTCGCCGTGTTCGACCGGCTGCGGCTGGTGACGGGCAGCTACAACTGGACGCGCTCGGCCGCCGAGTACAACCACGAGAACGTCCTGGTGTCCGACGACGCGCGGCTGGTGCAGCCCTTCAGCCGCGCGTTCGACGCGCTGTGGGAGACGCTCGGCTAGGAGCGTCTCCCCGCGCCGCGCGCTACAGCAGGTTGTCCTTCCACGGCCCGGACACCTGAACCGTCCGGCCCGGCTCACGCGCCCACAGGCGCGGGTCATACATGGCCTCCGCCTCCGCCGACGGCAGCGTGAAGGCACCCGCCGTCACCGCGCGCACCGCGTAGACGACCTTCTTCGACTCGCGAGGCCCCAGGCTGCCGAACACCTCCATCCGGTCATCGCGGATGTTCACGTAGTCCGCGGACCACAACGACGCCGGGTCCACCCAGTCGGTGGCGCCGCCCCGGCCCAGGCGCGCGTTCTCGATTTCCCAGCCCGCCGGCAGCCGGTCCACCAGGGCGATGTTCTGCACGCGCTCGGCCGTGGTGTTGCGGATTTCCAGCTCCACGTAGACGAGGTCCGCCAGCGCCACCGGGGCCTGCCCCATGGCCAGCTCCGTGCCGTCCAGCTTGCGCCAGGTGCGGGTGAGCGCCAGGCCGTCGCCGCCCGTGCGGGGCTTGCTGTCCGAGCGCACGCCCTCGCTGCTGAGCACGAGGTACAGCCGCCCCTCGTCCTTGGACGTCACCTCCAGTTGGAGCCCCTGCCGCTCGCTGGCGCGGGCCAGCGCCCACGTCCGGTCCGACGAGCGCACCGTCTTGTCCTGCACCGGCGTCAGCACCTTGCCGTCCGCCTTGAGCACGGGCGCGGAGAACCGGGTGGACGTGCCCTGCAGCCGCTTGCCCAGGCCGGTGATGCCCCACACCAACTCCTGCGTCGTGTACCAGCTGCTGTGGTGCGCCTGGAGGGACTCGGCCACCATGCGCGCCAGCGGCTCGCCCGCCGCGTCCTTGCCGAACAAGTCCTGGAAGGTGCTCAGCATGAAGCCGCGGCGGCGCCGGTCCGAATAGAAGGACCAGTCGTTCTTCCGCTCGTCGGTGACGGGCGACAAGTCGGGGTTGCGCAGCTCCTTCTCGTAGCGCCGGTCGCCCGCCAGCCACAGCGAGGCCTTGAGCATGTAGTCCCGCTCCTGCTCCTCGCCCGTGAGCGCCTGCTTCTGCGCCCGCGCCGCCAGCGCGTCCACCATCTTCTGCACGCGCGCCTTGCGGCCCTTGCCGGCCACGGAGAGGACGTAGTGCATGTAGGCCTCCGCGCTGTCCGTGTACATGGCGTCGCGGCCCTGGCGGCCCTCGAGCTTGTTCAGCTCGGTGGACATCCACGTGAGGGCGTCGCTCAGCCGGTCCTGCGGCACGGGGTACTTCAGCTTCTGCGCGTCCAGCAGCATGTGCGTGGCATACGCCGAGCCCCAGCCCACCGGCTCCGTGGCGCCCGGCCAGTAGCCGAAGCCGCCCGACGGCGTCTGCATGGACAGGACGCGGTTGATGCCCGCCAGCACCATGTCACCCACGGACGCACCCCGGGTCAGCGTGGGGTCCACGTCGTTCACCAGCTCGGACACGTACAGCAGCGGCCGGGTGGAGGACGTCGTCTGCTCCACGCAGCCGTAGGGGTATTGCACCAGGTACGAGAGGTGCTGCAGCGAGCGCGCGTACGGGTTGGCCGTCACCCACAGCGTGGAGCGCTCCGTCGTGGGCACCCAGCCCTGGAGGTACCGCGACACGTCCGTCGTCCCCTGCGCCAGCTCAAGCTGCTGCACCCGGCGCTCGCGCGGGCCCGCCGGAGACAGCGGCACGTCCAGTGACTCCCGCGAGGTATGGCCGCCGCCCTCCACGGTCACCGACAGCCGCGCCGCGCCCACCGCCTGCACCGCGCGGGCCTGGAAGACGAAGGTGTGGGACTTGCCGTCCGCCACCCGCGCCGTGCCCTCGCTCTTGCCCAGGAGCTGAAGCGGTGACGTGGCCGCCGCGGGCATCACCAGCCCCGGCACCGGCAATGACTCCGCGTGGAGCGTCACCTTCACGTCCTGCGCCTTGCCGGACAGGTTGGTGACGAAGACGGGCACCTGGATTTCGTCGTGCTGCGTGAGAAAGCGCGGCAGCGTCGTCTGGAGCACCAGCGGGTCGCGCACCAGCACCTGGGCGCTGGCGCGGCCGATGCGCTGCGGCCCCGCCGTCACCGCCATCACCCGCACCGCGCCGCGGTACTGGGGCAGCTTGAAGGGCACGCGCAGCTTGCCGTTGGCCGGCACCGGAAGCAGGCCGCTCCACAGCGCCACCGGCTTGACGGGCTGCACGCGGCCGTCCGCGCCGCCCTCGCCGTCACCACCCGTGGAGCGGGACGCGCCTCCCGGCGGCACCAGCAGCGTCCAGCCCAGCGTCTCGTAGGTTTCCACGCCCAGCGCCCGCCGGGCGAAGAGCTGCTTCTGCGGGTCCGGGCTCTGGAAGCGCGTGAGGGAGAGGATGCCCTCGTCCACCACCGCGATGGTGGCGAAGGTGGGGCCTTCCTGCGGGCCCAGCTCCAGGTCCACCGTGAAGGTGTCGTTGGAGCGCACCTCCTTGGGCACGTTCATCGTCACCGACTGCGTGTACTCCACCGGCTCCAGCGTGACGCTGCCCACGCCGAAGGCGCGGTCCGGCATGAAGGCCTCGGCGGACTCCAGGTGCGGGTCCTTCACCAGGAAGGCGCTCACATACACGTTGGGCGCGAAGGCGGACGGCGTGAAGCTCCACGTCACCTCGCCGGGCTCCACCGCCACCCAGTGGGAGGCGAGCACGCGGTCCGTCTCCGCGGTGAAGAGCATGCGGCCCTTGTAGGGCGACTTCAGCTTCACGGTGATGGCCTGCCCCACGCGCCCCTTCGCCGGCAGCGCCAGGTCCAGCGACGTGGGCTTGAGCGGGCGCGGCGTCTGGTCCACGCGCGAGCCTTCACCCCACCAGTAGTACCGGCCCTCCCCTTCCAGCTCCAGGTCCGTCTGGGCCCCGCCCGAGCGCGCGCGCACGATGTAGCCCGCGGCGTCCGCGCCCGGCGTCACGTCCAGCGAGAAGTGGCCGTCCTTCACGGTCACCGTGGAGCGACCCTCGCGCACCGGGCGCAGGTAGCGCTGGTAGCGCTCGTAGCCCTCGTTCTCGTCGTAGAAGGAGCCGTACTCCTCCTCCAGGCGCAGGAACTCGACGTCCACCGACCTGGGCGCCTTGTCCGAGGCGGCCAGCAGCTTGCCGTCCCAGTCCACCACCACGCCCTTCACCGTGAAGGGCTTGCCGGCCTTGACCTTGCCCGTGCTGCCCTGGAGGCCCACGTAGTAGGCCTCCGGGTGCACCGGCACCGTCACGCTGCCCAGGGTGGAGCGGCCGCTGCCCGACTCGAAGACGCTGGCCAGCGCGCTCAGCGCCCCGGCGCCCCGCAGGGCCCCCATGGCGCCCTGGGCCGGGCAACGAAGGACGGCCTGTCCCTTCGCGTCCAGCGTGCCCTGCACCTGTCCCAGCGTGACGGGGCGGGGCTCGCTGCCGTCCTGTCGCCACAGCCCGTAGGCGTACTGCGCGTTCTCCTTCGGCTTGAAGGCGGACGGAATCAGCCGGCACGTCAGCTCCACCGGGCTGCCCTCCGCCGAGCCGCCGAAGAGGTACGCGGCCTCCACGCCCACCGGGACTTCCTCGCCCTGGAGGTAGCCGGCCTGCTCGGTGCGCGCCTCCACCTTCATGCGCTCCGGGACGAACTCCTCCACGCTGATGCTGTAGAGGGCCACGTCGCGGTCCGCCACCTTCAGCACCACGCGGTAGCTGCCCGTGTCCTGGAACGCCTCGAAGGGCAGGTCCAGCGTCACCAGGCCCGCCTCGTTCGTCTTCAGCGACACCTTCTTCAGCTCGCGCTCGCGCGGGTCCACCACCACCAGCTCCACCGGCATGCCCGTCGGCGGCGCCTTGTCGTCCTGCCCCCGCAGCACCGCGGCGAGGTGCGCCGTGTCGCCCGGGCGGTACACGCCCCGGTCCGACCACACCGACGCGCGGTAGGCCTTCTCCGAACGGTAGGGCTCGCCTTGCACGTCCGCGTTGGCGATCTCCGTCTTCAGCTCGCTGTACTTGAGGTACGTCAGCTCCTCGCCGTCACGGGCGATGAGCGCGAAGGGCGCGCTGTCGTCGATGCCGGGCGCGGGCACCTGGAGCCGGCAGCCATCCGCCGCCACCGTGGTGCAGCGGGCCACCGACTCGCCGCTCTTCTTCACCAGGGAGACCTCCACGCCCGACAGCGGCTCGGTGCTCTCGATGCCCAGCGCCCACACCCAGACCTCACCGGCGCCGTTGGAGCCCGGCTCGGCCTCACCGCGCTTGGCCACCAGGCTCAGGTTGGTGAGGAGGATGCGGCTCGCCGCCACGTGGTGGCTCTGCTTCGCGGTGATTTCCACCAGGCCCTTCGTGGTCGCCGGCACCAGGCTGGCCACGTCCACATAGGTGGTCGCCAGCGTGTCCGGGGGCGACTTGAGCGCCAGCGTCCGCTTCGCCACCACGTTGGAGGTGCGCTCGTCGGCGCGCTCGCGGTGGTCGTCGCTCATCCAGAAGACGAGGTTCTCCGGCGGCACGTGGCGGACGGTGAGCTCCACCGAGTCCAGGTTGAGGTGCTGCAGCGGCAGGTTGCGCCACGCGCCGCGCGGCAGGTAGCGGCCGGTGGTCGCGAAGGACAGCTGCGGCGAGCGCGCGGGGACGGCGAAGGCGTCCTCGAAGGTGGCCAGCAACATGCCGCCGCCCACCGAGGTCGTGCCCGCGTCGATGCGCAGCGCGTAGGAGCCGCGCTTGAAGTCACCGAAGATGCGGAAGCCGCGGCGCGACGGCGCGACGGAGACCTTGACGGCGGGCGTCAGGTGAATGGCCTCCGCGGCGACGCCGTCATCCAGCGTGCAGCCCTTGTTGCGGTGGTCCCAGTAGTACGGGTCATACCCTTCCGTCTCGCGCGGAGAGGGCGGCGCGGCGCCGTCCACGTCCCGGCAGCTCACCTCGAGGTAGAACCCGGTGCTGCCCTGCTCCACGGACACGCGGGTGATGTCCATGCGCTTGCCGGCGCGCAGCTCGAACGCGCCGCGCGCGGCGGGGGCCGTGGCCTTCGCCCGCGACGCGGCGGGCAGTCCCGCCTGGAGGCTGAAGTCCACCGTGCGGCCCTGCTTGAGCAGCCCGCTGGTCAGCTGTGCGCTGACGACGTTGCGCGTGGTGGGCAGGGTGCGCCACTTCACGTCGCCCACCGCCTGCCCGCCCACCCGGAAGCTCGCCCGCGAGCGCAGGGCGGCGATGTCCACGGGGCCGGAGAAGACGGCCTCCACCTCCACGCGGCCCTTCACCGTGTCGAGCTGACGCGGCACCATCCGGACGAACTGGAAGGGCGGCGTGGTGAACGCATGGGACCAGTCCCCCGCCGCGGGCGGCTTCACCACGCCCGAGTCCAACCCCACCGACGACACCGAGACGGCGTACTTCGTGTCGAAGGCGAAGCCCGCGCCCGACGGCGTGAAGGTCAGCGTGGACAGGGAGGACCAGGAGAGGCTGCCCGGCACGTCCGGGGTGATGGTGACGACGGTGTCCTTCGTCACCGAGCCGTCGTTGGGGCGCACCTCCCGCGGGAACTCGATGACGAGCTCCTGGGGCAGCACGTCACCGGTGGAGACCGCGCGGATGACGGGCGTCAGCGCCTCCGGCGCGGGAGGCGCCGGCGCCGCGGCCGTCCCCGAGTCCCCGGGCTGCGCGGCGACGGGCGACGGGGGCTGCGTCGCGGGCGACTCGGTGGACTCCTGTTCCTTCTTGCAGCCCGCGAGCGTGGCACTCACCAACAAGGCCGCGAGGAGCCAGCGCGAGCGCTTCGCCCACGGTGGCCGCTGCGTGACGACGGACTGCGAACCCATGATTCCTCCAGGAGATGACGCGTGTTCTTCACGCGGCGTGCCGGACCAGGGCGCGCCGGGGAAGAGAGGGCTGTGGTCAGGCGCCCGCGGTTCTGACGCGTCCCCCGCGCGTCAGCGGACCCGCAGGGTGTCCAGGGGGCCACACCGGCCGTGGCCCCTGGGCGCCTGCGAAGGCTTTCGAGGCCCCCAGGCTATCGGAGTCCGCGACGCAGCGGGACCTCCATCCGCGGTCATCGCGATGCGAGAAGGCGCTAAGGTGCCTCACGCATGGTGCTGCCCGTCCGATTCGTCCTCATGCGCCCCCGCAACGCGGAGAACCTGGGCGCCGCCGCCCGGGCCCTGAAGAACTGCGGCCTGTCCGATTGGGTCTGGGTCCGCCCGGAGGTGGAGGACCTGGAGCCGGCGCGCAGGCTCGCCGTCCACGCCGGGGACGTGCTGGACGCGGCGCGGCGCGCGGACACGCTGGAAGCGGCCGTGGCGGACTGTGTCTGGGTGGTGGGGACCAGCTCGCGCAAGGTCGAAGGCAAGCGCCGGCTTCCCCCGCGCGCGGTGGGCGAGGAGCTGGTGGCCCGGGCGCCCCAGGGGCCCGTGGCGCTCGTCTTCGGGGATGAGCGCAGCGGGCTCACCAACGCGGAGGTGGAGCGCGTGCATGACCTGTCCGCCGTGCCGACCGCGCCCGAGCAGCCCTCCATCAACCTGGCGCAGGCCGTGCTGCTGTACGCCTACGAGGTCCGCGTGGCGCTGCTGGAGGCCGCCGCCACGCCGCCCGGCCCGCTGCCCGCGGCGGCCACGGACTCGGAGCTCGCGCTGGTGGAGTCCACGCTGGAGTCCGTCCTCACGACGGGAGGCTTCCTGGTGGACGCCCAGCCGGGCCGCACGGCGGTGCGGGACTTGTTCGCGCCGCTGCGGCGCTCCCGGCTGACGCGGAAGGAGGCCCGCTTGTGGCTGGCCGCGCTGCACAGCCTGCGCAAGCGTCAGCCCGCGCCTTGAACCACGGAGCATCTCCTCGATGACGTGTTGGCCCAGGACGACGACTGCTTCGATGCCACCGGTGCGGCCTGGCTGAACCATCAGGCGCAGTCGGCGCCCGAGAACGAGGCCGTGCTGGTGCGCGCGCTCGCCGATTGGGGCGAGACGCGGACCCACCTGATGCAATGGGTAGCACCCCTGGAAATACCCTTCGGAAGCTGGAGCGTGCTGCACGTCTGCTGAGCCAGTGCGTAGAGGAGTTGGCCGGGCAGAGTCCGGAGCTGGCAGAGCAGGTTGTTTCCCTTGCTGGTGGCGTCTTCGATGTGTCGTCGTGCGTCCCCGAGCGAAGCGAGGGCCATTCCGAGGCGGACTCGGCACATGCGGTTGTGAACCGGCTGCTGGGCGTGACGTTTCGCGGGGCGCTGGAGCATGCGGCGCGGGATGGGCGGCGGCTGCGGCTGGAGTCGGTGGCCTGCCGCGCGGTGCTGTCGGTCGTGGATGCGTTCGTGGACGTGCGCGGCGAGCTGGCCGCGTGCGAGGCGGCGCGGGATGCGGCGATGCTCCAGGAGGTGGCCGACCTCAAGGGCCAGTTGAGGCGGGTCACGGAGAGCGCGGAGTACGAAGCCGAGCGGGCGCGGCGAGCGGAGCTGGACCGGAACGCGGAGGTGTCCACGCTTCGGGATGACCGGCAGCGGCTGGCGTGGCGCTGGGGACGCGAGCGCATCAAGCGGCAGCAGTGGCAAGGAAGCGCCCGGTGGTAGTGGAGGAGGCTCGGCGCGCTGCGCATCCGCAATAAGCTTCTGGCTCACCGGCTCAAAGCGGCGGCGGTGGTGCGGCGCGCGGCGCTGGAGGCCGTGGCGGCGTTGGAGGACCAGGACACCGCCTGGACGCCTGCCGGTGAGGCCGTGCGGTTGGAGTTGCGGCGCTCGCTGGGGGTGACGCCTTGAGCCGCGAGCGTTGCGCGTACTGCTGGGGGCGTCCGTGTACCGCACGCGGCGTCCGGCTCGTGGGCGGCGCGTGGTGGAGGGCCGACCATCAAGCTCACGGGCGGCGGATGCATCGCTCCCAGCTTGCGGGCACCTCTCTCGCCATAGCGTTGGAGACTGGGCTTGTCGATGCCGGGGGACCTAAAGCGTGACGCATCGTAGAGACGACTGGGATTAGCCCTCAGCTACGTTTGAGCGTTCGCGAACCCAAGACACACAAGAACACTTGCCTTCGTGTGCCTTGGGTTCGACTGTGGGCCTTCACCTCGCTGTACTCGATTGCTTCTGTGGCTGAGGTGAGCGCAGGTCGATTTCGATGATGTACCCTTCTCGAAATCGCCGTGACGGGTCTACGTTGGCAATACGTGACGCCCCAACAAGGACAGCATTTGGAGCCTCCTCCCAGGGGAGTTCATGCAAAGAGATCCTTCTGTTGCCCTCTTGTGTTTCGAGTGCACGCAGATCATCTCCTGAGACGAATCCAGCAACGCTCCAGGAGTCGTTGGTTTTGAAGACCTCGAAAAAACCGGGGAACCTCTTCGACCGATAGATTCGCGTGGTCCGTGTCCAGGTGTCATTAGGCAGAACAAGAGTCCATACGTTTTCGGGCAGCACGTACCCATAGACGCCATTGGGTAGCTTGGGGCCTGAGATTTTATAACGCGACCGATTGGCAGGGGATCGACAAATAGGCTGAGGCGTGCTCGAAGGTGTCGATGGTCACCGAGGAAGAGGTCGCGAAGAGGTACAAGCTGATGAGCAAGGTTCTGGACGAGCGGCAGTTGCGAATCTGGGCCGGCGCTGAGGCACTCGCAGCAGGGCGCGGCGGCCGGGAACTCGTGGCGAGGGCGACGCACCTGTCTCGCACGACAGTCCTCTTGGGGATGAAGGATGCGCGAGCGAAGAAGCCGCCCGCAGACCTGGTGAAGGTGCGCCGGAGTGGAGCAGGCCCGAAGCGGATTCAAGAACGGCAACCTGGCATCATGAAGGCGCTCGACGCACTGGTGGACCCTGTCACTCGGGGCGACCCGGAGTCGCCGCTGCGCTGGACGTGCAAGAGCACCCGCGCTCTTGCGGCGGAGCTTCAGGCACAGGGTTTCACCGTGAGCCAGCATAAGGTGGGTGAGTTGCTCGGCGAGCTTGGGTACAGCCTCCAAGCGACAAAGAAGATGCTGGAGGGAGCGGCCCACCCAGAGAGGGATGCGCAGTTCCGGTACATCAACGCCGAAGCCGCGGCGTTTCAGGCACGAGGCCAGCCAGTTGTTT
>NZ_JAAIYB010000280.1 GCF_010894475.1 Myxococcus vastator
ACAGTGGAGGGTGCGCGTCTGCTTTTGTCGGGCCGCGACTTGATATGTCATGAGAGAATCATGAACAATCAAGACGCCCGGACAGGTGATGCGTGAAGGCCTGAACGGGTCGCAGACAAACACAACACCCCCGGAGGTACGCATGGACGACTCGAAGAAGGGTTCTCGTCGTACGATTCGCGCACTCGCCTCACCGGCTGCCCTGACGGTGCTCTTCGGAGCCTTCGCCAGCAACGCCGCGACCCTGAAGCCCGTGGTGAATGACACCATTGGCGTCAGCAACGTCAGCCTCCCGACCACCGAGGTCCAGCAGCAACAGCAGCAGCAGCAACAGCAGCAGGTCGTGAAGCCTGGCACCATGGCCAGCGGCAAGCCGGTGATGCTCCAGGCGCTCGTCGCGGACCTGGGCATCGCCTAGCTCCACCGAAGTCTGTTGTCAGCGCTGCCTTGCTGTTGGGAGGCAGCGCTCCTTCGGGGGCATTCAATTCAGGGGAGCGCTCCCGGCGCGCGATGACGCACAGCCTTGTCGGTTCAGCCCAGCACATGGAGGTTCTGGCTCATGGAAACGCCCTTGACGCAGCGGCCCGGTGACACCCCTCAGGAGGCCCGCGACGGCTCGCGGCCGGACCTCCACCTCGTCTTCCCTCCGCAGTGGTCTCCGCTCCAGCCCTTCCTGAGCACCCCGTCGCTCAAGGCCTACCTGGAGCAGAAGGGCCACCGCGTCCACCAGGACGACTGGAATGTCGTCTTCTACCGCTGGTTCATCGGCCGGGAGCGCCTGCCCCTGGCGCGGGCGCGGCTGGAGCGCTTCATCGAGGCGCTGACGGATGAGCACCGCCTCTACCGCGCCCGGTGTCTGCAGGCGCTGGCGACGCTGGAGGAGTACGAGCAGCTCATCGTCCTGGTGGAGGGGCTGCGCACCGGCGATACCTACGGCACGGTGGAGCACTTCAAGGACAGCGTGGACGCGCTCAAGGCGTTGCTCGCGGCGTTCTCCGCGGCGGAGCCCGTCATCGAGGTGGGGACGACGTCGCTCCAGGACGGCGACGCCCTGGGCTCCATTCCGTCACTGCTCGCGTTCATCGACAACCGCAACGCCAACCCCTTCATCGCGTTCTTCGAGGAGCAGGTCGCGGGCGTCAAGCAGCTGCCTCGCTACTTCGGCGTGTCCATCATCGGCACCGAGCAGATTGTCGCGGGGCTCACGCTCTGCCGGGTGCTGAAGCAACGTCATCCGGACGTCCCGGTGCTGGTGGGGGGCAGCGTGTTCTCCCGCCTGGTGGAGAAGGAGCGCACGTGGGTCACCCAGCTGTTCGGCAGGTGCTTCGACTTCGTCTGCCGGTACGAGGGCGAGCGCCCGTTGGATCGCTTCCTGTCCGTGGAAGACCCACGGGGAGACCGCACGCCCAACTTCGCCTTCATGGAGGGGGAGAACCTGGTGCTGACGCCGCTGGGGGACTCACTGCCCATGAGCGAGGTCCCCACGCCTGATTTCGAGGGGCTGCCGCTGGACGAGTACCTGTCCCCCGAGATTGTCCTGCCGCTGTTGACGACGCGCGGCTGCTACTGGGGGAAGTGCGCGTTCTGCTACCACGGCATGATTTACGGCGACCGCTACCGCATGCGCGCGCCCGAGATGATTGCCAGGGACCTGGAGGTGCTCAACGCGCGCCATGGCGTCCGGCACTTCGCCTTCAACGACGAAGCGCTGCCGCCCAAGCTCTTCCGCATGTTGCCGCCCGCCGTCCCCAAGGGGCGCTACTTCTTCACCGCGCTCTACAAGTTCGAGAAGTACTTCACGCGGGAGGACTTCCAGAACATGCACGACATCGGCTTCCGCTCGCTCTACATCGGGCTGGAGACGGCGTCCGAGCGCGTGCAGCGCCACATGCGCAAGAACAACACGCAGAAGGTGATGGTGGACAACCTCCAGTTCGCGCACGACGCGGGCATCTGGAGCCATACCTTCAACTTCTTCGGCTTCCCCACGGAGACGGAGGCGGAGGCGGAGGAGACCGTCCAGTTCCTGCTGGGGCATTCGGACATCCTGCACTCGGAGGGCACGGGGACCTTCGTCTTCGAGCACAACGCGCCCATCCACCTGTCGCCCGAGCAGTTCGGCGTGAAGGCCTTCAAGCCGCGCACGGACACCGTGCTGGACCTCTTCTACGAATACGAGCCCGCCACGGGGCTGGACGCGGCTGGCGCGCAAGCGGTGCTGGAGCGCTACAACCACCTCAAGCGCGAGCGGAAGGTCTACCAGCATGGGCACTGGGTGGACCGGGAGCACCTGCTGCTGCTGCTCAGCCGCTACGGGCGGGACGCGCTGAAGAAGTCCTTCGCCGAGGTGGAGGAGACGGCCCGGGACTACTCCGCGGCGGAGCTGCTGCGGGGTTATGAGTTCGACACGCCCGAGGGCAAGCGTCACTTCGTGGTGAACCGGCGGCTGCGCCGGGTGTGCATCACCAACGAGGACGCGGTGCGCATCGTCGGGTGGCTCCAGTTCGGCGCCAAGGTGGAGGACCTGCTCAACGCCTATCCCGCGCTGTCGGCCGCGCTGGACCCGGTGCCCGAGGACGTGGAGGAGCTGACGGCGCTGCGCGAAGCGTCCTGAAGCCAGCCGCCCGGGTCCCTCGCTCCTGGAGGCCCCGGGCGCGAGGGACGGTGCCCCGTCACCGCTGCTGGATGGCGATGATGGGGTCCACGCGGGAGGCGCGGCGCGCGGGCAGCCAGGTGGCCAGCAGCGTCACCCCGCCCAGCAACAGGGCGAACACGCCGAAGGTCAGCGGGTCCGTCCCGCTGACACCGTACAGCAGGCTCTCCATGTAGCGGGACAGTCCGAAGGCGGCGACGAGCCCCACGCCGATTCCCAGGCCCGCGAGCCGCATGCCCTGGTCCATGACCAGCCGCACCACCCGGCCCGGAGGCGCCCCGAGCGCCATGCGGATGCCAATCTCCTGGGTGCGCTGCGAGACGAGGTAGGAGATGACGCCGTAGAGGCCCGCGGTGGCCAGCACCAGCGCGATGAGCGCGAACGCGCCCAGGAGCGTGAGGCTCAGGCGCCGCCCCGCCACGGACTGCTGGATGATTTCCTCCATGGTCATGACGTTGTAGAGCGGCTGCTCGGAGTCCACGGCGCGCACCGCGCCGCGCAGCGTGGCCACCACGCCAGCGGGCGCCGCGCGTGTCTTGAGCACCAGCGTCACCGCCTGGAAGTACCAGAGCGTGGCGCGCGGATGGTTGTAGGGGAGGTGGACCTCGGGGAGGGGCTGCTGGTCCAGGCCCGCCTGCCGCACGTCTCCCACCACGCCGATGATTTCCACGGAGTGGCCCCCGAGGCGCAGGCGGCGTCCCACGGCCTCGCTCCCGGCGAAGTGCCGGCGGGCGAGGGCCTGGTTGACGATGACGACCTGCTCGTCCCTGCGGCCATCGTCCTCGGTGAAGTCGCGGCCGGCCAGCAGCGGAATCCCCAGCGACTTGAAGAGGTCCGGGCTGGTCGTCCTGAACTCCGCGAACAGCGTCTTGCCTGGCTCCGCCGGCAGCTCACCCTCCACGGCGTAGTCCCCGCTGGTCCACGCCGTCTGGATGGGGAGGAGGGAGATGAGCGCCGCGGACTCCACGCCCGGGAGCGTCCGGGCCTTCTCCAGGATGGGCTGGAAGAGGCGCTCGACGACCTCCTCGCGGGGGTACTGGTTCGCGGTGATGGGCAGGTGGGCGGTGAGGACGTGGCGCGGCTCCAGCCCGGGCTCGGTACCCAGCAGCTTCACGAAGCCGCGCAGCAGCAGGCCCGCTCCGACGAGCAGCACCAACGACAGGGCCACCTCCGTCACGACGAGCGCGCCGCGAAAGGCGTGGTGCGCGCGCGACGGCGACTGTCGGGGCCCCGGTTGCGAGAGGCTGGCGCTCAGCGGCGTGCGGGTCGCCTGGAGCGCCGGTGTCAGGCCGAAGGCGAGCGCGCTGCCCACGGACACCAGCAGGAGGAAGCCGAGGACCCGCCCGTTGAGGGGGAGGTCGCCCGTGAGTGGGAAGGACGCCCGGACCAGGTTGCCCATGGCGCTCACCCCCCAGGCACCCAGGAGCACGCCCAGGAGCGCGCCCAGCAGCGACAGCAGCAGGCTCTCCACCAGGAGCTGCCGCACGATGTGCCCCCGGCTCGCGCCGAGCGCGAAGCGGACGGCAATCTCCTGCTGGCGCGCGGCGGTCCGGGCGAGCAGCAGGTTGGCGACGTTGGCGCAGGCGATGAGCAGCACCAGCAGCACCGCGCCCTGCAAGAGCAGCAGCGTGGGCCGCACGTTGCCCGTCACCGTCTCCGACAAGGACACCGCCGTGGCGCTCCGCCCGGCTTGCTGCGCGGGGTGCGCTTCCTCCAGGCGGCGCGCCACCTCCTTGAGCTCCGCCGCCAGCGTCTGGGACGGGACACCCGGGCGCAGCCGCCCGAGGACACTCAGGAAATGTGAGCCCCGGTTGTCCACCCGGTCGGCGGAGGGGACGAAGGGGATGAAGACCTCCATCCGGGCCCCCGCGGGGAAGCCCACCGCCGTGGGCAGGATGCCCACCACGGTGTGGGGCTGTCCGTCCAGCGTCAGCGTGCGTCCGACGAGGCCCGGGTCGGCGCCGAAGCGGCGCTGCCAGAGTCCCTCGCCGATGACGACGACGGGCGCGGCCCCGGGCTGGTCATCTCCGGGCGCGAAGCCGGGGCCCAGCCTGGGCGGCGTGCCCAGGAGCTGGAAGAGGTTGGCGGTGGCCGCCACCACGTTCACCCGCTCCGGGCCCTCGGGCGTCATCAGGTTGCGGCCCTGGAACTCGTAGGCGGCCACGCCTTCCAGCGAAGGGAGCTGGGTGGACCAGTCCTGGTAATTGGGCCACGACACCGAGCCCAGCCACTTCGGGTCCCGGGCCGGCGTCGTCTCGAAGAGGCGAACGAGCTGTCCTGGTTCGTGGTAGGGCAGCGGGCGGAGCAGCACCGCGTCCACCACGCTGAAGATGGCCGCGTTGGCGCCAATCCCAAATGCCAGACACAGCACGGCCACCAGCGTGAAGAGCGGGTCCTTGCGGAGCAGTCGCGCCGCGAACTTGAAGTCGCTCGCGATGTCCCCCACTCCGTAGGCGATACGGGCCATGTCCACCTCGCACGGGTAAGCCTATCAAAAACAGCTCACCCAGCAATGGACTCGAGTCTGGCGGTGGTCAGTCGTTGGAGGGGACGAGTGTTCATCACCTGGGCGTGAAGCCCCCAGTCCCGCGCACGGGGTGTGGGGGCTTCACGGTGCGCGCTACCAGGGACCGATGCCCTTCTTTTCGTTGGGCGTCTCCGAGTAGGTGGACTTGAACGCCGAGGCGAGCGCGTTGATGCCGGAGCCGAAGGCCTCCACGCTGGCCTGCTTGTAGTTGCCCTTCTTGGCGCTGTCGAAGGCGTCCCGGCCAAAGTTCAAGGCCTCGCGCTGGTGGGCGTTGACCTCGCTGCGCGCCCCCGTCTCCACCTTCTTCACGTTGTCCAGGACGCTCGCCTGGGAGCGCGAAGAGATGCCGATGTTGCCCCGGTCCAGGATCTGGTTCACGCCGCCGACCGCGTGGGCGTAATCGCTCTGCTTGCCCTGCGTGGTCGCGTCAATCTGCTGCCGCATCGGATTCTGGAACGTGTGGTTCTGCTTGACCTTGAACATGGCGTTTCCCCCGTGGGCCTTCGCGGCCCCGCGATGTGATTCTTGAAATGATTGTCGGGGTATGTGGGCGAAGGTTTCCTGTATGCGCTTTTTCTCCCACAAAAGCGCTGGTTCGCGGTTCGCGCAGGGCGTTCCCGCGCGCTCACCGTGGCTGGGGTGGGTGTCTGGACTTCACGGGACATGTCCTGGGGAAGGTGCCCAGGGATTCGACTGCGTAGCCCTGCGGGTAGCTGCGGATGTTCGCGCGCGTCCGGGCGTAGGTGGGCTCCTTCTTGGGAGACAGCGCGTAGCGCACGAACCTGCCGCGCGCCTTGAGGGCCAGGCGGAACACCTTGCGGCTGAAGTTGGACGGGTGGGGGTATTGGAACGCGTCCAGCAGGGCGTCCTCCATCAGCGTGCGCGCGAACAGGGTGACCAGCCGCTTGGGTGCGAGGTTCGTCGGCGGGAAGGTGGTGAGCAGCTCCAGGGTGGCGTCCGCGACGGCCTTGCTGCGCGCGTCGAAGGCGAAGTGCGCGGCTTCGTAGCCGTCCATGAGCGAGCCGAAGGCCTCGTAGGTCTCCGGGATGTCCTGGATGCCCATGTGGCGGCCGACGGCGCGGTAGTAGTTCGTCCACGCCGTCACTTCATGCGGCGTGAGCGGCCGCCAGCCGAAGTCCGCAATCCAGCGCACGGGCATCACCACGAAGGTGGAGAGCACGTAGCGCATGTCATCGTTGGAGATGTCATAGGCGCCGTGCATCTGGTTCATGCGCCGCAAGGCGCTCCGGCCTTCCTGACTGGCCATGCCGTGCTCCAGGAGGGTGTCCAGGATGAGCACGGTGTCGTCGTAGCGCTTCTGGGTGCGCTGGGTGAACTCGCCCGTGTCATGCAGGAGGACGCCGATGCTGGGCACCGCGTAGGTGCGGAACAGCGCGAAGCTGAGCGCCTGTTCGACGTCCCAGGGAAACTCCCGGGTGGCGAGGATGCGGACGATGTCCTCGTGTTGGGTCTGCGCGTCCAGGCGGTCGGTGAGGTCGCGCAGCGCGAAGCGGTTCATTCATCGCTCCCTTGTGAAGGCCAACGCGGAGTCTAGCCCGGGCAGGGCCTGCCGCGCCCGCTGGCGCCGCGCCGGGTCCTTGCCCGCACGGTTGCTGACGCCTGCGACTGGGTTGGCACCTTTCCGGCGGCGTCCGTCGTCGGGCGCCGCACCAAGGAGCAGCGCGCATGAACCTGGACCCTTCCACGCAGAAGTTCGTCTCGGACCTGGCGGCCTCGAACAGCCCACCGCTGTACACCCTGACGCCAGAGCAGGCACGGGAAGTCCTCCTCAAGGCGCAGTCGATTCCGGTGTCCATGCCGGACGCGGACGTGGAGGAGCGCAAGCTGCCCGTGGGGCCCAGGGGCTCCGTCCGGACGCTGCTCTTCCGGCCGAAGGGGAGCAAGGAGCGCCTGCCGGTGCTGATATTCGTCCATGGCGCGGGCTGGGTGATGGGCGACTCCAGGACGCACGAGCGGCTGGTGCGGGAGCTGGTCAAGGGGGCGAATGTCGCCGCGGTGTTCGTGGACTATGGCCGCTCGCCGGAGAACAAGTTCCCCGTGGCCATTGAAGAGGCCTACGCCGCGACGAAGTACGTGGCGGAGCACCCGGACGAGTTCAACGTGGATGCCCGCCGCATGGCGCTGGTGGGGGACAGCGTCGGGGGGAACATGGCGACCGTGGTCAGCATGCTCGCGAAGGAGCGCGGGGGCCCTCCCATCCGCTTCCAGGCGCTCTTCTATCCCGTCACCGACGCCAACTTCGACAGCGGCTCCTACCAGGAGTTCGCGGAGGGGCCGTGGCTCACACGCAAGGCGATGAAGTGGTTCTGGGATGCCTACCTGCCGGAGGCCGGCAAGCGCGCGGACCCGCATGTGTCCCCGCTGCGGGCGTCGTTGGACCAGCTCAAGGGGCTGCCTCCCGCGCTGGTCATCACCGACGAGAACGACGTGCTGCGTGACGAGGGCGAGGCCTACGCGGCGAAGCTCTCCGAGGCGGGCGTCAACGTCACCCAGGTCCGCTTCCTGGGGACGCACCATGACTTCGTCATGCTCAACGCGCTGGCGCAGACGCCGGCGGCGCGGGGCGCCATCGAGCTGACCACCACCAAGCTGCGGGATTGGCTGCACGGGAGCTGAGCCGGCCGCGGCATTTGATTCGCTGGGGCCAGAGGTCGTGGCCCCAGCCGGGATGCGACGCCCCGGACGTCGCCTCAGCGCCAGTGCGCGGCGTGCTCCCGGGCGAAGGCCTCGAAGGTTCGGGGTTCGCGGCCCGTCACGCGCGACACGGTCTGCGTCACGCGGTCCTCCGCCCCGTCCCGTATCGTCTCCTCGAGTTGGGCGAGGAACCGGGCGTAGGGCGCCGGGATGCCCGAAGCCTCCATGTGGCGCTGCGCCTCGTCCGGACTCACCGACTGGTGCCGCACCGGTCGTCCCGTCACCTGGGCGAGGATGCCCGCGATGTCGTCGTAGCCCAGGGCCTGGGGCCCGGTGATGACGTGCGCGGTGTCATGGGCGCGCGCGTCGGTGAGTGCTCGCACGGCCACCTCCGCGATGTCCCGGGCGTCGACGAAGCCGACTCGGCCCTGCCCTGTCGCCGTCACCAGCCGCCCTTCGCGTTGGATGGAGGCGGCGTGATGGTGTCGTGGGGCGGCGAAGTTCTGCATGAACCAGGAGGGCTGGAGCACCGTCCATTCCGGCATGCGCTCGCGCAGCGCGTGGTGCACGGCCCCGAGCCCGGCGGCACCCTCGGGGATGGCCGACGCGCTGAGCAGGACCGCGCGCCGGACGCCCCGTTTCAGTGCGCGTTCAATGAAGGGCAGCATGAGGGGGGAGGGGTCGTCCACCAAGCCTGGGGCAATCAAATACATGCGGTCCACGCCCGCCAGCGCGGTGTCATGGCTGGCCTCGTCCGCCCAGTCGAAGCGGACCGGCTCGGCGGAGTTGTCTGTCATTTTCCCGCCGCGAGTCGCCGCGCGGACGGGCACGCCGAGCTCCGTGAGGCGGTGGACGATGCTCCGGCCCGTGTTGCCCGCGGCCCCGATGACGAGGACGCGGGAGGCGCTCTGCCGGTGGGCGTCCCGCAACGCGCCCGCGTCGTGAGCAGGTGAAGACGGATTCATGTCTTGCTCCAGGTTTGAGATGGACGAAGGGTGCGCCCGGCGCTATGGATTCTCAATGCCAGTGAGTCCATCTTTATTGCCCAAGCGTCCAGGGCCAGTGGACGGCCCGCCGGATGTCGTCTCGGAGGTGCTGGAGGCACTGCGCTTCTCCACGATTCTCTTCGGCCGCTTCGACCTGGGCGCGCCGTGGGCCCTGCGCCTGCCGAAGAAGGAGAACGCGACCTTCTACGTGCTGGTGCAGGGGACGATGCGGCTTGGGGTGGATGGCTTGGATTCACCGCTCCAGGTGTCCGCGGGTGACGTGGTGCTGGTGCCGAAGGGCTCGGCGCATGTGTTGGATGATGGCGCCCGGCGGGCGCTCGCGACCCGGGACTTCATTCCCAACGAGGCTTTGCGAGGCTCGGTGACGGCGCCGCACCGGCTGGGCGGCGCGGGGCCGGTCAGCACGCTCATCACGGGGTGCTTCCGGTTCAGCTCGGGCGTGCAGAGTCCGCTGCTCTCCACGCTTCCTCCGGCCCTCCACCTGTCCGCGCAGGACCCGCAGGTGGCCTCGTGGCTCTCCTCGACGGTGCGCCTCATCGACGCGGAGAGCGCCGCGCGGCGGCCGGGCAGCGCGCTGGTGCTGGGGCGGCTCGCGGATGTCCTGCTCGTCCAGGCGTTTCGCGCGCGTGTCACGAGCGGCGTCGCGCGAGGCGCGGGCTTGCAGGCCCTGGCGGACCCCACCATTGGCGCCGCGCTCGGGTTGATGCATGGCCGGCTCAGCGAGCCCTGGACGGTGGCGCGTCTGGCCTCCTCGGTGGGGGTGTCCCGCTCGGGCTTCGCGGCGCGCTTCCACCAGCTCGTCGGAGAGCCGCCACTGCAGTACCTCGCGCGGTGGCGCATGACGAAGGCCGCGCAGTGGCTGCGGGAGACGCATGACAGCCTCCCCGAGGTGGCCGAATGCGTGGGCTACGTCAGCGCTGTGGCGTTCAACAAGGCCTTCAAGCGCTGGCATGGCGTGGGGCCGGGTGGCTACCGGCGCACGCACGGCGCGGCCATCGCCGCTCGGAGGTGAGCCGGCTCCCTCTCAGGGCCGCAGCCGCAGGAGGAACCCATCCCGTGGGCGAGGGTAGGGCGTGCCTTCCGGGAGCGAGCGCGCCAATGCGCCCGCCGCCACCGCGTAACCGTTCGCATCCACCGCCACCGTGCGCGCCAGCGTGGGGCTTGGACTGGTGAAGCTGCGCACCCAGAGCGAAGCGCCGTCCTCCGGGTGGAGCCGGGCCACGTAGAGGCCCGCGGGCACGCCGCCGCCGCCCAAATCCAGCCCGCCATCATGCGAGCCCGCCAGGGTGAGCTGCCCGGCGTCATCCGTGGCCAGCGCGGTGGCGGTGGCGGCGAAGGAGCGCGCCCAGCGCTCCTTGCCATGGGCATCAAACACCGTCACGAACCCCTGGTAGCCGCTGGAGGCGTGCGGCTTCCCCTTGAAGTAGAAGCGTCCGGAGAAGTTGCCGCCCACGAAGACGCGGTCGGGGCCCACCGCCAGGGCATTGGCGGTGCCCTCGGTGCCCCGCAACTCCCGGCTCCAGGCGTGCGCGCCGTCCGAAGACAGCTTCAGCACGAAGGGCGTGCGCTGGCGCACCGTGACGAGCGCCGGCCCGCCAAAGCAGACGGAGCCCGCATAGGCCCCCGCGACGTGCACGCCGCCAAAGACATCCACCGCCACGGCCCGAGCCGTCACCAGGCCTTCGTCCCCCGAGGCCCAGGTGCGGCTCCAGCGCGTCTGGCCGCTGGCGTCCAGGCTCACCGCGAAGGCGGAGCGCTGGCCCCGGGGGGATTCCCTCACGCCGTCGCCGAAGTCGCGTTGGCCATGGAAGTCTCCCACCAGCACCACGCCGCCCGTGCCGTCCGGCGCGAGCGCATGGACGGTGAGCGCACCCGTGCCGTTGAAGCGCCGCACGCGCTCCAGCGCGCCCTGGGGCGACAGCCGGGCCAGGAAGGCCCCAGGCGGGATTTTCGCCGCGCCCAGCGCGAAGCCCGCGGAGACGCCGCCCAGCCACGCGTTGCCTTCGCCATCCACGGTGAGCCCGCCCATGTGCGCGCGCGCGGTGTCTGCCGCCGGTGTCAGCCCATGCGCCCAGCGCAGGGTGCCCTCCGGAGAGAAGCGCGCCACCAGCAGGTGTGGCGCTTTTGATACGTGGTTGAAGGGCAGGGGGCCTCCCCCAAGGTCCAGAGGCTCACGGTAGGTCGCCGCGACGAGAACGTCCCCGTCGGGAGCCACCACGGCATGTGGCGCTTCGCTGTCCCCCAGAACCAGCGGACGCGTCCACGCCAGGACCCCCTCGCCCTCACCTGCAGCCGACCCCGCCAC
>NZ_JAAIYB010000281.1 GCF_010894475.1 Myxococcus vastator
GTCCCAGTCCTGTCCCCCCCCTCCCCTTGGTCGTGAAGAAGGGCTCGAAGAGGCGGGGCATGACGTCGGCGGGGATTCCCGTCCCGGCATCCTCCACGACCAGTCGGGCCTCGTTTTCCTCCCGCCGACTGGAGACCCGCACCGCCCCCTGCCCTCCCATGGCCTGGGCAGCGTTGAGCAACAGGTTGATGACAATCTGGGACAGCGGCCCAGCATCCGCGCGGGCAAACAGCCCTCGCTCCAGCCCCAGTTCCACCGTCACCCCGGACAACTCGGGCGCGACCTGGACCAGGCGCACGCAAGTCTCCACCACCGTCCCCACCTCCACTGGCCCCAGCGCGGTCGACCCAGGCCGCCCCAGGTCCAACAGGCCCCGGATGATGAGGTCGATGCGCTGCACCTCGTGGTCGATGCGCTCCAAGAAGTCCTTCAGCTCAGGCGTATTCGCCTTGGACCGAGCCAGGGCCACGTAGCCGAGAATGCCCGCCAGTGGATTTCCCACCTCGTGCGCCACACCTGCGGCCAGCCGCCCCACCGTGGCCAATCGCTCAGACGCCACCAATTCGGTCTGGGTGCGAGCCAGCCGGGCGTTGGACTCGCGAAGGGACTCCATCTGCGCACGCGTGAGCGCCTGCTCCTCGCGAAGCGCCTCCGCCATTCGCTGTAGCGCCCGTTGGATGCGCGACACCACGGAGCCCCCTTGGGTCGGAACCAGGTGAGGGTCCAGCTCCAACCGACCGAACTGCTCCACGACGGCCTCGGTGCGTCGCAACGGAAGACCCACCATCAAGTCCAGGACCACGTAGGTGAGCACCGTCAAAGCGACCAGGTCCAATCCCAGGACCACGGGAAGGACGCCCCTCACGCGCGACAGCACCTCCTCTTGAGCACTGCCTTCCGGCACCCAACGGCGGACTGCCTCCAACAACCGGAACAGCACTGGCTGCACGGACAGCCAGGTGAGCCCCGTCGACAGCGAGCCCAGCAGGAACGCAACGCTGGCGAGGCGCCACTTCATCGCATCCGCACCCCGCTCACGGCAGGCCACCCAACATCATCGCGATGTCCGGCGGCAGGATGCGGGACAACCAGGGGCCCAGCAGAAGCAGCTCCAACCCCGCGAGCGCCAGCCACGGTCCGAAGGGAATGCTGGTGCGATCCGGCACCCACTCTTCCTCTTCGCCCTCCTCGTCCAGCGGCGCGTCGGGAATGGGCTGGACCAGGAGGCACACGGGCACCAGCAGCAGGCGCTTCCAGAGCGGGAGGCCGGGCTGCATGAACTCCCAAGTCATCGTGAGCGGAGGCGCCTCACCTTCGGGTGCCTCCGGAGCGCTTTCCGCCCGAGGCCCGGCCCGGCCCGTCAACAACAACATCAGGATGCCCACCAGAGCCCCCTGCATGGACGCGAACAGGAGGACGCCTAGCAGCGAGCGCCAGGTCAGGAACGCGCCCAACATGGCCACCAGATACTTGTCCCCTGCCCCCAAGGCTTCTCGCTGGAAGACCTTCCAGCCCACGTACTCCATCACCCGGAAGGACAGGAAGCCCGCCACCGCGCCAATCAGCGCGTCACGGAAGAACTCCGTGCCCAGGGGGATGGCGAGCATGACGCCCGCGAGCATTCCCGACACCGTCATGGACAGCGGCAGAATCCAGTGGTCCAGGTCGATGAAGGCGAGCGGCACCAGCAGGGACACGAGCACCAGCGCGGGCACCAGCTCGTACGTCCAGCCGAAGCGCCGCAGGCAGGCGAAGTAGAGAAGTCCGGTGAGCAGCTCCACCAGCGGATAGCGCACGGAGATGGGAGTGGCACACCCCCGACAGCGCGCCCGTAGTGCCAGCCACGACAGTAGCGGGATGTTCTCGTACCAGGCCAGGACGTGCCCGCACTTGGGGCACCGCGAGCCCGGGCGAACGATGCTCTGGTCCAGCGGCACCCTTGCGATGACAACGTTGAGGAAGCTGCCCACGCACAAGCCGAGCACGAACAGGAACACGGCGAACAGGGGCCCGAAGTATCCCGGCAGGGAGGAATGCGTCACAGGGGACGCATCCTACCCGAGACTCAGCGGAAGTCGCGCCGCTCGAACACGAGCGCCGCCAGTACGCAGAAGAGCGCGCCCCATCCCAGAGCGTAAAGCGTGGCAGAGCCAAGCTCAGCCGCAGTCACCTCGAGGGCGTAGGTGGCGCGTGGCCTGAAGTTCAGGCGCTCCAGGTTGGGCAGGGCGTAGTAGGTGGCCTTGCTGACCCACTGCACCAGTTCGACCTTCGATTTCACGCCCAGGTTGTAGATGTCCGCGCAAAGGTGGCCCGCGAAGTACAAGCCCGTCGTGACCAGGGCGGATACCAACTGGCTGGCGAAGGTGGAAAGCAGGAACCCAGCGCTGGTGAGCACGAACAGTTCCAGGTACAGCCCCCAGAGGGCGGCCATTTGCGGCTGGGTGATGGGCGCGCGATGCAGGACGAGTTCCACCCAGAACAGCAGGGTCATCGCCACCAGCAACACACCCAGGGTGAGCATGTTGCCCGCCAGCCGCGCTAGCAGGAAGCGGCTGCGGGATAACGGCTTGGACACCATCAGGAAGATGGTCCGCCGCTCGATTTCGCGGCTGATGAGCCCGGACGACAAGTAGATGGCGAGGAAGACGAGCAGCAGGCTCATCACACCGAGGCCAAAGTCCGTCACCACCCGGTCAAAGGTGCTGACGGTGACCTCGGTGACGAGCGTGGTGGCGAAGAGCAGTAGGAGCGCGAAGGCCGCGACCAGTACCGTTACCCGGTTGCGACGCGCCTCACGAAAGCCATTCCACGCCATGGCAGCAAAGGCACCCATCACTGAATCTCCCCGCCCACTGTCTGACCACCCGCCTGCTTCATGGCGTCCAGGAAGAGGTCTTCCAAGGAGAAACGCGCGGGCTGCACCCGGCTAACACGCCCTCCCTTGGTGATGACGGCCTGCAGCAAGCCATGCGACGCGGCATCAGGCACCCGCAGCAACACCCGGCTGTCCAACTGCTGCGCGTGCTCGTACGCGAACCCCAGGGACTGAAGCTGCTCCAGTGGAAGACCGTGCACCACCATCTCCACGGAAGGCGCCTTGGCGGACACCAACTCCTGCACGCTCCCTTCCTGAACGCGCTTGCCTCCCACCAACACCACCACCCGGTCGCAGAGCGACTCCACATCCGAAATAATGTGCGTGCAGAAGAGAATGGTCGTTCCCTTGGCACGCTCGGCGAGAATGATGTCACGCATCTGTCGCCGCCCCAGGGGATCCAACCCGGAGGTAGGCTCATCCAGTACCAGCAGGCGGGGACCACTGATGAGCGCCTGGGCCAGCGCCGTGCGCTGCACCATGCCCTTGGAGTAGCGGCGGATCTGGAGGTCGGACGCGCGCCCCATGCCGACTTCGCCGAGCACGCGCTCCACGCGCTGGTCCAAGTCGTGACCGCTCATCCCGAAGATGCGCCCAGCCAGCGTCACGAACTCGCGCCCGGTGAGATACTCGTAGAGCGAAGGATTCTCCGGAAGGAACCCTACCTGCCGCCGCACATGCGGTCGGTCAGGAGACTCACCAAAAAGCAGCGCCTGCCCTTCAGAGGCACGCACCAACCCCATGAGAATCTTGATGGTCGTGGACTTACCGGCTCCATTGGGCCCCAACAACCCGTAGACCTGTCCTGGTGCGATTTCCAGATCCAGGCCTTGGAGCGCCTTCACCTGCTTGTTGAGGAAGAAGCCCACTCGGTACGTCTTGGACAACCCACGAATGGACACCGGCAGACTCACTGCGGACGAGGTCGCGGCGCTCATGGCCCCACCTCCGACTCATCGAGCTGAATGCCACCCGCTTCGAGCTCCTCACGCAGTTCCTTCTTCTTTGCGTCGTCGTACATCTCCAACCTGTAGAGTCCGGAAGTGGAGCGAGCACGCCCCCGCCGGTCAATGAAGAACTGGCCCTCCAGAGGGTCTTCCGGCATGGCGTTGAGATAGCCCTCGCGAACCAACGCGGAGACCGTCTGGGGACGCTCGCCTCTATCGTTCTGGAAGGCTTCGATGGCATCGTCAATCTGCGTGAGCACGCGCTCGCGCAAGAGTTCCTTGATGCGGTGCTCGTAGAAGGCCCTCGACTCATCGTCTTCGGCGCTGTCACGGAGCATCTCCGCCATGTGCAGGCCTGACTCGAAGTGGCCAGCCTGCGCGTAGAGGCGCGTGGCCAATTGAGGCAGGTACTGCGGGATATCCGGAAACTTCGACAGCGTCATGAGCAAGTCGGCCGCCATCTTGTAGTCACGGTCGTAAGTCATCTTGTTGTAGGCCAACTGGAACAGGAAACGACGGTCCTCCGGGAACGCGGCCAGCCCCTTGGTCAGCAGCCTGGACGACAAGTCCGTGTTCACCCACTGCTCTCGCCCAAGATTGAAGGGCGTGGTGATGGCACCCCACTCGTAGACGAACCTGAATTTCGGGTCGAGGTCGGTCGCCAAGTCCGAATAGAAGAACACATCCCGGTACTCGGTATCCGTGTTCGCGCGCCCTACCTGCTGAATGGCCTGAATCCAGTAGAAGTCAGCCAACAGCGGCTTGTACGCCGCACCTAACACTTCGAGCATCTCTCTGCGGGGGAGGATGGGGCCATCCTTCGTCCGCAAAGGCTTGGCCGGCTTGTCGGCCAACAGTGCGATGGAGCAGACAGCCAGGCACAGCACCACGATCCGCATGAGCACCTTGGGGGCAGGAACGGCGAAGGGCCGCCATCCTAAAGGAAGGCGGCCCCAGGAACAGTGGCAAGGCCACCGCTCATTCCGAGTCAAACTGAATCACGGCCCGTCGCAGGCCACGTCGTTCCGGGTGTTGTACGGGGTGCCGGAGGAGACATTGCCTTCCTCAGAGCACGGCCCCGCCGCACCAACGCCCTCGAAGCCGGCGATCACCCAGTCATCATTGGAATCCTCGTTGTCCGCGTTACCCGAGGCGCCCGCGAAGAAGTTGCAGTTGGGGCAGTCCGGAATGCCCGGCAGAACGCCGAAGGTGGTGCTCATATCCGCAACCGTGGTCGAGAAGGTCGCGACCACCGGGTTCGGGTTATCGATCTGGGAGTTCGCACCGAACCGATAGGAGTCGTTCTCGATGCAGGAAACCGCAGTGGCCGGGGGCACGAGGGTCGCCACGTCGCGGACTTCGCAGGCACCAGCAGCAGACACGCGGTACGCGTAGCGGTTGCCGCGCTCCGGCGCGAAGCCGATCTCGTTCGCGAAGTTGGAGTAACGGTCCTTCTCGGAGAAGAACGACTTCTGTGCCGTGTACAGCGCCTTGAGGTTCGTCTTCGCCTCGGACTGCTTCGAGCGGGCCTGGAACTTGATGAAGTTCGGGATGGCGATGGCGGCGAGGATGCCGATGATGGCGACCACGATCATGAGCTCGATGAGCGTGAAGCCACGGTTGCGGGGGTTGAATCGCGAGACGCGCATAGGGGTCCTCAAGAAAGGTTGCGACAGGGGGGCACTGCGCCCGCGGATGGCAATAGCATGTGGCATGCCATAGCTACCGACCACGCCAACCCTGCGGATTTCCTAGGCATGAAGAATCCAGTCCCAGGGTTCAAGTCCAAGGCTGACAAAAATCGGCACTGACGCTGACGAGAACTGTCGATCAGCCTACGCATCGGAGGGTCCTCCGGGCTCCAGGTCCTCCGTCAAGCCGTGCTTGGCCAGCCGGTAGCGGAAGGAACGAAACGAGAGCCCGAGGAGTTCCGCGGCCCGTGTCTTCACGCCGCCAGCCTGTTTCATCGCGGCCAGCAAGTACCGCCGCTCGCTGTCATCCAAGTGGCGCTCCAGATTGAAACCCGCGCCAAGCCCTGGCTCGCTCCCCTCCGTGGAGCGCACGGTGGGCTCTATCTCTCCACGCACCGCGGGCGGAAGCGTGGTCGGCCCGAGCAGATCCGAGTCAGACAAGGTAGCAGCCCGCTCCACCATGTTCTGTAACTGCCGCACATTCCCGGGGAACGGATAGCGCTCCAGCAGCGCCAGCGTCTCAGGCGCAAACCGCAGGCCTGGCCTCCCTAGTTCCTCCGCCAGCCGCGACAGGAAGTAGCTCGCCAACAGGGAGATGTCTCCAGCGCGCTCGCGCAGAGGCGGCAACTCCACCGTAATCACATTGAGGCGATAGAAGAGGTCCTCCCGAAACCGCCCCGCCTTCACCTCCGCTTCCAGCCGCCGGTTCGTGGCCGCGATGACTCGCGCCTGGAAGGGAATCTCCGCCGCGCTCCCCACCGGCTTCACCTTCCGCTCCTGGAGCACGCGGAGCAGCTTCACTTGGGTGGCCAGCGGCATTTCCCCGACCTCATCCAGCATGACCGTGCCGTCGCCCGCCGCGACCAACAAGCCCGAACGGTCATGCGTAGCCCCGGTGAAAGCCCCTTTTACGTGCCCGAAGAGCTCGCTCTCAAGCGTCCCCTCATTCAACGCGGCACAGTTGAACGGAAGGAAGGGTCTAGCGGCGCGGCTGCCGCGCATGTGGATGGCACGCGCAACAAGTTCCTTGCCCGTACCGCTCTCACCCGTCACCAGTACGGTGCTGCGTCCGGAAGCCACCTTTTCCACCAGCGACCACACGGCCTGCATCCGGGCGCTCTGCCCCACCGCGCCATCAAGCCCGGGAAAGAGGCGCGCACGAAGTCCGGTGTTCTCCTGCCGCAGCGAGCGCTTCTCAAGCGCCTTCTGGACGAGGAGCCGCAACTCCTCGTTGTCGAAGGGCTTGCAGATGTAGTCATACGCGCCCTCGCGCATCGCCTCCACGGCGGCCGCAGGCGTTCCGTAGGCGGTGATGAGCACCACCTCCGGCGATGCGGGACGAGCGCGCGCCGCACGGAGCACGTCGAGCCCACTGCCGGTTCCAAGCTTCAAATCGGAAATGACCAGGTCCACCCCGTCCAAGGCGAGCGCATCGCACGCGGCTTTCACCCCGGCCACGCTCGTCACGAAGTACCCCTCTCGCTGGAGCAGCAGTTCGAGGTACTCGCGCATGGACAGCTCGTCGTCGACCACCAAGATGTGGCCGCGCGCCCCCGCCTCCCCTCCCTGTATCGTGGTCACAGCGGCAACCCCACCACGAATTCGGTCCCTTCTTCAGGATTGGAGCGCACACGAATGGCGCCACCATGTGCCCGAATGATGGAGTGTGCAGTGGACAACCCCAGCCCCGTGCCACCATCCCGCGTCGTGAAGAACGGCTCGAACAAGTGCCCCATCATCTCCTCCGTGATGCTCCCCCCCGAGTCCCAGATGCAGATTCTCGCCTCGTTCTCGGCCCGCGTCAGTGCCACTTTCACGTGGCCTCGCGGCCCTGCGGCCTGAAACGCATTGCGTACGAGGTTGATGAGCACCTGACGGAGCTGATCCGGGTCAACTGAGACTGCCATGGGCTCCGAAGTGGCTGTTTCGACCCGCACGTCCCGAGCCAAAGGGTCCACGCGGAGCATGTCCAACGTCTCCGTCAGCAAGGACGCCAGCGCCACTTGCTGAAGCACCGGTGTTGGCGGGCGCGCGAAGCGCAGAAAGTCCTCCACCAGGCGCGCCAGTCGATCCGCCTCGCGAATCAGGATGTTGGTGAGCTTCTGGGCCATGCCGTCCTGCGCGTCCTGCGCCAGCAACTGCGCTGAGCCACGCATGGACGCGAGCGGGTTGCGCAACTCGTGCGCAAGTTGAGCGGAGAGCGCCCCCAGGCTCGCCAGCCGATCCGCACGCTTGAGGTCGTCCTCCATTCGCCTCAACTGGGTGAGGTCCTGGAACACCATGAGCAGCGCCCCGGGTTCTCCATCGAGTGGCGTTACGGACAGGCCCAGGATGCGCCGCTTCAGCCCCTTGCCCACCACCAGCTCACTGCGCGGCGAGCGGGGAGCCAACCCGAGCACGCCTGGAAGGAGCGCCTCCAAGTCGGTCCCTACAACTTGCGTGGCATCCACTTGGAGAATCAAACAGCCCGCGGGATTGACGTAGGTAATGCGTCGACTCGCATCACACGTGACGAGTCCCGACGGCATGGAGGACAGAATCTGTTGCTGCAGGCGCCCCAGCCGATGGAGGTCCGCCTCGCGAGCGGACAGGGCACCCCCCGCAGCGGAGAGTTGGCGAGACAAGTAGCCCGCCAACACGGCAATGAGCACCAGTGCCAGAGCGTTGCTCCCCAGGACGAACATCACCCGGGTCGGAGGCATCAGCCCCCCAGGAGCGTTGCCGAAGAAGCGCGCGCCCACCACCAGCGTGGCGAAACACAACGCGGACGCAGCGGCGGCCCAAAGGGCGCCACGCCGGTCCAATACGACGGCCGCGCCAATGACCGACAAACTGTAGAGAAAAGTCAGGGGCGAGTCCGCGCCGCCACTCAGGTAGACCAGCCCGGTGGCGATGACCACGTCGCCAACGACCTGGACCCACGCATCACTGAGGCCGCCCTGCCCCCGCCGCAGCCGCAGTCCGACCACCAGTGTCGAGACGTACGCGATAACAATGACCGCGAGCGACAGGGTATCAGCCCGGCTCAGATCCTGAGAAGGCTGCAGGAGCAGTCGCGCAAGGGTGATGACGAGCGACAGGCTCGCGGCCACCGTACGGAACAGCACCAGCCATACGAGCCGCGACCTGAAGGCGCCCCCAGCCAAGGGGCGCCCACCTACGACAACAGCGCTACTGGATGGCACCGGCAAGCGAGAAGATCGGCAGGTACATGCCGATGAGGAAGCCACCGACCACGCCGCCGAGGAACACCATCAGCACCGGCTCAATCATCGCCGTGAGGCTGTTGATGGCCGCGTCCACCTCGTCGTCGTAGAAGTCGGCGATCTTGTTGAGCATGGTGTCCATGGCACCCGTCGCCTCACCCACGCCGATCATCTGCACCACCATGGACGGGAACACCTTCGTCTCCGCCAGGGGCCCCGCGATGTTCTTGCCCTCGGCGATCTTCCCGCGGACGTAGATGATGGCGTCTTCCACCGTCCGGTTGCCTGCCGTCTTCGCGGTGACGTCCAGCGCGTCCAGGATGGGCACGCCGGAGGAGATCATGGTCCCCAGCGTGCGGGTGAACCGGGCCACGGCCACCTTACGGAGGACAGGGCCGAAGACGGGCATGAAGAGGAACACCTTGTCCCAGAACTTCCGGCCACGCGGCTGGCGATAGCTCCATGAGAACGCCATCACAAACGCGGTGATGGAGCCCGCCGCATGGAAGAAGTACTCCTGTGCCATGTGCGAGAAGTTCACGATCATCTGCGTCGGCCCCGGTAGCTCCGAGCCGAAGTCCGCGAACATCTTCTCGAAGACGGGTGTCACCTTCAGCAGGAGCACCGCCGTCACGCCAATGGCCACCAGGATGACGATGACCGGATAGGTCATCGCGCTCTTGACCTTGGACTTGAGCTTCTCGTTCTTCTCCCGGTACGCCGCGAGCCGGTTGAGGATGGCGTCGAGGATACCGCCCACCTCGCCCGCGGCGCAGAGCTGGACGTAGAGCTCGTCGAAGACCTTGGGGTGCTCCTTCAGCGCGTCCGCGAAGGTGCTGCCCTGCTCCACCTTGCCCTTGATGGCGAACAGCACCTTCTTGAAGGAAGGGTTGTCCATCTGGCTCGCGAGGATGTCGAGGCACTGCACCAGCGGGAGGCCGGCGTCGATCATCGTGGCGAACTGACGGGTGAAGACGAGGATGTCCTTGCCTTCGACGCCGCCCAGGCCGGGGATGGAGATGTCCCCATCCAGCAGGCCCTTCCTGCGCACCTTGACGGGGTTCAGGCCCAGGGACTTGAGGCGCGCGTTGACGGCCTCGACGTCCATCGCCTCCATCTCACCCTTTTTGGACTCCCCGCTCTTGGTCTTCGCCTCCCAGAGGAACTGGGCGGTGACCTTCTTGGGAGCTGATGCCGACTTCACTGCTGGGGCTGCCATGAGCTGGACCTCCGCGGGTGCCGCGCCACTCTAACCGCTGATCTCTGAATCCCGGAACTAACGACCACCCGCTCCCCCGCCTGGCCGCTGCATCCCGGGCAGCGTCCCACCGCCCGTGGCCAGGATGTTGCGCAGTTCATCAGGATCCGTAGAACGTCCGAAGGCCTCGTCCTGAGTGATGAGCCGCCGCAGCAGCAGCGCCGCCAGGGCCTGATTGAAGGTCTGCATGCCGAACTTCGCCTGACCGACCTGCATGGACGAATAGATCTGGTGGACCTTGTCCTCGCGGATGAGGTTCCGGATGGCGGGGTTGGGCACCATCACCTCCAGCGCCAGGATGCGGCCAGGGCCGCCCGCCTTCGACACCAGCGCCTGGCTCATCACGCCCTCCAGCACGAAGGACATCTGCGCGCGAACCTGCGGCTGCTGGTACGGCGGGAACACGTCCAGCACGCGGTTGATGGTCTGCACCGCGCTGTTGGTGTGAAGCGTCGCGTAGCAGATGTGGCCTGTCTCCGCGATGGTGAGCGCCGCCTCAATCGTCTCCAGGTCGCGGAGCTCACCGACGAGCACCACGTCCGGGTCCTGGCGGAGGATGTACTTGAGGGCCGTCTTGAAGTTCCGCGTGTCCGCCCCCACCTCGCGCTGATTCACGAGGCAGTTCTTGTGCGGGTGCAGGTACTCGATGGGGTCCTCGATGGTCATGATGTGCTCATGACGCTCGGTGTTGATCTTGTCGATCATCGACGCCAGCGTGGTGGACTTGCCCGAGCCCGTGGGGCCCGTCACCAGGATGAGCCCGCGCGACTTCTTCACCAGCTCCGCCACCACCGGCGGCAGCCCCAGCTCCTGGAACGTCAGAATCTTGAAGGGAATGGTCCGGAACGCCGCGGCGACCGCGCCACGCTGCATGAAGATGTTGGCGCGGAAGCGCGACAGGCCCTTCACGCCGAAGGACAGGTCCAGCTCGTTGTCCTCTTCGAACTTGTGCTTCTGGGCGTCCGTGAGGATGGAGTAGCAGAGCTGCTTCGTCTCCACCGGAGTCAGCGGCGCCGTCTTCAAGGGGACGAGCTCGCCGTCGACGCGAAGCTGCGGCGGAGAGCCGGTGGTGATGTGGAGGTCGGAAGCGCCCTTCTCGACCATCGCCTTGAGGAGCTGGTGCAGGTTGGCCACGGGGGGGATGTCCTTCGGGGGG
>NZ_JAAIYB010000282.1 GCF_010894475.1 Myxococcus vastator
GCCCCACCCACTTCCACCACGTGGTCCACGCCCACGCCGCCCGTCAGCGCGCGCGCCGCCTTGTCCCAGTCCGGCGTCGTCCCGTAGTTGATGCCCTCATGCGCTCCGAGCGTCCGGGCCCGCGCCAGCTTGGCGTCACTGCTGGAGGTGATGATGATTCGCGCGCCCAGCAGCCTGGCAATCTGCAGCGCGAAGATGGACACGCCACCGGTGCCCTGCAGCAAGACGGTGTCTCCGGCCTTGAGCGCCCCATGGGTGACCAGCGCGCTCCACGCCGTCACGGCCGCGCACGGCAGCGCCGCCGCCTCTTCATCGGAGAGATAGGCGGGCGTGGGCACCGCGCCGTCCTCGTGCAGCAGCACCGTGTCCGCGAGGGCACCGTCCAGCGGTCCTCCCAGCGTGCTCCCCTGCGCCGCCCGCGTGGGCTCCCCGGCGCTCCAGGCCTGGGCGAAGAGGCTCATCACCCGGTCGCCGGGCTTCACCCGCGTCACACCCGGGCCTACCGCATCCACCACGCCCGCCGCGTCCGAGTTGGGAATGAGGGGCAGCTTCTGCCGGGGGTTGTAGCGCCCCTCCACCATCATCAAGTCACGGGAGTTGAGGCTCGTGGCCCTCACGCGCACCCGCACCTGCATGGGGCCGGGCGTCGGGTCCGGCCGCTCGACCTGCACCAGCTTGTCCAACCCGAACCCCGCTTGGATTTCATAGGCTCTCATGGGTGAGGGGTTGTACCGCGCGCCTCCCAATCACGCCTACAGTGCGAGGCCACCGTGTCCGCGCTCGTCCTCTTCACCTGTTCGCTGCTGGCCATGGCGCCCACGCCGCGATTCCCCATGGGCACCGCGCGCATGGACGTGGGGCCCGCGCCGCATGGCCTGCCGGACTGGCGTGTCCAGCGCTGCGCGGAGTGCCACGCCATCCAGGTGGACGCCTGGCGACACAGCGGGCACGCCACGGCCCGCACGGATGACGTCTTCCAGGTCGCCTTGACGGAGGACCGGCCCGGCTGGTGTGTGCAATGTCACGCGCCGCTCGCCCGGAACCTGGAGCGCGGCCCGCTCCCCAAGGACAGCCCTCCCGAGGAACACGGCGTCACCTGCGCCGGCTGCCATGCCCCCACGGGCGCTGAAGGCCAGGCGCCCGGGATGCCCTGCGCGGGCTGTCACCAGTTCGGCTTCCCCGTGGTGACGAGCGCGGGCCAGCGCGTGCGGCTGTCCCAGACGCAGCCTCAACAGGACACGGTGGGAGAGTGGCGCCGCTGGCAGACCCAGAGCGGCGACACGCGCCATTGCACGTCCTGCCACATGCCCCGGGGCAACCATGGCTTCGGCGGCACGCGGCGCACCGAGTCCCTCAAGGCCGCGCTCCGGGTGGAGCAGACGGGCGCGTCCCTCCGTGTCTCCACACGCGAGGTGGGCCATGCGTTCCCCTCGGGTGACGTCATGCGCTGGGTGAGCGTGGACGTCTCAGAGGACCCGCTCTTCGAAACCTCCCGCACGGTGGCCACGTTCGGCCGCCGCCTGGAGGTCCGGGAGTGGCCTCATGAGCCCCTGCCCCACCTGGGCGCGGTGGAGGACACCCGCCTGCTGCCAGGAGAGACTCGTCACGTGCCGCTCCCCGCGGGGGCCCGGTACGCGCGCGTCATCTACCACCTCGTGTCCCGCGAGCAGGAAGACTCGGGCCTCTACCCGCCAGGCCTGTCCCGGCTCGTGCTCTGGGCCTCGCCCCTCCAACCCGCTTCGCCGTCCCACCCCGTGAAGGAACGCACGCCATGATTCTCCTGTCGCTCCTCCTCGCCGCGACACCGCCCGTCATGCTCGAACCCGACGCGGGCGCGGCGAACCGGCTGCATCCCCGCCGCGTGACGGCCTCCTCCTTCCTGAATAGCGGAGGGAAGGACCACCTGCCGCTCTACGTCGCGGATGACGACCCGGCCACCGCCTGGGTGGAAGGCGCCAAGGGCCGGGGCGAAGGCGAAGCCCTGGAGTGGTGGGGACCGGAGCTCACCCGCGCGAAGACGTATCGCCTGTTCATTCGCAATGGCTTCCAGCAGTCCGCGGAGCGCTTCCGCGCCAATGCCCGGCCGCGCAAGGTGAAGCTGGAGCCGCTCGTCCAGGGCGAGACGGGGCCCCAGGTGACGGGCACCCCGCTGGAGACAGAGCTGAAGGACGTGCTCGGGTGGCAGGAGGTCCGTCTGCCCGTCCCGAACCGGGTCCACGGGGTGCGGCTCACGCTCGTCTCGACCTATCCGGGCGCGTCGCACGCAGACACCAGCCTCAGTGACTTGCGCGTGTACGTGGAAGGTGAAGACCCCTACAAGCCGGAGGCAGAGTCCGCGGCCTTCGAGCAGGTCCGCGCGTCCGTCCTCGAGCGCAAGCAGGTCGCCGCGCCTGCCGGCAACGCGGCCCGGATTGAGTGGGCGCCCCGCTACGAGGGGGAGGTGCTGTTCACGCTGGACCGCACCCGCGAGGAGGGCGAATACGCGCGGGGGCTGACCTACGCCGTCGGACTGTTCTCCACGATTCCCGTGAAGGACAGCTACAAGCCGGCGCTGGAGCGCGCGAAGAAGCTGGCCGCGCTCTTCGACCGGGTGAACCTCGACTACGAGGGCCAGGACTCCGAGGCGCGCGCGAAGTGGAGACGCGTCGCCCCCGCGCAACCCTGGGCCCAGAAGGTCGTGGCGCGAGCGGCGCTCTCCAGCATGGAGAGCGACGGCCTCTCACCGGTCTCCGGTCTGCTCCACCTGGAAGACGCGCGCTTCTTCGAGGCGGATGCCAGCCCTGCGCGGATGCTGGCGACCCTTGAGCAGACCCACGAGAAGGAGGCCCAGGAGGCCAGGGTCTGCATGAGCAGATGCGAGCGCCAGCGCAAGGCGGTCGCCTTGCCCGAGGGCAGCTTTGACTGCTCCTGCGTGCTCGAGTGCCTGGGCGGCTGCAATCGCGTCTCCAGCCTCTCGCTCAGGAAGCCCCAGCCCTCGCGCCCCGGCGGAGCCTTCATCCTGGGCTCACTCGCCCGCCCCACGTCCTTCCTCCATGGCAGGGTCGAGTTCACCGGAACCCGTGAGACCTGGCCCACCTTCCGCCAGACGCTCATCGCCTATGCCGGAGCGAAGGCCGAGGCCGTGCTCACCTACGACGACGCAGACGCCCGGGGGGGGAACGTCCTCCGCATGCGCATCCATGTCCTCGACTGGAGCGAGACAAACGGCAAGGCGAGCCTGTCGGCCATCACCACCTTCCTCGTCTCCGAGACCCACGTCCGGGTGATGCGCCATCACCCGGTGAAGCGGGCCTGAGTCACCCCAGCGGGCCCGGAGCGCCCTCCGGGCCCGCCGTGAGCGCCTCACCCCCGCGCCTCAGGGCTGCTTCTGGAGCTGCACCGTCAGTGACGTCATCCCGCCGGACGCGCCGAACGAGACGGTCCCCGCGCTGAACTGCTGCTCGGTGAAGCGCGTGACCAGGACGTCGGTAATGGTGTCGTCGGACGTCAGGTCCTCATCCCAGAGGCGGAAGGCCCACCCCTCCGCCATCAACTGACTCGCGCGCGCCGTACATCCCCCCGTGGTCCACGTGGGCGAGGTGCTCTGCACAACGGGCGTGTTGAACGCGGACGTGCTTCCCGGACAAGCCATCTGGACGAACACGTCCGGCGCGGAGCTGTCCGCGTCCCACGCCGAGCCATTGTTGCTGGGGGCCACCTGGGCGGAGACGGGCTGGACGCGCCAGACACCCTCCGGGTCCACGCCGCAGGTCTGGTCCACCTTGCACACCTGCGCGGTGCCACACGCCTGGCACGCGGCCCCTGCCTTGCCACACGCCGAGGTCGACGTCCCCGTCTGGCAGACATTGTTGAAGCAGCAGCCCGCGCAGTTCGAGGTGTTGCAGTCCACCTTCTGCGGCGTGCCGCCGGGGTTGTCGTCATCTCCACCGCAGGCAACGAGGGTGGACAGGGCCAGCGCCACGACCATCGCAATCCGGAACATGTTCTCTCGCTTGGGAATCGAGTGCAGGTGCAGCTCGACGCGAAAGATGTTCCGGAGCGGGCGGCGTGTATCTACCCCCTGGGTGGTAGGCGGGCCACGGCCTGCCGGGGCGTGAGGATGGCGAAAGACAGGCCCGCACGGTCCGACATGGACAGCACCCGCTTGTCCTTGCTCACCAGCCACGCCGCTCCGGCTCGCGCGGCCAGACTCAGGAACATCTGGTCGTCCCTGTCCCGGCAGCGGGGCAATGACGGCGTGGGCACGGACTCGGCGGATGGCGCCAGGTGGACCTGGGCCCGGTAGCGCTCGAACGCGGCGGTCCGCTCCGGCGCGCCCAGACCGGGCTGGAAGTTGCGCGAGGCCAGCACGTAGCCCAGCTCCGCCAACGTGTCCGCGTCCGTCCAGGCGGTCAGCGTCCCCGCCGCGAGGGCCTCGGCCAGCGGGCGTGTGGAGGGGTCATCGAACACGAAGAGGTCCAGGACCACGTTGGTATCCAGGACCACTGGCAGCGGCGTGAAGGGCATCAGGTGTTCCAATCCGGCCATCATGCCCTCCTGGCGGGCGGGAATCACGGCGCCTGCCCCGCGAGGCCCTTTCCCACGAGGCCTCGCGACGTGGTACCCCCAAGCCGTGAGCGACTCCTTCGAACAACTGGGCCTCTCGCGGGAGACGCTGGGCGCCCTGCGCCGCGCGCGTTTCACGCAGCCCACCCCCATCCAGCAGCAGGCCATCCCTCCAGCGCTCGACGGCAGGGATGTCATCGGCTGCGCGGCCACCGGAACGGGCAAGACGGCCGCGTATGTCCTCCCCCTGGTGGAACGGCTCGCGGGCAAGAAGGGCACGCTCGCGCTGGTGCTGGCCCCCACGCGTGAGCTGGTCCAGCAGATTGCCGAGCCGGTGCGCTTCTTCGCGGAGCCGCGCCGCCTCACGCACGCCGCCGTCATTGGCGGTGAAGACATGGGCGCGCAGGTCAACGCCCTGAAGACGCTGCCTTCCTTCGTCATCGCGACGCCCGGGCGGCTGGTGGACCTGATGGAGAACACCGACGTCCGCTTCCCGCACCTGGAAGCGCTCGTCCTCGACGAAGCGGACCGGATGCTCGACATGGGCTTCTTGCCGCAGCTCGAGCGCATCGTCGCCCACCTGCCTCGCCGCCGACAGACGCTGCTGTTCTCCGCGACGCTCGGCCCTGACGTCACCCGCTTCGCCAAGAGCCGGCTGTACAACCCCGTGCGCCTGGAGGTCACCCGCAGCGGCACGCCCGCCGAGCGCGCCGAGCAGCGGCTGTACTTCCTCCGGCCCGAGGAGAAGACGCCGCTGCTGCTCACCCTGCTCGCCCAGGACTCGGCGACGGCGCTGGTGTTCACCCGGGCGAAGGAGCGCGTGGACAAGGTCCAACGGGCGCTCCAGCGCGCGGGGTACCGGACCGCGGTGCTGCACGCGGACCGCACGCAGAACCAGCGCAAGCAGGCCATGGAGGGCTTCCGCAACGGCACCTACCGCTGCCTCGTGGCCACCGACATCGCGGCGCGCGGGCTGGACGTGGAGGACGTGGGCCACGTCATCAACTACGACTTGCCCCATGCACCCGAGGACTACGTGCACCGCATTGGCCGCACGGCCCGGGCCGCCGCCAGCGGTATCGCCTCCACCTTCGCCACCACGCGCGAGGGGCAGGTCATCACGCGCATCGAGCACCTGATGCGCTCGGAAATTCCCCGCGTCCAGGTGCCGCGCGAGGACCCCGTCTTCAAGGAGGCGTGGGAGAGCTTCCTCGCCGCGCAGAAGGACCCAGGCCCTCCGCAGCAGGACCACGGACAGTCAAAGCGCACGCCGGACCAGGCACCGGGCCGGCACGCGCGCTCGCATGGCAAGCGCCGCTCGTAGGCGCGGGGCGGCCTTGCGTCAGGCCGGCGTGCCCGGCACCTCACGCGAGAGGGCATCGCGGAAGAAGGCGCTGCCCTGGGCGAGCCGCGCCATGTAGGGCCGCACGTCCTCGCGCGCCTCGGGAGAGAGCGCGGCGAAGGGAATGACGTGTTCGTCCGGCACGTAGCGGAACGTCAGGTTGATGCGACGGGTGCGGAAGTCGGGCAGCTCCGGGGCCAGCGTCTTGCCCGTGCGCGTGTCCACCCGCTGCACGCGGTGGAACGTCTGCTCCTTCCAGTGCGCGCCACCGAAGAGCTGGAGCGAGCCGTCATCCAGCCACTGCTCCAGCACCACCGCGTCGCGCTCGCCCGGGCGGGAGGAGGTGACGAACTGGATGAGGGCACGCTCACCGAAGGACAGCGAGGCCACGGGGCCCGGCTCGAAGTCCTTGTGCTCGCCCACGCGGGCGGTGTCCACCCAGCGCCCGTCCTCCAGCCGGCTGCCGTAGAAGTTCACCAGGCAGGTGTTGAGGTGCCAGCGGGGAGGCATGTCCGGCCCGCGGTACATCCGCCGCGCCAGCTCCTCGATTTTCGCCACCTGGCGCTGGAGCACCGCCGGGAAGGGCTCGGCCTGGACGCACCGGTTCAGGATGCCCTTGGGCGGGTGGTAGTAGTCGAGGCACGCGAACTGCCAGTTGCCGAGCCAGTACACCGGCCGCAACAGCCTCCGCTGGGACTGCCCCGGTGGCGGGGGGAAGTGCTGGGAGTAGCGCTCCTCCCACAGCGGGTGGAGCGTCGCGAGCCAGCTCAGGGCCTCCGCGCGGTCGGCGACGGACATGAAGCTCGCGTTGTAGTGGTGGCCAGGGGAGCGCTGACGGGCCTTGTGGGCCAGCGAGCGGCCCTTGTGCGGGGGAAACGCCATGGACGGCCCGTGCCTACCACACTCCGGAACGAACGAGCCCCGTGTCACCACCAGGGAGACACGGGGCCCAAGCCTGCATGGCGGGTGAAGGACAGGTCAGCGGCCGTGGGTGATGCCCGCGGCGCCCGTCTCCTTCTCGCGCGTCGGCACGACGGTGGGCTGCACCGCCGGAGCCGGGCTGGCGGCAGCGGCCCGCTCCACCGGCGCCACGTTGGCGGACGCGGGCTTCACCGAGGCCACGTCCAGCGCACCACCGGAAGCGGGCTTCACCGCGGCCACGTCCACGGAGGTCCCCACGGCCGGCGTCACCACCGGAGCCGCCTCCCCCGCGGGAGCGGAGGACAACACGGTCGATGCGGCCTCCACGGACGCCGCGCCCACCGCCGGGACGACGGTGGCCGCCTGCTGCGCCGCAGTCCCCTCGGGCCGCGCACAGCCATTCTCCGCCTTCGCCGCGGGCGCGGCGGCAACCATCGTCGGCGCCACGGCGTCCGGCGGTAGGCGGCGGCCAGGCAGCACGAACGGCGGCGGCACGGGGCAGTGCGTGCAGGGCCCGCGCAGGGGCACGGACAGCCGGTTCCCCGCGCGCAGGAAGTTGTTCCGCATCCGGTTGGCCTTCTTGATCAGCGCCACCGTCGACCCGTACTTGAGCGCGATGCCGCCCAGCGTGTCGCCGCTCCGGATGCGGTGCGTCGTCACGTTGTGCTCCGGCTGGAGCGCCAGGAACGGCTGCACGCGGCGGCCCAGCTCCTGGGCGCGCGGGTTGTGGAAGCGGATGTGGAAGTGGTCGCGGTGGCCGCGAGCGTGCCGGACGACGCCCGTGGGGCCGTCATTGAAAATCGAGTCCAACCACGCCTTGTCCTCGCCCGCGCGCACCGCGTGGTCGTAGATGACCTTCCGCACGCGACGGTCGACGAGAATCATCTGCACGTCCGTCTTCACCAGCACCGAGCGGATGAACTCCCAGTTCAAGGCCACGTCGATGACGTGCTCACGCGCGCGGGTGCGGATGGGGTCCACCGTCGGGTAGTAGAAGCCCACGTCCACGTCGCGGCCGTTCTGGTGGCTCTTGTGAGGGCGCATGTAGCCGCCCTCCTTGTGGCTCATCCCGTTGACGCGCAGCGGAGGCGCGTTCGGGAAGCGGGCCCGCACGTCACGGATGGCCTCGGCCAGGTAGTTGACGGTCTCCTCGGTGGCCCAGGCGCCCGCGGGGGTGACCACAATCCAGTCGTCCCCCTGGGGGAACTGCTGGGCGTTCACCAGCCGGCCGCTGTGCGCGAAGCCCACGGCCATGGAGCCCAGCGACGCAATCTCCTCCTTCCACCGCCGCGCCAGCTCCTCGTCGGAGATGTCCGCCGAGTAGAGCGGCCCCGTCGGCTCGGCGCCCGTGGCAACGGCGTCCGGCGTCTCCTTCTCGCCGTCATCGCCCTCACCCTCGGCCAGCTCCTCCTCCTCGGACTCCAGGTCCTCCGCGCTCAGCGCGCAGCCCTCCGCGGGCTCGGAAGCAGCCGGGGCCACCGGCTCGGCGGGCGGAGCGGACGCCAGCGGAGGCGCCTCCGGCGGCGGCTCGGCGGCGGCCACGGGGACGGAGTCCTGGGCGCGCACGGCGGCGGCCGGCACGGTGCCAGAATGGGGGGAGACACGCGCGGCACAGCCGGCGCAGACGAGCAGGAGCCAGATTGGGTAACGCACCGGCGCGGAGGATGGCCCGGAATCCTGCTGGGCACAAAGCACCGACCGGGAAATCTGGCCGCCCCCCGCGCCCAGAAGCGCTGTAAGAGCGGCCCTCTCGTACCTTCAGAGCGGACGGGTCTTCCGGGCCCCTGCCCGCCTGCCCTCCAACCAGGCGCTACGGGGTGGGCTCGGCGTGGGCGACGTCCAGGGCGAGCTCAATCATCTCGTCGAACGTCGTCTGCCGCTCCTGCGGCGTGAGCTTCTCCCCGGTGATGATGTGGTCCGACACCGTGAGCAGCGCCAGCGCGCGGGCGCCCGACTCCGCGGCCACACCGTAGAGGCCGGCGACCTCCATCTCGACGGCCAGGACGCCCATCCGCGCCAGGGTGGCGTTGAGCTGCTCTTGCGGGTGGTAGAAGAGGTCGGAGGTGAAGACGGGGCCGGCGCGCACCGGCTTGTTGCGCCGCTCCGCCGCCTCCACGGCCCGGCGCGCGAGCGTGAAGTCCGCCACCGCGGCGAAGTCATGCCCCATCAGCCGCATCCGATTCACGTTGGAGTCCGTGCCGGCCCCCGTCGCGACGATGACCTCCCGGACCTTCACGTCGGTGCTCAACGCGCCACAGCTGCCCACGCGGATGAGGACGCGCACCCCGTATGTCTTGATGAGCTCGGTGGCGTAGATGGAGATGGAGGGGATGCCCATGCCGTGCCCCATCACCGACACCCGCCGGTTCCGGAACGTCCCCGTGAAGCCGAGCATGTTGCGCACGGTGGTGACCTCGCGGGCACCTTCCAGGAAGCGCTCGGAGATGTAACGCGCCCGGAGCGGGTCGCCGGGCATGAGGACTACGTCAGCGAAGTCACCGGGGGCCGCGGAGATATGAGGAGTCGCCATGGGCGCACCATAGCTACGGCGCCGCCACCCAGGCCACGTGGAAGTGGGCGTCCAGCGTGGCGCCGGGGAAGCTCGCCGGAAGCGGCGGGAAGGGCGCCGCCTTCTTCACCGCCGACAGCGCGGCGGCATCCCACGTCTTCGAGCCGGACTCCGTGGACACGTCGGCGGAGAGGAGCTTGCCGTCTCGGCCAATCACGGCCCGGACCACCGTCTTCTTCCCCAAACCGGGCGTGCCCTTGGCACGGGGTTGCCGCCACTTCCCCGCGACGCGCGAGTAGACCTTCTGCTGGTAGTCGGCGCTGGTCAGGTCCTGCTGGAAGAAGGCCTGGAGCCGCGGACTGCCCGCGGCGGCCAGGGCCATGGGCGACAGGACCAGGGCGAGCACGGCGGCGAGCGCCAGGCGACCATTTCGGAGCAGCGTTTCCAAGAGCGTTCCCTCGTCAAGAAGCCGCTCACCATAGCCGCGCGGACAGCCCCCGTCCTCCCGAATGCAAGACAGGCAGGCGCGGGGCGCCACGCGCCGTTCGAGTTGCATCCCCCTGCCCCGTCCGGGACATTGCCCGCGGAGTAGGGATGATGCTCGGCTACCAGACGAATCCACAGTGGCGAGACATGTCTGACTTCGTGGTCCACTTCACGAAGCCGGGACCGCCCTGTCATGACGCCTACCAGAACATGATGAGCATCCTCGGCGCGCGGACGCTCATCCCTGGCGCCGAGGGCTTCGGCATCGCCCGCCGCGAGCCCGCCGTCGCCGAGCGCCACCGCTCCGTGTGCTTCAGCGAGATTCCCCTGGACCAGCTCGCCCGGCTCGTCCAGCGCCGCAGCCTGTATGGCATTGGCTTCAGCAAGAGCTACATCCTCTCCCAGGGCGGAGGCCCCGTCTGGTACGTCCAGTACGCCTCCCCCGCGCACCTGGCCCTGAAGCACCAGGTGGAGCGCGCGCTCGCGGCGCCTTCACCCCAGCAAGAGCCCATCTGGTCCATGACGCCCTTCGTGGACATCCAGGGCGACCGCCACAACGCGCCCTACAGCTACCGCTTCGACTGGGAGCGCGAGTGGCGCGTGCCAGGCCTGCTCCGCTTCACCGAGCATGACGTCTCCGCCCTCTTCCTCCCGGAGGAGCTCCACGACACCGCCCGCGACTTCTTCGCCTGGGCCGTGCGCGAGAAGGCCGGCCCTGGCTACTTCTGCCCCTGCCTGGACCCGCTGTGGAAGTCGGAGCAGATCGCCGAGGCGCTCGCGAAGCACGCCGTGGACTCCGTGCGCCTCAAGGCCGGATAGCGCCCTGGGAGACAAGGGCGCTTGACCCTGCACCTTGGTGCGGACCGTAGCGTTCCGCGCATGAACCGGAACGAACCCACCCGCATCATCCAGGCCAGCGCCCTCTATGACCTCGTCGTCACCGCCCCCTTCGCCACACCGTGGACGGCGGGCTGGCTCCTGGAAAAGCTGCACCACCTCCATGTCGTCCTCGGGCTGCCCGGCGCCACGCCGCCGGAGTTCGGCCCCATGCACCTCTTCTTCGTGAGCCTGATGGGCACCATCGTCACCGTGTGGTCCCTGCTGCGCCTGTGGCGTCCCGAGCCCGTCCTGGGCGCCATGGACACCCTGGGCCGCGCCGGCTTCTCGCTCTGGATGGCCGTGACGTTCGCAGCGGGCCAGACGGGCCTCCTCGCGGTCATGCTCACGCTGGAGCTGACGTGGTTCTTCGTCCAGGGGGGTGCCATCCTCCGGTGGTGGAGGAACACCCATGCCCACGCGCCCCGCCCCCAGAC
>NZ_JAAIYB010000283.1 GCF_010894475.1 Myxococcus vastator
GCACCCAGGAGGCCCTTCGCGATGCCGCACATCGTCACCCTGACACTCAACCCGGCCATCGACGTGGCCACGTCCGTGCCGGAGGTCACCCCGGAGCACAAGCTGCGCTGTGGCCCCGTGAGCAGGGACCCGGGTGGGGGCGGCATCAACGTGGCGCGGGTGGTGCGGGAGCTGGGCGGTGAGTCCATCGCCGTCTACACGCGGGGCGGGGCCACCGGGAGCCTGCTGGAGGAGCTCCTGGAGGAGAAGGGGCTGCTGCGCCGCTCCGTGCCGCTGCGGGACGCGACCCGGGAGAGCTTCACGGTGGCGGAGGGCACGGGGGCGCGCGAGTACCGCTTCATCCTGCCGGGGCCCACGCTGTCCGAGCTCGAGTGGCAGCGCTGCCTGGACGCGCTGGAGGACGTGGCCGTGGGCGCGGCCTTCATCGTCGCCAGCGGCAGCCTGGCGCCCGGCGTGCCGGAGGACTTCTATGCCCGCGTGGCCCGGCTGGGGAAACGCCTGGGCGTGCGCGTGGTGGTGGACACCAACGGGCCGCCGCTGCGGGCCGCGCTGGAAGAGGGCGTGTTCATGGCCAAGCCCAACCGCCGCGAGCTGCGGGACTTGAGCGGCGTGTCAACGGAGGACTTCGCCACCCAGGCCGCTGCGGCCCGCGAGCTGGTGGCCCAGGGCCGCGCCGAAGTGCTGGCGGTGTCCATGGGCGCGGACGGCGCGCTGGTGACGACGCGCACCGCCCAGTTCCGGGCGACGCCGCCTCCGGTGCAGACGCGCAGCTCCGTGGGCGCGGGGGACAGCTTTGTCGCGGGGATGACGCTTGCGCTCGCGCGAGGCCAGTCCACGCAGGACGCGTTGCGCTGGGGCATCGCCTCCGGGACGGCCGCGCTGCTCACCCAGGGGACGGACCTGTGTTGCCGGGCGGACGTGGAGTGGCTCTTCGCCCAGGTGAAGGCGGAGCCGGTGCCGCGTCCGTAGGCCTCCCGGCCGCCGTGGGAAGGTGGGCTTGTCCCTTCCCTGGAGTGGAAGCGGCGGGAGCCGGCAAGCGCATGCGGCGGGAGGGTCTGGGTGTTAATTCGACGGGCATGGCTTTCCAAGACCGCTCGAACGCACTGCAGGCGCTAGAGGCCGAGTTCCAGAGTGAGAAGGCCTCCTCGCTCCGGAAACTGGAAATGAAGCTGGAGGAGACGCTGCGGGAGCTGTCCGCGGTGGAACGTCAGCTGAGGTCCCACCCGACCGCCGACCGGCGCGCGCGGATTGCCCGCCACCAGGCCCTGCGCAAGGAAGCCGAGCACCAGCGCTGGTGCTTCATGGTGCAGCGGGAGGCGTGTGGCTTCGTCAGCCACGATGACCTCGACCGGTACTACCCACTGCCCCCGTCCTGGAGGGAGTGAGCGCGGCTCAGCTCGTGGTGCGCCAGGCGGCCACCGCGAACAGGAGCCAGCCGGCGAGGAAGCCCAGGCCCCCCAGCGGGGTGATGGCCCCCAGCACGCGCACGCCGGAGAGCGCGAGCGCGTAGAGGCTGCCAGAGAACAAGACGATGCCCACCAGCATCGCCCAGCCGGCGCCGTTGAGCAGGGCCGAGGGGCGGAAGTGGCCCAGCAGGCCCACGGCCACCAGTCCCAGCGCGTGGTACATGTGGTAGCGCGCGCCTGTCTCGAAGATGACCTGGAGGTCCTGAGGCAGCCGGCTTCGCAGCGCATGCGCGCCGAAGGCCCCCGCGCTGACGGAGAGGAACGCGTTCACGGCACCCAGGACGAGCCACCACCGCATCATCGTTCACCTTTCATCGTGGTTCGGACTGGTGCACGCTACACCGCCGCAGCCGGAGCGTCCTGGCCGACATCAACACCTGGGGCGCTCACAACAGAATGACCTCACCCAACTTCATTCCTTCCACGAAGCCGCTTCCTTTCGAGCTGCACCCGTCCTCCATCCAGGGCCTGGGCGCCTTCGCCATCCGCCGCATCCGCAAGGGCACGCGCATCATCGAGTACCTCGGTGAGCGCATCACCCAGGCGGAGGCGGACGTCCGCTACGACGACGAGGCGATGGCGCGGCACCACACGTTCCTGTTCAATCTCGACAAGCGGACGGTGCTGGACGCGGGGACGATTCACAACGAGGCGCGCTACATCAACCACTCGTGCGCGCCCAACTGCGAAGCCCTCATCGACAAGGGCCACATCTATATCTACGCGCTCACCACCATCGAGCCCGGTGATGAGCTGGTGTACGACTACGGCTACGAGCGCACCGAGGACATGGGCCCGGACGCCGAGGCGCTCTACGTCTGCCGCTGCGGCGCGCCCAACTGCCGGGGCACCATCCTGGCCCCGGAGAAGAAGGCGCCAGCCCGGAAGAAGCCCGCAGGGAAGGCCGTGTCGAAGTCCAAGTCCCGGAGCAAGACGGACGCGGGGGCCAAGAAGGTTGCGGGGAAGAAGTCCTCCGCCGACACCCGCAAGTCGACGAAGCGGACGAAGTCGCCCAGCCGCAAGCGCGCGAGCTGAACCTGTTCGCGGGGGCAGCGCCCTCCCCATGAGGGAGGGCCTGACCTCCTGCGAAGGACTTGGGGCTTCGTCGACGGAGTGGGGGGCTGGTGAGGTGTCCGATATCGGTGAGGCCCATCGTCCGGGACAGGCGCGTCTCGGCGTAGACTGCGAGGCGTGAACGACGTCCTCCATTTCCTGCTCACCGAGTCCGCCGAGCCCACCGTCCTCGACTCCGTGGACGACTGGTGGCGGCGTCACCTGGAGCTGTCCTCCCGCTTCACCGCGCCCGCCGACCTGGCGCTGGCCGGGGGCTTCGTCGCTGACCGGCTGGGGTTCGCCTTCGCGTCCGGCTACCACGCCGCGCACCGGTGCTTGTTCCCGGAGCTCCCGGCGGATCGGCCCATCGCCCTGTGCGCCACGGAGCCGGGCGGCGCGCATCCCAACGCCATCGAGACACGGCTGACGGAGACCGGCGCGGGCCTGCGGCTGTCGGGCACCAAGACGTTCGTCACGCTGGGTACGCGCGCGGAGCTGCTGCTGGTGGTGGCGTCGGAGGGGCAGGGCGCCCAGGGCCGCAACCGCCTGCGCATGGTGGTGGTGGACGCGAAGCGGCCTGGCGTGCGGCTGAGCGCGCTCCCGGAGCTGCCCTTCATCCCCGAGGTGCCGCACGCGGAGCTGTCGCTGGAGGACGTGGCGGTGGCACCGGAGGACGTGCTGCCCGGAGACGGCTATGCGCGCTACCTCAAGCCCTTCCGCACGGTGGAGGACTGCCACGTCCAGCTCGCGATGCTGGGCTGGCTGCTCCAGGTGGGCCGCCGCGGCGGCTGGCCGGACGACGTGCGCGAGGAACTGCTCGCCCTGGCGGTGATGATGCGAGGACTGGCTCAACTGGACCCGGCGGCGGCATCCACGCACGTGGCGCTGGGCGGCGGGCTCGCGCTGACGAAGCGCGCGGTGCTGGAGCGGTGCGAGCCGCTCTGGGCCGCGACGGATGCGGTCACCCAAGCGCGTTGGACTCGCGACCGCGTGCTGCTGGGCGTCGCCGGCAAGGTGCGCGCGAAGCGGCTGGTGGCGGCCCGGCAGCGCCTCCAGGAAGAAGGGCAGGGCGCCTGAAAAACGAAGGGCCGGGACTCCACGAAGGAGTGCCCGGCCCCGGTGCTTACCGCTGAGCGGTGACGGTGCTCAGTAGCGCCCGCCGCCCACGGCGGAGACGATGGCGGAGAGGACGCGGTTCTCCACGCCCCACACGGCCTTGTTCAGGCCCTTGATGCCCGCGCCGCGCAGGTAGTCGGTGAAGTCGTGCAGCGCGGTGGAGCGCTGCATGCCCTCACCCTTGGCCGCGTAGAGCAGCGGCGTGTTGGGGGCGCCCGTCAGGCCCAGGTCCGGCACGGCCTCGGACAGCTTCTGCGGGTCGATGCCCGTCGCGGCGGACATCATCGCCACGGTGAACTTGTGCACCGGCAGGTCGCGCACGTTCGGGACCTTCTTGTAGACCTTCGCCTTCGTCTTCTCGTCGCTGGCGAGGCTCTCCAGCGGCACGTTCGCCATGGCGATGAGCTGCTCGTTCGTCACGTGCTTGCTGTCGAGGATGGCCCGGCTGAACAGGCTGGCCGCGGTGTCACCCTTGATGGTGATGTTGTTCGCGTCCGGGTTCGACTGGAGCCGCGACACCATGGACTGCACCGCGCGGCCCACCTCGGTGTCCGGGCCGCCACGCCACGCGCCGGGAATCGGCTGCGCCGCCACGGTCGGGCGCGCCCGGGCCGCGGACTCGAAGGAGTTCACCTGCGTGTGGCCGACAGCGGTGGCACGGGCCACGTTGGCCGCCTGCCGAGCCTCCGGCTGGGCCCGCTCGGGCGCGGTGGAGGGGTTCGAGATGACGCGGGGGCGGCTGTCGATGCGGGACATGGCCAGGGGGCTCCAGGAAAATCAGCTTGTCGGTGATTATCGCAAGTCGGCTGTAAAGGTTGCGTGGGGCGCTATGTTCCACCGCGATGAAGGCCTTTCCCAAAGAGTTCGCTGACTGGCTGACCCCCCGAGGCCGCCGCATCCTCGACGGCAAGGCGCGTGACGTGGTGGGCGCGCTGCTCGACCCGGCGCGTCCCTTCGTGTCGCTCCAGGGCGTCATCGACGCGCGCCGTGCCGCGGCATGTCGCGATGCGTTGGACGCCGCGATGCGCGAGACGATGGTGCCCATGGAGGACCCGATTCCGGCGGACTCCATCTCCGGGCAGACGCTGAACTACATGGAGCTGCTGCCCAAGACGGTGCGGGTGAGCACGGCGATGTTGGAGAGCCGCCGCTCCCGCTCGTGGCGCGCGGCGGAGTCCGTGGGGCTCACGGACATGCTGCGCTCGGACACCTTCGCCGGGTTCGCCGCCGCGGTGACGGGCCGGGCGCTGCGGCGCAAGTGGGGCATCCAGGCGCTGTGCTACGGGCCGGGGGACTACTCCGGGCCCCACAACGACCACCACCCGGAGGAGCCCGAGGCCCGGGACGGCTACGTGGACATGCACATCAGCCTCACGTTGCCGGGGGTGGACCACCAGTACCTCGTCTATGCCCAGGACGGGCACTTCACGGAGCTGACACGCGTCAGCACCGTGGGCGGCATCACCGTGTACCGGCTGCCTTTCTGGCACTACACGACGCCGCTGCTGGCCCGGAAGGGGAAGGAGGCGGCGTCCCGCCGGTGGGTGCTGTTGGGCACCTTCCTGGACGCGGCCCCGGGGGCCCGGCCCGCGACCACCATTCTCCCCGCACGGGCTCCGGAGAAACGCCCGCCCGCCCGGTAGGCCGGTGACTTTCGGGAGTGGCGGTGAGGCCGGACGGCGTTAGCTTGGGGCGCCCTATGAGCCCCACCGACACCGACGCCCTGGCCGGAGACCTCCTCGAGTACATCGACGCCTCGCCCACGCCGTACCACGCGGTGCGCGAGTCGGCCCGCCGTCTGACGCAGGCGGGCTACCGCCAGTTGGACGAGCGCGAGCCCTGGACGCTGGAGCCCGGCGCCCGCGTGTTCATCACCCGGGGGGACACGAGCATTGCCGCCTTCCACCTCGGCACCCAGCCCGTGGACCGGGCGGGCTTCCGGCTGGTGGGCTCGCACACGGACTCTCCCAACCTCCGGGTGAAGCCGAACGCGGCGGTGACGAAGAACGGCTACCAGCAGCTCGGCGTGGAAATCTACGGCGGGGTGCTGCTGCACACCTGGACGGACCGCGACTTGTCGCTCGCCGGCCGCGTCATGGTGATGGTGGAGGGACGCCCCCAGCGGCACCTGGTGGACTTCCGCCGGCCGCTCTTGCGCGTGCCCAACCTGGCCATCCACCTCAACCGCGGGGTGAACTCGGAGGGGGTCAAGCTGAACGCGCAGGAGCACATGGTGCCGGTGCTGGGCCTGGAGCGTGCGGGCGCCGCGGAGCTGCACGGGCTGCTGCTGGAGGAGCTGGCCAAGGGCGGCGTGAAGGCGCAGGCGGCGGACATCCTCGGCTACGACTTGTGCCTCTATGACTTGCAGCCGTCCATCCGCTCGGGCGCGCACGGCGAGTTCCTCCACGCGCCGCGCCTGGACAACCTGGCCAGCTGCCACGCCAGCCTGTCCGCGCTGCTCTCCAGCAGCGCCTCGCGCGAGGCCACCAGCGGCGTCATCCTGTTCGACCACGAGGAGGTGGGCAGCCGCAGCGCCCAGGGCGCCGCGTCTCCCTTCCTGCGCACGCTGCTGGAGCGCCTGACGCTGGCGCACTCCGACGGCAAGCCGGACGCGTTCCACCGCGCCATCGCGCACTCGTTCCTGGTGAGCGCGGACATGGCGCACGCCATCCACCCCAACTACGCGTCCATGCACGAGCCCAAGCACCAGCCGCACATGGGCGCGGGCCCGGTCATCAAGTCGAACGTGAACCAGTCCTACGCCACGGATGGCGAGTCGTGGGCCTTCTTCACGGCGCTGTGCCGCGAGGCCGGTGTGACGCCGCAGCACTTCGTCACCCGCACGGACCTGGGCTGCGGCAGCACCATCGGCCCCATCTCCGCGGGGCAGCTCGGCATCCGCACGGTGGACGTGGGCAACCCGATGCTGTCCATGCACTCCATCCGGGAGATGGCGTGCGCCACCGACGTGGCGCAGATGGTGGCCGTGCTGAGCCGCCTCTTCGCGTAGTCCCGCGGCCGCTCAGGAGACCGCGAGCGTCAGCCGGCGCTCGCGGGCCTCCGTCAGCGTGTGCGCGTCCAGCAGCACCGCCGTCTTCTCCGGCGGAGACAGCGGCTCCACGTCGTCACCCAGCAGCTTGCGCCGCGCGGAGGCCAGCGCCATGGGCACGGCGGCCGGCGAGGGCTGGGACTCCAGCAGCGCCAGGTGCAGCGCGTGCGCCTTGGCGTCGGAGAGGACGTGGTCCACCGCGTCCCGCACCGGCTCCAGCGCGTGCTCCTCGGCCACCTCCTGCGCCCGCTCCAGCACGCGCGGCGGCTCCGTCTCCTCGGGGATGACGAGCAGGCCCAGCCGCTCCAGCCACAGCCCCAGCGACGCGCGGGACGTGAAGACGGAGAGGGGGATGGACAGCAGCAGGCCGGCCACGACGGGCGACAGCCACAGCAGCAGCCCGGGCGACAGGAAGAACGCCACCGCTGACAGCACCCCGCCCACGGTGGTGTGGACCGCGTGCCGGCGGGCGGCCTCGGACCAGGGCAGGTCGGCGTCGTCGCGCTGCTGGCTGGACCACGTCACCTTGTAGCCAAGCAGCGTGCCGAAGACGAAGTGCGACTGGAACAGCATCATCACCGGCGCCATCAGCGTGGCCAGCACGCTCTCCAGCACCACGCTCAGCACCAGCCGAAGCCGGCCGCCCATCCGCGCCGAGTCCCGCGAGCTGGCCAGCGCCAGCAGCAGCCCGAAGCACTTGGGCGCGAACAGCATGGCCATGGACACGGAGAACAGCCGCACCGCGCCCGTGGTGTCGAACGCCAGCGCCTCCGGGCCCAGGTCCTCCAGCAGGTGCGGGTTGGAGAAGGACAGCCACCCGTCGTAGAGGCCGGCAATCAGCCCGGACATCAGGAACAGGAGCCACAGCGGGGACGCCGCGTAGGACATCACCCCCATCAGGAAGTGGCCCCGGCTGATGGGGTGCAGGCCGCCCGCGGCCACCAGGCTCAGGTGCTGGAGGTTGCCCTGGCACCAGCGCCTGTCTCGCTGCGCGTAGTCCAGCAGGCTCGGCGGGGGCTGCTCGAAGCTGCCGCCCAGCTCCGTCACCAGCCACACGGTGTAGCCGGCGCGACGCATCAGCGCGGCCTCCACGAAGTCGTGGCTGAGGATGTGGCCGCCGAAGGGCTGCTGCCCGGGGAGCACCGGCAGGCCGCAGTGCTGGATGAAGGCCTCCGTGCGGATGATGGCGTTGTGGCCCCAGTAGTTGGACTCACCCAGCTGCCACGCCGCCGCGCCCGCGGCCACCACCGGGCCGTAGACGCGCCCGGCGAACTGCTGCAGGCGGGCGAAGAGGGTGCTGCGGCCCACGTTCAGCGGCGGCGCCTGGAGGATGCCCGCGCGCGGGTTGAGCTCCATCAGCCGCGCCATCGTCACCAGCGTGCGGCCGTCCATCAGGCTGTCGGCGTCCAGCACAATCGTGAAGTCGTAGTGGCGGCCCCAGCGCTCGCAGAAGTCCTGGAGGTTGCCGGCCTTCTTGCCGGTGTTGTCCGTGCGGCGCCGGTAGAAGATGCGCCCCTGGCCGCCCACGCGGCGGCACAGGTCCGCCCAGGCGAGCTCCTCGGCAATCCAGGCCTCCGGGCGGGTGGAGTCGCTGAGGATGTAGAAGTCGAAGGCGTCCAACTGCCCGGTGGCCTCCACGGACTCGTAGGTGGCCTGCACGTTGGCGAAGACGGAGGCCGGGTCCTCGTTGTGGACCGGCATCACGACAGAGGTCCGCGCGGTGAGCCGCGTGGCGGACTCCTCCGCCGTGGGCCAGCGCAGGCCGGGCAGCCGCTTGCTCACGGCGAGTTGGAGGAACCCCGCCACCGCCGTCCAGAATGACAGGGCAATCCACCCGAAGCACAGCGCGAAGAGCACCAGCAGCACGCCTTCGGGGACGGTGGTTCCGCGCGCGCTCAGCAGGCGGTGCATCTCCCAGGTGCCCACCAGGGTGGACACGGCGGCCAGGCCCAGGACGAAGAGGCGCCGGATGCCGGCGCTCTCCGGGGAGAACGAATGAGCGTGCATGGCGGAACCTCGCGAGGAATCTCCCGGAGCGGGAGGCGACGTCAGCGGGAGATGGACATGTCCGGCTGGCCGGCGCGCAGCCAGCGGCGCAGGCGCTCGCCCAGCGGCCACAGCACGAGCTGCTGCTCCGGCATCAGCGTGGCGACCTGCGCCGGCACCGGCACCGGCACCGCGGCGCGCAGGGCGCGGGACAGCTCGCGCGGCACCGCGTCCCGGGTGAGCACGGTGGCGCCGAAGCGCGCGCCGTCGCTGAGGACGAAGGCGGCGCGGCCACGGGTCAGCAGCCGGCCCTCGCCCACCACGTCCATGTCCAGCACGCGCGTCAGCCACGTCTCCACGCGGGCACGGGCCAGGGCCACGGCGGCCTGCGGCTTCACGTTGGACGCGGTGACACCCTCCAGCGCCCAGGCGGCCAGCGCGGCCAGGTCCTCGGCGGCTTCGAAGCCGAAGCCCTGGAAGAAGGCGTCGAGCGCCACGCACGTCTCCGGGCGGACCCAGTCGGTCGTCACGGAGGGGCAGGTGTTCGGCGTCGTCACGGAATCCATAGGTAGCTCCAGGTCTCGGTGAGAGTCTCGGAACCGCGCCGCAGGAACGCGCGCAGCTCGATGGGTTCACTGGTGCCCTCGGGCTCCAGCTCGAAGGTGGTGCGCCAGCCACCGGAGGGTTCATGGCGCTGGATGGTGGAGCGCAGCACCTGGCCCTTGGCCGCGGTGATGACCGCCTCCACTGGCCCGTCCTCGGCGCGGGCGGTGCGCGAGAAGTCGAGGATGAACCGGCGCGTGGCCGGCGTGACGCCTTCGCCCACGGGCATGCCCGGGGTGATGGCGGAGGTGATGCGCGTCGAGGTGACGACGCCGCCCGTGTGCTCCCAGGGCGACTTCGCGCCCCAGTGCAGGCGGTAGGCCACGCGCAGCGGCGTGCCGGGGGTGAGCGGCGCGTCCGGCACCCAGAAGGCGACGATGTTGTCGTGCGTCTCGTCCGGCGTCGGAATCTCCACCAGCCGCACCGCGCCGGGGCCCCACTCGCCCACGGGCTCCACCCACGCGCTGGGGCGGCGCTCGTAGCGGGCCTCCAGGTCCTCGTAGTTGTGGAAGGCCGTGTCGCGCTGCAGCAGGCCGAAGGCGCGCGGCGTCTCCGCGCGGAAGCTGGAGGTGCGCACCTGCCGCGGGTTCTGCAGCGGGCGCCACAGCTGCTCGCCGTCCCTGGACCAGACCAGCAGGCCGTCCGAGTCGTGGACCTCCGGCCGGAAGTCGTCGAACTTCGCGCGGTCGTTCTCACCGAACAGGTACATGCTGGTGAGCGGCGCCACGCCCAGGTTGTCGATGGTGCGGCGCGAGAAGAGGGTGGCCTGCACCTCCATCACCGTGTTCGCGCCCGGGGTGATGGTGAAGCGGTACGCCCCGGTGATGCTGGGGCCGTCCATCAGCGCGTGCACCACCACCTGGTCCGCGCCGGAGGCCGGGCGCTCCAGCCAGAACTCACGAAACTCCGGGAACTCCTCGGGGCTCGGCTGCGCGGTGTCGATGGCGATGCCCCGCGCGGAGAGGCCGTAGAGGTTGCCCTGGCCCAGCGAGCGGAAGTAGCTGGCGCCCTGGAACACCGCGAGCTCGTCGAAGAGGTCCGGGCGGTTGAGCGGGTGGTGGAAGCGCAGGCCCGCGAAGCCGTCCACGCCGCCGCGAGGCAGGGCCGCCTTGTTGACGACCTTGCCGTAGCTGAAGAGGTCCTGGGAGAAGCGCAGCGGCCGCGAGCGGCCCGCCTCCACGACGTTCATCACCACCGGGGACTGGAACAGGAAGCCCGGGTGGAAGAGCTGCACCTGGAAGGGCAGGCCCGCGTCGCGCCAGTGCGCGCGCTCCGGACGGAAGCGGATGTCGCGGTACTGGTCGTAGCTGAGCTGCGTGTACGCCTTCGGCAGGGACTTCGGCGGCGCCTGGTAGGGCTTGGCCGCCAGCGTCCGCGCGCGCTCCACCACCGTCTGCGTGGAGAAGGCCGTCGTGCCCTTCGTGGCCGCGCTCTGGGCCTTGGCCGGCGCGGCCGCCATGGCGGCGCCGCTCGACGCCACCGCCATGGCACACAGCCACGGCGCACCCCGCTTCAACGCTTTCTGCCGCAACGACGTCACGTCCGAGCGCCTCCGAGCGAGAGGTTCCGCCGAACGGCTCCGGTGTCCCGGACCTCGCCCGACCGCACGCTCCGCGTGGACTCGCGGTGCGGCGCGTCAGTGCCTCAGCAACCTGCGTACCAGCCCCGCAGGCTCGAATCCGCCGTCATGAAAACGCTGGGATTCCGGAGGGTTGGGAGCAGCGTGTCACTGGGAAGTCACGGAAAGCACACTCCGCGCATGCCTCCTGTGGACGGTTCCCTGCCCAGCGGTCAGGGG